>NZ_JBFALJ010000039.1:0-57082 GCF_040660195.1 Streptomyces sp. NPDC050147 | reverse complement strand
TCTCCGCCAGATCCAGTACCGCAGCAACCTCATCGACGGATGCCTCGCCGAAACCGGCCTCATCTTGACGACATCACGCCAACAAGGTCAGTAGCGGTGGGGTGCGATTCTGATGGCACCAGTGTTGCGGGTCGCGTTTCCTGTTCATGCCCCCAAGGGTGGCGAACAGTGGGCTGCTTCCCGTGCTCATGAAAATCGGAGTTCTGCGCCGTGGGGCCGGAGCCGACTGGGCGGCTGAAGCAAGCGCGGAGCGATGTTGAGGTCGAGTAAGCGCAAGCCGGTGTTGTCTTCGCTCGGGCGCTCTATATCTCGACCGGGCACGCTCGTCGAGGCGGCGAGGTGCGGGCTGCTTTCCGAGCGATGCGGCGGCTACCGCTGTGGATCGGCTGGGAAAGATGGCGCGTTTTCGATGTGTGGGAGATGCGGTCGGTCGGTCGCGATGTGCATCGTTGACTGCTCCTTGTGGCATGGCAAGGGCCGAGGAGCGCGCCGGGTATTGATTCGCGTGCAGCTCCCAGTGCATCCGCGCGGGCGCCGCGATTGGAGTGGCCCCATCAGGCGCCACGGATCAGGAACCGGAGCGGGCCTGTCGTTGGCGGCCGGGCCCATGCGGCCCCTGGACGGTGTACGTACGCCCCCGCAGGCCGAGAGGAACGATCCGTTCGCCAAGATCCCCGCACTCAATCCGGCGAGAGACGGTGAGTGCCTTTTCGCCCACCCTTCAGGATCCGGGAGAGAACTCGCGGTCGAGGATCGCGTGTACGACGGAGTCCCGCCACTTCCCCGCCTTGAGAACGTGCTCACGGATCGTGCCCTCTTCGGTCATGCCGACAGCCGCCATGACCTTCGCGGAGGCCTCGTTGAGCGGGGATCGCGCACCCCAAATGCGGTGGAGGCCAAGGTCATGGAATCCGAAACCGAGCAGCAGCCGCACTAGTTCTGCGCCGTAGCCCTGCCCCCACACGTCCGGTCGCAGCGCAAAGCCCATGGTGGCTCCGCGCTGTTGGTGGGGGTCAAGGGCGAGGCGGCCGAACCCGACGAGCTCGGCCGCACCCTGCTCCACGACGGCGAGCGCATACTCTGTGCGAGGCGTCGCTGTAGCCGCTGTGATGGATCGAGCCACGATCTGCTCGACCTGGTCGCGATTGCGCGGCTCGAAGGACAGATGTTCAGTGGCTACGGAGCTGCCGTAGATGGCGAGTACCGCCTCCACGTCTGCGCTGTCGAATTCTCGCAAGCCGAGACGTGCGCTGAATCGAGTGACCGGGTGCATGCCCCGGACCTTACCCGCGGGGCAGTGCCGGCCGGCTAGATGGGAACGCTTCGATCTCCGCGCACAGGTCTCGCGCAGCGACGGCCGATCGAGTGGGGCCAGTGGTCAGGGAGTTCCTGACGCGCAGGGCGGAGACGATGATCCCGTTGTTGCGGTAGGAGGCAGGCAGGTCCAGTACCGGCCGCATAGCCTCGGCGGCGCCTTCCACGTCGCCGCTGAAGAGCCGTACGAGCGCGAGGTCGCATCGGGCTCCTGCAAGGTCACCGAACGCCCAGCTCGGGGCGCTTGGGTCACGGAAGCCCATCACCGCTTCCTCCGCCTGAGCGGAGAGCTGCTCTCCGCCTTGGCCCAGGAGTGTTGAGGCTTCCACAGTGTAGTAGAGCTGCTTCTCGCGGGTGTAGGTGAAGAGCCCACCGAGCTCGTCCAAGTCGTCTGGGACTACGTGCTCTCGCCGATGCGCGGCACGCTGGCTCACGGTGCGCACCGTCTCCACGTCGCCGAGCACACCAGCGGCGCGCCCCTGGAGGCCGAGCAGCCACAGACCTGCCGTCCCATGGTTGCCGGGCGCGATCTCGGCGCCCTTGCTGGCGTAGTGATAGGCGTCCGCGGGCTTCCCTGACCAGTACGCGATGAGCGACTTGAGGCCGTCGGTGAGGGCGATGAGGCCGGGGTGCTCGGCGTCCCTGGCACAGGCCGCTGCGACTCGGGTCATCGTCAGGGCTTCGTGAGGATCTTGCATGTCGTGGAAGCCCTTGGCAACGAGAAAGCTCAGGACGGCTCCCGCGACGTTCAGGTCACGCAGCTGCGACGGCCGGACCCGACCGCCCTCCAGGAGGCGGAAGACCTGGTCCTGCGTCTCCAGGAGGTCGGGCCAAACCGTTGACAGAGGTTCGCGGGGGTACTCGGCGACAAGGCGCCGAACCTCGTCGTCAAGCAAGCCGAGCGTGTCGTCGCCCACTCGCTCGCGGTCTGCCCCCAGAAGGAAGTCTTTCGCGCGTCGTACTGCCACAGCGCCCGTCCTTTTCATCTCGTCCAGGTCCACGCCGGTATCGGCGTGGAGTGCCGTCGGTGACGCGCCTGCCATCGGAATGAAGGACGGCGTAGCACCGTCTTCGGGGACTTCGGACCAAAGCTGCTCGATGCTGTACCCCAGCATCTCCACGATGACCGGGCGGAACGCTCGCTGAGGTTTCCGCCCTTCGTAGATCCATCCTTCGATGGTCTTCGCCGTACCGAACTGGCCGAATGATCCCGCGTCTGGAAGACCGCCACCGGGACGCCCTTGCACGCCTGAACGCAGTTCCCCTCGCGGCACCTGCGCACCATCAGCATGCCTCAACTTGCCTGCCTATCCCACAATCAAGTTGACGGTGTCCTTCCGTCGGGTAGCGGTGGCCCCGGTGCGACGGGCGGCATCGCTGTTCATGAAGAAGATCGTGTCACGGTGCCCGGCCGGCATGACAGTACCGATGCAAGGTCTCGCTATGCGTTCGTGGTGAGCGGTCGTGCGTTTCGTCGTCGGACCGTTCGGCTGGTCTGGCTCGTGTTCAACCGTCCGCCTGCACGCCAAGGTCCGCCCGCTTCCGCTCAGGGCAGCGGCCCTGTTCCACTTGCCCAAGACACGTGACTGCGAGCGGGTGAGCCCTGGCGGCGCACCGTCTGAGTGCTGCGCCCAGCCGGTCCGGTCACTGATGGCGACGCTCGTCTGCTGCATGGCCGAAACCTGCGTCTGAGCAACCTGACAATCTTGGGATTCTCTGGTCATGCGCCTCTCCAGGCACTTAAGTACCTGTCGGGCACTCGCTGCCGGCCAAGAGCGAAAGCTGCCGGCCGGGTTATGCGCCAGCGGCCGTCCCCACCCTGCTCGTCGGCCCACATCGCTGTCCTTTGCACGACCGTGCCGCCCGTCCCAACCATCAGCATCGCCTCCTCCACCTACACGGTAGAGACCCGACCACGCCGCCGCCCCTCATGCGCAGTCGTACGTCAGCCCGCCCGCTCATAGGTAAGGACGGTCATGGGGTGGTTGCCGATCGTGCGTAGGCGCAGCGGGCCGTCCGAGGACTTCACGTCGAAGTCGTACTTGAGCTCCTCCGGCGGGCAGTTGACGGTCCTGGTGCCCTGATCGAGCTTGAAGTTGCTCATGGACAGGCCGTGCTGGTCGATGCCGGAGACAGTGGCGCTGCCCTTGCATCGCGGGCCGGTGCGGGACTCGATGACCACGCGTGCGCGTCTGCCCGGCTCGACCTGGTGGAAGGTCAGCTGCTGGCTGCCGTCGCTGGCTCGCCACCGGCCCACGAACCAGGGGTGGATGGGCTTGTACTCCGTGGCCACCTCGGCGAATCCGGAGCCTTTGCGCCAGGTCAGCGTGGTGGTCTGCAGCATGCTGCGATCGACGAAGTCCACTCGGGCGCCACCGTCGCGGATGCGGACCTTCGGCCAGACGAGGTAGTTTTTGGCCGGGTCGGTGGTCCAGGAGGAGAGGTCCCCGGTGACGACGGCCGCGATCACCTCCTGCGGTTCCTCGCCGTCCCTGCAGTACACGCCGAAGCCGGCCGCGAGCCACACGGTGTCCCGATACGCCTTTGCCCTGATGCCGCCGCACGGTTTGGTGCCGGTCTCATAGACCTTCGTCCGGGCGGACCAGGCGTCGTCAGAGGCGTCGCGATGCTGTGCCTCCAGGCCGCGACGAGTGAAGCGGAGGGACACCTGCCGACCGTCGGACAGTTCGAGGACGGTGTGGTCGTCGTCGTCCTCGACGACCCGTGAATCAGGCTTGTCCTCGGGTTCGCGGATGGACTTCGTGTGCTTCGCGCTGCTGCCGGACGGTCCCCTGTCCGATTGCCCGGCGCAGCCGCCGACGGCTGCGCCGAGCATCAGCACCGCTACCGCCCACGCCGCTGCGCTCTTCGTTCTCATGCCGTGTCAGCTCCCCTGTACGCCGCGCCGCGATGCCCGGGCCGGCGGGTGGCACGAACTCAGCGATGCTAGTCGGTGGGCGGCCCGCCCCGCTCGGCCCCCGGCACCGTGCGGCCCCGGCGGTTCCGTCACTCGTCGAGGACGGCGGCGACCGCACCCGGGCCCGAGCCGCCGCCTCCCGCGCCTCCAACTCCCCGATCAACAACCCCATCAGCATCGCCTCCTCCACCCACACGGTAGAGACCCGACCACGCCACCATCACCCACAACCACGATCTCCCAGCTCAAACCATCGGGGCCGTCCCCGGAAGAGAGCTACACCCGTCCGAACTGGTCGCGCTGTCCACCCGTTGCGCGAACCTGGTGCTGGAGGGAGGCACCGATCTCCTGCTGCGTTCGATCTGTGCACCACTGGTCCGCTGGCGTCCGCCGGTGCTCGAAGCCCCCGACCCGCGCCGAGTTGAGGTGCGTCTCCAGGGAAGGGGACTGATCATCACGCCCACGGTCTTCTCGAAGCACCCGGTGAGCTTTCTGCGGGACCCGCTCGATACCGCCCAGCCACCCCGGCTGACCGTGCCGGCTCTCTGCCGGCCGCTGACCGGTACCGGGCCGGAGGAAACGGACGGCTCCGAAGTGCGGAACCTGGAGTCTCTGCTCGGCCGCACGCGAGCTGCCGCCCTGCAGGTGACAGCAGAAGGCTGCACGCCGAGCGAACTGGCCCGCCGCCTCAACGTCACGGCCGCAGCGGCCAGTCAGCACGCGACCGTACTGCGGAACACGGACCTCATCACCACCAGCCGCCGAGGCGGATCCGTGCTGCACCTCATCACCCCCCCTCGGGCTGGCCTTGCTGCGCACCGGTGCCCTGACGCAACCGTGAGGCCCGAGGACACCGCGGCGTCAGACCGGTGAGCGCGGCGCCGCCCTGCTCGGGTGCCACCGGACACGCGTGCCCAGGTGCGCGAGGCGCCGCGCCTGCCGTCCCGCCCCCTTTAAGCCGTGGCTTAAGAGGTAGGCCGCAGGTGGTCGGCCAGCCCAGGATGTGAAGCCGCAACCGGCTCACTTCAACCGACCCCATCCTGGAGTTCGCATGAAGACTCATTTCGCCGCCGCCCTCGGTTCCGTCGCGCTGACCGCGGGCACCTTGCTGGTCGCTCCCGGCCCCGCCGTCGCGCAGACGCCCGCCTCGGTCCGCGAATTCAACGTCCCCGACGGGGTCGGCAGCTACGCCAGTGGCACACTGACCTGGTCCAACCGGTGGGTCGGGGTCGAAGGGACGCTCCGGGCCGTCGGCTGCCGCAGGGCGTGGTTCGGCGCGTACGATGCCTCCAACAACAAGCTCGACGACGCGAGTACCAGCACTAAGTGCAACACGACGTATCCGCTCAATGCCGATCTCTCTGCGAATAAGCCCGGTGGGGCCGCGTATGTCATCGTCTGCATTGACGATGCAAACGCGAACCCAATCAACTGCGTGCGGTACAACCGGCCCTGACCCATCTGACCGGTGGAAAGTGACGTTGCCGCACCAGCCCCGGGGCGGAGCAATACGCGACGCCCCGGAAGCTCATCTCGCCGCCTCACGAGTCAGCGATTCCTGCCATCGACGGCCAGGACCCCACAGCACGGCACGGAGTTTCGCTTCGCCAAGTCGCACACTCGGGGCGAGCCGGACGCAGCAAACGCCAGGTGGCTGACCGCTACCGGTCCGGCCTGAGCCGATGCGCCAGCCGCTGCCGCATACGGCAGCGCAGAACTGACGTGGGCACAGGAGCAAAACCGCTGTCCATCAATGTGCCCCGGCAAGCCTTGTGACGGCCTGCCAGGGCCCGGGTGTACCCCGAGCTTCTCGGAAGACAAGTTGCGAGTGCACTGCACCAGCACCGCGGACGCCGGTCGGATACGGGGACCGGTATCAAGCCACTCCTGGCTACGTAGGGTCGACATGGGTATCACTTGCGATCGACTGAGAACGCGCTTCCGTCCAACTTCCAGCCGCCGGTGCCCCTTCGCCTATGTCGACCAGGACGACGACATCTATGAAGAGTCCTGGAAATCGTCGTGAGCCAGCTCGCCGGCCATCCAAAGTTCCCTTGACTCCGCGCCAGTCACTCCGCCTCCCCGCGAACCGCATACCCCCGACCTACCGCAGGGATCACCACATGTCACCCGCGACAACACTCCCGTGTCATCGCGTTCGCCGAGATCGACGTCGACGACGCAGAGGCGGCCCAGGGCATGCTCGACACCGTCACCCAGGCACTGGCGGCGGACCCGGAGCCGCATCACCCGTGGGGGATCTCGGCCAACTTTCACGTCAGCACGGACGGCCGGCGGGTGGTCAACCTGTCCGAGTGGATGTCTTCAGAACACCATCAGGAGGGATTCGCCGACACCACCCGCTCCAGCCGGCCAGCCTGGCTGAGGCTCAGGGCCCTTCCGGGAGTGCGCCCGATCGGGGTGGGGGTGCGCCGCTTCCGCCTCCACACACCCGCTCCCTGACACAGGAGGCCTGTGCACGACGTGCCCGTCCGCTTGCCGAGGCCATAGACGAGCAATTCCCTGCCTTCGCCCCTTCCGCGAGGTGACCGCAATGCCGAACGAGGACCTGGCTGCCGCTGCCCAGGTCGCACTGCAACCGCGCAGGGCGGGTGACGGGCTGTTCGTGACATGGGGCCACACGTCAGCGTCACCACGTTCTCACCTCCGCCAGGGGGCAGCCGGGGCGGCGAGGGTGTCGGGGATCGCTCAATCCGCGCGTCGCCCCGATCGCGGGCCCTGGACGCGACAGCCCCTGCGTGAGCCGTCCTCACCCGGAACCGGCAGCATGGAATGATCCGGAGGTGACCGAAGTCAGCAGTGCGGACGGTGGCTCTTTTCGGCGCGAGACCGAGCAGGTCGTCAACGAGATCGCCCAGGAGTTCCGCACCCTGGACGACGGGGCGGCCTGGTTTTCCGGCCTCTCCCCGGCGCGTCGGCAGGACGTGCTACGAGAGGTCGCCGGCTGCGCCATGCAAGCCAACATCATGCCCGCCGACGGCCGCTCGGGAGTGACCCGGTCCGGGGTGAAGCCCACGGCCAACCCCTCAGTAATGATCTGCATGGACCCGCCCCGCTACAGTTTCGCCGGCCTGCCCGCCGACGAGCACGTGAAGGCGTTTCGTGTACTCGTCTCCGTGTTCACCATTGCCGACACCCGCCGCAGAAAGACGCACTGCAAAGGCACCTGCGGACACACATGGCATCACCCGCCCACGCTCACCGTGGAACTGTAGCCGCGGCTACTCCCAGCTTGAGCCGGTACAACCACCAAGGGCCGTCAGGAACAGGCCGCACGGGCCCAGGCAAGCGTCATAACTCGCCTAGCCCGTACGGCTTTTCTCGTGTCAGGGGCAGATCGCGACCTCAAGTCTTACGACTGTGCTGGCCATACCACCGCTTGGGCGACGATGACCCTTTCACTGTTGAAAGTGGCCGCAGGGCCTTCGTGCAGTTCGAAGCCGAGAGCTATCGCTTCGCTCACACGATGGCAGAACGCGGCGTCGTCCGGGCCGGTCAAGACTCGGTAGATAGGCAATCCATCTGGTGGTGTACTCATGAAGAGGAAGATCTCATGCGCACCCGTCCACCCAGCCAGGCGACCAGTATTCCCGAGGGCCAATCGCTCCCCAGGTTGTTAGATCGCCGATGGCCCAGGTCTCGGCGAACGTGATGTCGGAAATCCGCCAGCATGCTTGCGGCCGGTCGGGCGAGAATCCGCTCATGATCGCTGAAGCGCAGGGAATCCGCATCCGGCACCGCGGGCATGAACCGCAGGTCCATCCCACCGCCTACGTCGCCCCGACGGCCACGCTCGTCGGTGATGTCCGCGTGGGGCCAAGGGCGCGGGTGATGTACGGCGCGGTGCTCGATGCCGAGGGGTCTCGGATCGACGTCGGGGAGGCGGCGGTGATCTGCGAGAACGCGGTGCTGCGCGGGTCTGCGGTCGCCGGCGATCAGCCGGTGCTTGTCGGCGACCACGTCTTCGTGGGACCGCATGCCACGCTACTGGGCTGCGAGGTTGGCAGGTGCGTCTATGTGGCGACCGCGGCGACGGTCCTGCAGGGCGCACGGTTGGGGGCCGGCTCGGTTGTCGCTGTCGGCGCGCTCGTCCATGCGCGCACCGTTTTGCCGGACGAGTACTTTGTGCCGCCGCACACCGTGGCGCTTGACGCGCCGGTGCGACTGCTGGCCCCTGGCGATCCGGGCCTGGCCGAGGCCGTCCGGCGGGTGGGCTTCGCGCAGGTGGCGTTCGGCGTCGACGCGGAGTGGACCGACCGGATCAGCCGGTACGAGCACATCGCGGAGGTGCGCGTCGCCGAGTTCGGCAGGCACGCGGACGATGAGGTTCTGGATCTCGGCTAGCGCTGCCCCCCGCGCCCGCGGGGATGGCCCTTACGGCTGGGGTTGTTGGGCGGGAGACGGGGAGATCACTGGTAGTCCCTTGTTTTGGTGAGGGCGTCGGGCTGTGTGTGGGTGGCGAGGTGGTCGCTCAGGAAGGCACTAACCCGGGCCAGCTGGTTTGCGGCGGCCTGGGTGAGTTGGTTGAGGGGTTGGGTGTGGGCGTTGTGGTCGGCGGCTTGTTCCAGGGCGTTGATCCGGGCGGGCTGGTATTGCTCGGCGAAGACTTCTTCCAGGTGCGGGCCGTGGATCAGTACGGGGCCGAGGGGGCGGCCGTTGATGGTGAAGGAGCTGTAGTGGTCGTATTGGTCGAGGTCGGTGACCTGGGCTGTGCTGGGCCTTTCTCCCCATTCCTCGGTGATGGGGCTGATGGCGGATCTGGAGCCTCGGGTGGTGGAGAGGGTGGAGGCGTTTTGCACCAGTGCTTGACGTACTGGGAGGGGCAGGCGGGCCAGGAGCTGGGTGAGGGCATGGAGTTGGATTTTGTATTTGCGGAAGTCCTCGAACATGCTGGCGCTGGAGCTGGCGAGGGTGGTGAGTTCGTCGAAGTAGCCGCGGAAGGGCACCCGCTGGTTTTCGGGGGTGTCGGCGCGGGAGCGTCCGGCGCGTAGCAGGTCGCGGTTGAGGAGGGCGACCAGCAGGCGATCGGTGGGTCCGTTGCCTGCGGTGCTCACCCATACGATCATGCGGTGGTCCATGGCGGCGCGGATGTTGTAGACGCCTTGGGGCTGGCCGAGGAAGGCGCGGGTGATGGGGTTGGCGGCCAGCCGGGTCAGCGGGTTGAGCAGGACGTTGAAGGCGTCGGGCGGGAAGGTGGGGAAGGTGCTCTGCCACCAGGCGCGCGAGTCCGGGTCCAGGACCGGTTCGGTGGCGGTCAGGGCACTGGTGCGGAAGTCAGGATCGGTCAGCAGTGGCTGGATGTGGAAGAGGGTGGCCTGGTCGGCGCCGCGTCCGGCCCGGCAGGCCAGCTCGTTGAGCGCGGTCAGCACGGTCAGGGCCTGGGTGAAGATGGCGATGGCCCGCGGGGCGTTGGTGTCGTCCCAGCCGAACGCGGTCGCGAAGGCGTCTGTGACATCCTCGACGACCTCGTAGGCCGCTTGGCGCTGGTGGTGCATGCCGATCGGATTCCAGGAGCTGATCCGCGGATGGGGGCCGCGGCCTGTGGCGCGCAGGTCGATCCGCGCGATGCGTTCCATGATCGGATCGTGGGCGAGGAAGGGTGCCACGCGCCGCCAGGAGTCGTGGTGGGGGTCGATGAACAGCAGGCCGCCGCCCGCGTGTGCGTAGCCGACGGCTTGGGCTGCGGCTCGCTCGGTCTTGCCGCCGCCGGCCTTGCCCACGCCGATCTCGAAGAGTGTCTGCTCGGCGTGGGTGGCCACCAGGCGCCGTCGGCCATCGGGTGTGCGATACCAGCCCTGCAGCAGCAGGTTAGGGTCTCCGTGGACGAAGGTGGGCAGGTTGACGGGCAACAGCGGCACCCGGCACCACATGGTCGGCGGCTTGAGCAGCCCCGACAGCTCTTCCAGGCGTACCCAGTTCGCTGCCGGGGGCAGGCACTGCCCGGTGCGCCACCGCAGATTGAAGCGGGTGCGGTGCGGCCACCGGTCGGCTCCCAGCCGCCACGGCCCCAGACGCAGACCTTTCATCGCCCACCGGGCAGAGCCGCCGAACACATCGAGACCGGCCTGAATGCGGGCCAGGCGCGCCTCGGCGCGGCCCTTAATGTCCGAGGCGCAGCGCACCAGGATCTGCACCCGCACCAGATGGGCGTCCTCGGCGAGCTTGCCCAGGGTCTGGGCCCGGTCGACCCGGATGGGCGGCGCGGACATCACCATGCCCCGGCCACCAGGCCCGCCCCGGCCGGGGGTGATCAGCTGGTGGAGCTGGCCGATGAGCGAGTCGTCCAGGCGGGCCCCGTCACGGTGCATCCACCGTGTGGAGCGCGCCGCTTCACGCTGCTCGCTGCGGCGCGCCTTGTTCATCAGTGTCCAGCGGCGGCTGCGCAGCGCCCACTTGGGGGAGCGCTGCAGGTCGACGCAGATTTCAGCGAGGTCGCCCAGGTCGGCGCGCAGATCGGCGACGGCATCGACCAGCGGTTGCAGCGGGTCGGGCTGCAGGGGGACCTCGCGCAGGGAGGCGACGGGGTTGCCGCGCAGGATGAACTCCGCGCGCACTTCATGTCTGCGCTCTTTGTCGTTGAGCGGGGGTGCCTTGGTCACGCGGACGCCCGGCCCGAACGGTGTGGTGGTCAGCAGGCGTTCGGCCCCGGCAGGCCCCTCGAGACGGTAGGCGAAGGGCGCGGTGCCATCCGAACGCATGCGGATGCGCACGGTCTTGGTGCGGCGCCCACCAGGGCAGCGCGGTGCATGCGCGGGTCAGCTCCACGCCCCGGCGGAAGATCTCTTCGTGGCCGGGGTCGAAGTGCGGGGTGGGGGTGAACTGCAATGCCATCCGTTCCTGGGAGGCCTTGGCGGCCAGGTGGCGCACCACGCACTGGCCTGCCGCGGAGGCCAGAGCCAGCCCCAGGGCGATCAGATACCCCCAGCATCTCAAGGGCGACGTCGAAGGCGGCGGGCATGACGCCGCCTGCGTGGGAGGTCACGGCCGGGGGCGGGGCAGTGGTGTCCACGGGCCGTGTCCTTTCGTTCGGTGGAAGATGAGATCGGCGATGCGCCCGTCGCTGTAGGTGCCGCCGCGGTCGGCTGCGGCCCACACGAGGTGCACCACCGCCTGGCCGGCGCGGGTGTCCTTGCGGGCGATGGCGGCCTGGATACGGAAGCGGCTGAATGCGGGCGCCACGGCCTTGTCCGCCCGGTCGCCGAACACCTGGGGGAAACGGTCGCGACCCACCCCGGTGGTGTCCGCGCGCAGCAGCAGTGCGCCGTCGCGGCGCAGTTGCTGCTCTTGGGACGCGGGCAGGTCCGCGGGCCAGGCTTTCTCCAGGAGCTGCTGGACCTGCCGGTCCGCTGCGCGTCCCTCGCCACGCGGCGGCGGAGTCGGCGGGGGCGTAGACAAGACGGACGGCTGGGGTGCCGGGGTGTCCTGGGAAGGCTGCTTGGGAGGACGGGGCTGCGGTGACTCCTGCGAGCGGGACGACTCGGCGGCCACGCCGGAAGAAGTGGTGCCCTGGCCGCCGTCCAGGAGGAGATATCCGCAGACGGCCAGGGCCAGGCTGCAGGCCAGCAGCAGCCACGCCCCACGCGCAGCGGGCCGTGAACCGGTCATCTTGGGTGTCATAGGACTCTGGCCCCTCCCGCGAAGCCTGACATGGCATCCACGGGGTCCAGGCGGATCTTGGTTCCGGGCCGGGCCGCGTTGATCATCTGTCCGTTCCCGGCGTAGATGCCGACGTGGTAGATCGTCGAATCCGCGCCCGGGGCGTAGCCGTAGAACACCAAGTCGCCCGGCTTGAGCGAGGCTTTGGACGTAATGCGCTGGCCCTTGGCGGCCTGCGCGGAGGCGACGCGGGGCAGACGGATTCCGGCCCGGGCGAACGCGTACTGGGTCAGCCCCGAGCAGTCGAAGCCCTTGATGCCCGCGCCGCTCTTCCCGCTGGGTGAGCAACAGGTCCCCGTAGTGGGGCCCTTGGTGTTGCCGCCGCCCCAGGAGTAGGAAACGCCGCGCTGGGAGAGGGCTGCCTGCAGAACCTTCCTCGTCTTGCCCGAGACGCCGCCCAGGTCTACGCCCTTGCCCGAGCCGGTCGCGGCGGCCCGGTACTGGTTGATCCAGTTGCTGACGTTGTTCACGTACTCGCTCGAGTGGTTGTACTGGAAGATCGCTGTTTTGAGCTGGCGGGTCTTGGTCAGGTCGCGGCCGTTGCCGCACAGATATACGGCAGCGCCCAGTGCGGCGTCGAAGGCGTTGTGCGGGTCGCGTTCTTTGTCGCCGTTGGCGTCGCGGCCGTTGGACTCCCAGGTGGAGGGCAGGAATTGGAAGGGGCCCACGGCGCGCTCCCTTTGGGCGCTGCCGTCCCATTTCCCGCCGTCGGTGTCGGGGAAGGTGGTGGTGTTGCCACCGGCTCCGGAGCCGTTGAGGAGCACGCCCAGAATCCGCGGCTGGTGGATGTCGCCGTTCTTGGCGATGGTGCGGCCGACAGCATGGTTGGACTCCACCTTCGCGATGCCCGCCAGGACCGGCCACGCCATGCCGTGGCACTTGGGTGCGTGGCGGCCGATCAGCTGGGCGGCCTTCTTGTACGCGGCCAGCATGGTGGGGGGAATGTCCGCGGCGCTGCCACCCAGTTGGATTCCGCCGTTCCCTTCTTCTTCCTGGTTGGCGAGTTGCGCGGTGGCCGAGAGCAGGCCGGAGAACGGGGCGGCGCAACTCGCGGCGGTCAGCAGCACGATCAGCAGGCACCCCCACTTTGCGCGCCGTCGTCGCGGCTTGGGACGTCGGGCCCTCATCAGCCCTCACCCCCCGCATCGGGGTCCTCGCCGCGTCGTAGCGCCGCGCGAATGCGGCGGCGCACCTCGTCAGGATCGGTGTCCGCTCGTCGCGGCGAGGCGGTTGGTGAGCTGGTGGGGGAGTCTCTGGTGCCGAGCGGGTAGCGCATGGGCCCGCCCGGCCCCAGGTCGAGATCGCTTGCGCGGCGTTCGGGCTCGCGGCTGGCGGAGGCCCCGAGCCCGCTGGCGGGGCCGGATGCTCCGCCGGGCCCGTGGCCAGCGGAGGAGTCAGGGTCGAAAGGAGGTGCTGGGGCAGGCGTATGGCGCGGGGAAGTGGACGCGCGCGTCGCACCGGGAGATGTGGTGCGCAGAACGCGGCCCAAGGACGGTGCAGTACCCCCGCCGTCGGACTCCCCGCCGCCCGTGCGGGCGGGTGTCTCATCGTGCCTGCGCCACGAACGTCCGTCCTCGCGCACGGTGTTGCGCACTGCGAGCTGCTGCTTGGCGTCCTGGGTGTGTTCGGAGGCGCCTTGGCGGGCGCGTCGGGTGGTGGTGGGCAGGCCGAGTGTGGCGCCGTAGGCGACGCGGCCGCCGCGGTGCAGGATGCGGTATCCGCGCAGCCGCACGAGGCGGTTGTGTGCCCGGGTGGACAGCAGTGTGCGGTCGCTGTTCTGGTCGTGGAGTGTCTCTCCGCTCTTCCGGTTTGCGATCTTGCCGTCTTCTTCGCGGTAGCGGTCCGGTGGGCCGTTGCGGTGCGGACCGCGCGGCCCGCCGGGCCCCAAGGTGTCGTCGCCCTGCGCGCCGTCGTCGTGCGGGCCGCGGCCCGGGGCATCACCCTCGGCGGTGGGCTTACGCATCCGCTCCAGAGCTTTGTCGCCGGGGTGCCTGCCGACCAGCAGCCCCCACGCTCCCCGGGCACCGAGTGAGGCGCCGGTGGCAGCCAGCGCGAAGGGCGCCAGACCGCGGGAGGCTTCGGCACCTGCATCGGACAGGAGCCGCCCGGTGTCCACGGGCATCCCGGTGCCGTCGGTCAGCGCGGCCAGCGAGCGCATGATGCGCTGGCGGGTGCCGAGCCTGCCGTACCCGCCGCCCAGCGCCCGCAGCCCGAACCTGCCGCCCGCGCCCATACTGCCGCTGCCGTGGACGGCCATCGCGGCACCGATCTCGGAGGTGTCGCCGGGAAGATGGGTGCCGCCGATCTTGGCGTAGCGCATCCGCAGCGACAGCCGCTGTCCGGCCGACGTGATACCGGCCAGCAGTCTGCGGTGGAAGGCCAGAGCGGCCAGAGCCAGAGCGTTCAGGGCCAGGAGGCGTTCGGCGGGGACGTCGGGGCCGTCGGTGAAGACCACATCGATGCCGATGCCGTAACTGGGCAGGAACATGCAGATCGCGAACATGCCCGCGACCGAGATGCCCAGCAGGGCCAGCCACTTCCAGGCGGCCTGCCGGTTGGGGCCGGGCAGCATCGCCCACACCAGCGTGATGCCTCCGATCGCGGCCGCTGCGGCATCGGCGGCCTGAATGCCCAACAGCACGAAACTGGCCGACAGCGGAATCGCGGAGATCATCAGCGCGGCGCAGAACAGCATCAGGACTCCGGCCGTTCGCCAGCCGGTCGGCTCCTTGGCGTACTCGGCGCTTGCCTTGCCCACCGGCCCGGCCTTCTTCAGGTCCTTGAGGAACGCGGCGAACTGCTGGTCCTGTGAGCTCAGGACCGGGGTGAAGGAGTCCAGCAGCTGACCGCCGGGGGTGAGCTCGGGCAGATCCGGGGCATCATTATCGGAGGGCTGAGCGTTGTCCTGCTGGCCCTTCATGCAGTACTTCTTGGCCGGCCCCGGGACCTTCTTGCACTTGTCTTCGGCGTCCTTTTGATCCTCGGGGCTGGGCTTGTAGCCGCCGGAGACCCATTTGAGGTGCAGCGCGTAGGCTTTCTGGTCGGGCTTCTTTCCCGGGTCGAGGATCCGGCCGTACTGCACGAGCATGTACCCCTTGACGATGGCCACGTTGGTCAGGGAGTCCTGGATGGGCTTAGCCACTTCGGACGCGGAGTGCGGCGTGTCTTCCTCGGCCTGATAGCACTTGTCCAGCGCCGGTCCGGACAGGCCCGCGCCGCACGGGCCCGCGTTCCCGCTGGCGATCTTGCCGCCCCAGTCGTGGGAGTCGACGGTGGCCTGGGCGACTTCGGAGGCCGCCTGCTGGCTCTGGGCCAGCGGCCCGGTTTGGCCCAGCAGGTAGTCGGGGCGCACGAACGCGGAGGCTGCGAAGGCGGCGATCAGCAGCGTCAGGACGATCTCCCCGAGCCCCTTGCTGGCTTTGCCCCGCACGAGGAGGATTCCGCCGAAGACGAAGGCCCAGCTCAGCAACAGCCCTTTGAGGTCAAGGGTGTCGACGACCAGCTCGTTGTAGGTGTCGCAGACCTTCTGCGCCGGGTCGGACAGCATTTTGATCAGTGGGAAGCGCAGGGCGAACTCGATGGCCCAGCAGGACAGACCCACCACCAGGCGCAGCAGCGTGAACAGGCCGTTCATGAGGAACGCATAGGCGTTGGTCTTGAGGGCGAAGACGCTTCCGCCTTCGGCCGACAGTTCGTAGCCGTCAAGGGGCACGCCCTCGGAGCTGTCTACGTTCAGCGGGGCCATCATGTCCCCGCCGCCGTCGGCCGCGTAGGCGACCCGGGCGTTGACCACCAGGAAAACCACCGCCAACAGCAGGGCGTGCAGCAAGGTGCGCAGCCTGCCGCGCTCAATACGCCATGTCATCACGAGTGTTCCGGCCTTCCCAGACGCCGCGCGGCCATCAGGGCGAGCAGGGCAGTGGCTGCTGGCGCCACCACCGGGACAGGCATGTCCTCCTCCTGGCTCGCCGCCCGCGGGGCCGCAGCGGTGCGCATCGTGCGCTTGCAGTGGTCCTGCGCCGGTCCCGCGATCGCGGCACACGCATCCCGTTCGCTGCTGAAGGAGGCGCGGCTGTCCCGGGCACAGGGAGCTGCTGCGGGAGCGGACCGAGCAGAAGGGGAAGCCGGCGCGAGTGCACTGAAGACGATGGCGAGCAGTAGACAGGCCAGGGAGAGGAGGCTGCCCGCGCGGCGCACGATGGTGCGGCGCTGGGCGCGCCGCCATTCATAGGTGATCACCGGGCCTCCTCTCGGGTGGCTGGCGGTGACTTGGCCAGGTCCGCTCCAGTGCCGGGCGCCTGGGTAGGCGGCCGCTGGCCCGGGGTGGTGGTGATGCGGGACGTAATGCGAGCGATCCCGGGGATGACGACCTTGACGCGGCCGGTGTTCTGCCGGGGCCCGGTCAGCAGGACCTCGCCGGCGCGGTCCTTGTGCCCGACGGGAGAAAGGCCGGAGGTGACCATCCGCACGAGGTCGGTGTCGGCTGCGTCCAGGCCGATGAAGTCCAGGCCGCGTCGGGCGCGCTCGCGCTCGGTGGTACGCGCCAGGGCCCGGTAGGCCATCAGGCCGCGGTCGGGCCCCAGTTCGGTGGCGTCGTGAGCGCCTGCGATCAGTCCGGCACCGTGCTTGCGGCCGTCGTGGAGGATCTCATGGACCAGGGCGGTGCCCTCGGCGGACGAGGTCAGCCAGTACAGCTCGTCCAGGGCGACCGCGCAGAACCGCTCGGGCGTGGAGAAGGCGGCCTGGCGGGCTATCGCGGCGATCAGATACAGCACCGCGCGGCCGATCAGCGCCTCCAGCGGCTGCTGATGCAGGATCTCGGCGTGCTCAAAGGCCTGCTTGGGCGGCAGCTTCAGTCCCGTCGTGGTGATGACGATGAAGTCGGAGGCGCCGGTGCCGTCCAGGCTCACCGGCGGCAGCGTGGGATCGAAGACCATGCGGGCCAGGTGGTTTTGTTCCACCAGGCGCAGCAGTCCGGCCAGGGTGGCGGCGGCGTCCTGGCGCTTGCCGCTTTCGGAGGCGGCCATCTGCCGCAGGACGTCGATGACACCGCTCATCGAGGGCAAAGGGGAGGCCCCTGCCTGTTCGATGGCGTGGTGCAGGACCTCGCCGGAGGTGGTCATGGGACCGATGCCCAGTTGCAGGGTGAGGTAGCTGAGCGCGTAGTGGCGTCCCTCCGCGCCGGGAAACAGACGCAAGGGGTCGATCGACAAGGCGGCCTGCGCGGCATCGATGATCTGGCAGCGGCCGGGTGCGGCTGCTTCGGCGAAGGACGCCCACTCGCGCACCGGGGTGCGGTCGATGCAGATGGCGCGGCCGCCGCGGTCCACGACCGACTGGCTGATCAGCTTCAGCATGACGCTCTTCCCGGCGCCTAGATCACCTACCACGCCCAGGGAGGCCGAAGCGTCCTGCTTGGGAGCGTCGGCCACATTGATCAGGACGGGGCGGGTGGTGCCGCAGTCCAGGTCCAAACCGAGCAGCATCCCGGTCGGATCACCGACCTCACAGTGGGTGAAGGCCCCCGACAGGGCCCAGTCCTCGCTGACCTGGTGCTGGGTGAACTCCCGCAGCCGGTGCGCGCGCACCGCGCCGGGCAGCCCGAGGGTGAACAGGTCTGCCTGCAGTCCGGCGGGGCGCACCGCCCGGTAGTCCGCGCCCGCCAGGAGCTTTTCCAGGGCGCGGGCCCGCGCGTCACACAGCTGGGCACTCGGGCCCCACACGGTCAGTGCGGTGACCGCCTGGACCTCCACCTCCACCGAGGTGCGCGAGAGCCGCGCGTCCAGCTCGCCCAGATCGCGGGCGGCATCCGGCAGGGAGGCGGGCATGCCGGTGGGCCGCGCGTCGTACTGATCAGCCTGGTCGACCAGCTCGGTCTTCTTGCGCTGCACCTGCGCGCGGGCCTTCTCCGCGGGCACCAGGGTCAGGTCGATGGTGAAGTCGACGGGGAAGTCCAGGACGTCGAGCTGCGCGAACAGGTCAGCGGCTTCCTGGGAGATGGCGGGCGGGCACTCGGCCAGCGCCAGGTGCGCCTGATAGCCGGTGCCCATCTCGCTTTCGACCTGCAACCAACGCCGCCGCAGCGGTGAGCCTGACCGCGCCTTCCACCACCGCACCCGGCCACTGCCACGGCGCTCGCGGCCTCCCGCCGGTTCGTCCCGGTCCTCGACGGCGGCATCCGTGCCGCCTTCCTCGAGGCGGACCTGACCGAGATCGGCGTAGCTCGGCGAGCGCAGCACCCCCTGGCGGACTTGTCCGCCATACAGTTCGCTCACAGCGGCCTCGCCCAGCAGCGGCTCGGCCAGCCCTCGGTGCACTGCGTGCTGGATCATCCACACGATTTCCGCGGGGCGGGCCGGGCGGTATGAGGCACCGCCCGCCAGTTGTGCCTCGACCTGGCCGGCCTGCTCACGGGCAGAGTTGACCTCGGTTCGAGTCACGGGAGCGGCCCGCATGCCGAAGGTGTGGGAGACCTCTGCCCACAGCGCGCTCGCGGCCTTCAGTCCCTGGTTGTCCGCTTCCAGCGGGACGGACAGCCACCAGGTGCGCTGGTGCATCTCCTGCCCCTGCAGGAGTTCGAGGGCGGCATTCAGGTGTTCCAGCCAGGGGCGGGCCGCAGGCATGAGTCCGTCGCCGCTGTCTGCGTCCTGAAGGCCCTCAGCCATCCGCCAAGCGACCTCGGCGGGATCGACCTGCGCACACAGACCGAACAGGCGCGGCGCTCCGGACAGGGACCGCACCAAGTGTGTGATCTTGGCTAGGAGTTCGTCGCGGACTGCCGGGGGAACGTAGGTGCCCGGGACGGTCTCCTGGCTGCGGCCATCGGCATCCGGGCCGGGGTGCAGGCGGTAGAGGGCCCATACGTGGCCGTGGGTGGACCACAGCAGATGCCCGGCGATGTGACGAACGGGAACACGCATCAGAGTTCCCCTTTTTGGTTCTGTGTGCGGAGTTGGGCCCGAGCCAGCAGTGCTGCCGCGGGCGACACCTCTGCTGGGGTGGGTGCCGTCGGCGTCGGCACATCCGGACTGCGTTTTGCCCGCTCAGGCTGAACGGTGCGTGCCCGCGGGGGCCGGCCGATGCGCGTCCGGACCGTGCGCCTCCGGAGCGGCCTCGGCACCGCGGCAGCCTCCAAATGAGCCCAGTCGGTGAGGCCTTCGAGAGTAAAGCCGCCGCCCAGGCTGCGGGCGCGGGGATCCCGAGCGGCGCGCTGGCCGATCCGGCCGCCACCGGGCTGCACGAACAGCGCCACCATGCCCATGGCTGCCGCCATGGGATTACGTCCGCCGATCTTGGGCCGTCGTAGCAGCCAGATGGCCACCAGCCAGGCCACGATCGGGATGGGGCCCAGCGCGCTCCACAAGGAGATCGTCTTGACCAGGATGAAACCGCCCACGACGGCCAGGGCGATCTGCGCCGCGTTGTAGGGGCCCAGCGGCAGACGCCAGTCGGCGAGCTTGCCCATCACCCACGGATGCCGCCGCGCGGCCGTGTAGAAGCGCGCCGTTCGGGGCGCGGCGGCCGCGCTCACGCCCGCCTCCCCAGGGCGCGGACCTTCAACAAGTTGCGGTCACGGTAGGGGTGGTCGAAAGCCGGGGCGCCCTTGGCAGGGTTCTTCACCTCGTCCTCGAACATGTCCGCCAGATCATTGCGGGAGCTGTAGAGGCCGAGCGCGATCACCATGAGGATCAGGGCGCCGATGCCCGCCTTGAGCGAGAACCGCTGAATCATGATCACGACGACGATCACGATCAGCGCCGCCTGCAGGCCCTTGGACCCCCAGTCCTTGGCGGTGCCGATCCAGGAGTCGCCCAGGTCGGCCAACTCACCGGCCATCACCACCTGGTTGAGCGTGTTCACCGCTGCTCACCGCCCGTCGTGCCCGACGCCAGTGCGGCGATCTCCCAGCGGCCGCCCCGCGAGGACAGCGTGAGTTCGTAGGCCAGCGGCCACCGGCCCGAACCGTCACGGGCCTCGACCGTCACCAGCACGTGCACCCTGGTACCGTCCCGCGGCACCGTCTCGCCGGCCGCACTCTCCTCACGAGCAAGGACGTCTTCCACCTCCACCGAGCGGGCAGCCGCAGGGGAGAGGGCAGGCATCCTCACGCCCGGTGCGAGATACCGGCCGACCTCACCGCGCCCGGCCAGATACGCCGACAGGAACTCCCCGGCCGTGGCCGTCAGCGGCCCCTCCTCAACCGTGACTCCATACGCGGACTCGGGTGCGGCATGCAGTGCAGGGGCGGCCACCAGTGCGGGCGGCGCCGTCACCGCGAACGAGCCGCCGCCGGCGGCGGTGATCGCGGGTACGGCGAAGTAGCGCACCGCATGCGCGTACTGCGCAGCCACCGTCACCGACCACTGGCCGCCCTTCTTCGGGATGCTGCGCACCGGCGTCACCCGCCGTGGAGCGGGCGCACCCTCTTCGAGCGAGGGCAGCGTGACGTCAGGGGCCATCGACTGCGCACGGCGCGCGGCCTCGCTGCTCGCGTCGTCGCTGCTGCGCAGCCACGCGTCGAGGAACTGGGCGGCATAGCCCGAGGGGTCGGCCACCGAGGCCATCCGCTCGGTGCGCTGTGGCTTGGATGCGGGCGGGGCTGCGCTGGTGGCCGAGGGCTGAGAGATAGCGACGGCCAGCGCGAGCGGACCGGCAGCGAGCGCAGCCCACACACCGGCGCGGCCGAACCGCACACGCCGCCGCATCTGGGTCAGCGCCACCCCGGCGGCCACCGGGTACTTCCCGGCGCCGGGTGATGCTGTGGATCGGAACATGCGGGATCTCCCGGGAGGTCTCAGGGGGTTGATGCCTTGAGACAACCCGCTGGCCCCGACCGCTTTGCCGACCACCAAGCCCCGACCACGGTGACGAAGCCGTCACGAACCCGTGGTCGGGGTGGTGGTAGCACCGACCACCACCCCGACCACCCCCCGAAGGAGGAGCGCGCCGGGGACCGGCGGCGACGTACCTGCGTGCGCACCGACCGGACAGCGATACGCATCGCAGTCGGCAGCCCCTTCCTGCACAGCCCAGCCCTGCGCACCGGCACGCTGCGCACCCTTCCCGCAGAACACCAACGGGGAGCGGTGCGCAACGCCATGGCTGCCGCGGACGCCGCCGTTGGCAGGGCCAGAAGGACGGGGGCAGGCTGCACACCGGTGGCTGCGCAGCTACCGAGGCGTCGTTCACCGTCAGGGCGCACCGCAAAGGCCTAAAACGTGGCAGTGCCGACTGCGCAATCCTTTGACCTGCGGTGGTCGGGGCTAACAGCACGGTAGTCGGGGCGCCGCCGACGGTGGTGGTCGGTATCTACCACCACACATCTCAAGACCATCGGCACGGCACTGCCCTTGCACAACCACACCGACGCCGGTGCCCGACGACGATGGGCGCCCCCACGGAGCGATGAGCCATGGCCCCTGGCACGGTGACTGCGCAATGACGGCGCACCGAAGAGCTCACTGCGCACTGCGTACGCGGCTGCGCACACTGACACGCCTGCGCACACGGGCGACGGCGCCGACGGCGACGCCGCCGTGTGTGCCCCGACCACCGCTCGCACGACGGGGTCCTCAGCGCCCCCACTTGAACCTGCTGAAATGCGAGGAAGCTACGCCAACTGCCTGGCCGTGGCGGTCATGGTCACCGCGTTCTTCACCGTTCCTGCTGTCGGCAAGGAGATGTGGGGGCAGGACGTCTCGCGCTGGGCCGCCGGCTCATGGCCCGGCGGTGTCCAGCACGCCACCTACAGGAGGGCACGCGCTCATGCGCACTCTTTACGTCGTCACCCATCCCGAGGCGACGCATCACGTCGAGGGAGTCGTCGGCGGATGGCATGACTCGCAGCTGACGCCCGCCGGCGTCCGTGCGGCGGTCTCCATCGCCCAGGCGCTGCGGGCCCAGATCCCGGACGGCGCCGAGGTGGAGCTGTTCTCCTCGGATCTGCTGCGCACCCTGCGGACGGCCGAGGAGGTAGCCGAACTGTTCGGCGTGAAGCCGATCCTGGACCGCAGGCTGCGGGAGAAGTCCTACGGTGAGGCGGGGGGAAAACCGCAGGAGTGGCTGGACCGGCGCTTCGTCCCCCCGCCGGCTGTCGGGGAGCGAATGCAACACGACGAGGGCGTGGAGGGTTCCGAGACCAAGGCTGCGTGGGCGCAGCGCATCTACGCGGCCACGGACGAGATCCTGCAGAACCCTTGCGAACACCAGATCATCGTGACGCACGGCGGCTCCCTGACCTTCGTCCTTGCATCCTGGATCAAGATGCCGATCGAGTCGGCTGGCTATGCCAGTTTCCAGGCCCCCTCCGGCAGCATCACCACGCTGCGCGAAGACGACTTCTTCCACAACCGCCAAGTGGTCAGCCTCGGTGACACCCGCCATCTCGACTCCGCCCAGGCTGGCTGACGTCAACCTGGCCCGCTTCGACGGCCCGCCGCCCTCACAGGCGGCGGGCCGTCCCATGCGCTGACGTCATTTCTCGGGTTCTGGCTCACTTTCCGTTCCGTGGAGGTCTGACGGAGTGTGATGTCAGTGGGGTGTGGTGGGATAGCCGAACCTTGCTGCCGTGACCTGCTGGGAGTCCGCCTTGATGCCCGTGTACTCGTCTCTGACCCACGCCTTGGCCGAGGCTTTGGTCGACCTCCTGTGGTTCATCGAGGGCTGCGAAGACGAGCAGATGGATCCGGACGACGCGGTCAAGGTCCTGGAGGGCGTCGGCCACCTGGTCAGCAAGCTGTCGAGTGGTCAGCGGAGCGAGTTCATCGATCTCCTGGGGACGATGGCTGAAGCCGAGTCCGACCCGGCGCGGCGCGAGTTCCTGGAAGGGTTCCCGGAAGGCTTCGGGCTCCTCGACGACGCGGTCTGATCTGTGACTCACGAGAGCAGGACGCGCTTGCGAAGGAGATCGAAGCCCGCCCGGCCGAACATCCGGCGCTTCAGCATCTTGATCCGGTTGACGTGTCCTTCGACGACGCCGGAGTTCCAGGGCAGGGTGAGGCCGGCGATGACGGCATCGCGGTCACGGTCGATGCCCGCGGCGAGGGTGTGCAGGCTGGGGAGGTCGTCTTGCCGGACGGCGCCGATACCTCGCGGGAGTACCCGGCCCTCTGGGCAGCCGGCGGCGGCGCCACGGTCTTTGGCCTCCTCGTGCTGACTGAGGTGATCCGCACGCGCGAGAAGCAGCGCCTGTCCCGCGGTTGATCACGCCGCTGTTCTTTCGCTCACGGTGTCCGGCAGTCATTACAACGGAGCCCCCGTCGATGCAGGGCTGACCTCGATGCAACCGATGGCCCGGTGGTCGGGTCCACCACCGTGCGGAGAGCGTGTTGTGACCCCTTCGTGATGGTGGTCGGGGTGCAGTGGTCGACAAACCGGTCGGGGCCGCCGGGTTGTCTCAGAGCATGGACCACGCACACCCCTTGCTCCTCAACCGGCCTGGGCCAGCCGCCGCGGTGGCCACGCCCGGCGGCCATCGCCGCGAACGGACACGGGCCACACCGGCCGGAACCCCGCGATGACCGGCTACGGCGCCGGGATCCGGCGCGGCGAGATGGCGGGCGATCGCTTCACGCAGATCGCCAACGCGCTGTTCAGGGACAAGCGGATCTCGTTCAAGGCCAAGGGGATCTTCGGGCTGATCTCGACACACCGCGACGGGTGGCGGATCACCGTGGCCGCGCTCGCGCGCTGCGGTCCCGACGGCCGCAGCGCGGTGGGCTCAGGTCTTGAAGAGCTGGAGACGTATGGCTACCTCACACGTGAGCGCGAGCGCCGCGAGGACGGCACCTTCGGCGAGGTCATCTACGCCATCACCGACGCCCCGGCCCATCTGTACGACCTCCTGGGCGACAACGCCCCCACCCCACCCGCCATAGCGCAAAGCCGCAGGTCGCAACCAGAATCAGTTTTTCCCGCGCAGGATTTTCCAGCGCTGGAGAACCGCACACCTAAGAACACCAAGAGCAAGAACACCAAGAAGCCGAACACCAACTCCGTCCATCCGTCCGTCCCTGACGCGCGCACCCGCGAGATCGACGCACCGAACCAGCAGCGAGGGCGAGCGGGCCAGACACGGACACAAGCTCCCGCCACGGCCACCGGCCCGGCGCCCACCGCTGGCCAGCAGCTGCTCCTGTCGCTCGGCGCCCAGCATCCCGATCTGCTGCTCACCGGTCAGGCACTCACCGATCAGGGTTACGTCGTCCAGGACCTTCTGCAGGCGGGCTGGACGCCGGAGCAGGTACGCCACGTCATCGCCGACCGGCCGTTGCCCCGGCCGCTGCACCACACAGTCGGCGCGATCATCGCCGCTCGCCTGCGCACGGCACGGGCCACCCCCGCGCCAGGCAGTACAGCCCCGCCCACCGAGCCCGGGCCGTCGGCCGCAGCAGGCCGCACCGTAGCCGACGCGGTCTTTCACCGGGCGCTGGTCGAATGCGGCGGCTGCGGCAGCCCCGGCCGTGCCCCGGGCCAGGACCTCTGTCCGGCCTGCCTCAACTGGCCCGCCTGCACCGCCTGCACCGGACCCACTCCACGCCGCGCCGACCCCGCAGGCAATGGCCTCTGCAGCGTCTGCGCCACCTGATCTCCGACAGGACCTATCCCGTACACATCCCAGATTCCCACCGCCGTCCACCGGATCGAGGCACCGATGACTCTCCCGCCACCCCACCCCGCATCGACCACACACCTCCCGCCCGGCCGCAGGCGGCTGCCTGCCAGCGAACGCACGGCGTGGGGCTGGCTGCGCTGGAGCCCGGCCGCCCCCGACGGGGCACCGCAGCATCTCCTGCAGATCGGCATCCGCGCGCCCGGCCGCTCGCTGCGCGCACGGTGTGCGCAGCGCTGGCTCACCCGCCGCCCGCCCTTACGCCTCTACCTCGACCACGGTGGCTCGGTCACCGGCGCAACCCTGCTGACCGCGGCCGGCGCCCTGCTCGCCATGAGCTGGGCGATCGATGCCGGCCTTCCCGTCGCCGTCGGCTTGCCGCTGGCGATCCTGCTGCCGCTGCTCGTCGACCACCTGCCCGCCCACCTGGACGCCCGAGCCCGCGCTTACGTGCGCATCATCGACGCCGGACCTGGGCTGGGGTACCTGCAGCGGCTGACCGCCCAGCACGCCGGCATCACGCGCGCCGCCGCATCCCACCCCTGCCCCGAGCTCGCGTATGCGGCCCAGCTCGGCCACCGCGTGCTGTGGTCGATCGCCACGATCATCACGGCCCCCGACCGCAGCCCCGATACCACCTGCAGGTGGCTCGCCCTGGAGAGCCTGCTGGACCACCTCGCCCGCCAGGCCGACGACGCCGACCGCGCCATGGGCGCCCTCGCCGCACCGAGCGGATCGGCCACCGCCAACACCTCGCCGACGCCCGGGCCCGCGGCCACCGCTGAAACCACGGCCCGTAGCCCGGCCCACCCGCACTGATCCCTATGACACCCCGTCGAAGGAGACGCCGTGCCTGAAGAGATCCACTTCCTGTTCGCCCACGAGCCGTACTACCCGCCGCACGGCCTGCACGAGGTCAACACCACCATCGTCGCGGCCGACACGCTGCTGCACCCTCATGTACGCCAGCCCGACGGCGCCCGCATGCACCGCTACCTCCACCAAGGACAGCGTACGGATGGGGAGATCGTGCCCCTGTCGACCCTCACCCACGAACTCGACGGCGGTGCCGGATGGGAGCAGAGCGCCCACTGGGAGAACGTGGTGGATGACCTCCTCACCCTGGCCCGCTTCGGCTCGTGCGACTCCCTCGGCCTGGGACTGCCCGCCCTCGAGAGGGCCTTGATGTGCAGCGCCCCGCACGCCTGCGTGATCAACTTCAATCCGGACACCGGGCAGCGCGAAACCCACGGCCCCGATCAGCGCGCCGCCGTCCTGGCGAAACTCACTGAGAACCTGCGCACGACCCAAGCCGGGCGCGCACTCTGGCCCGGCGCAGGCCTCCTGCCAGCCATCGGGTAGGCGCGAAGCGGGCCGCCTCGTGGGCGGCAAACGAAGAAGGGGCCAGCCCTGGCGGGACACGGGTGGGCAAAGGCCCTTTGCGAGGCCCGTTGCCGTCAGGCGGCGGCCCTTAGCGCTTCGAAGCGGGTCCGCCACCCTCGCCTCGATCCGGCTCTGGCTCCGCCCGTGATCAGCCGGGCTGGTCCTAGGCCTGCCCATGCCCGGGAGGGGACGCCTATTGCCTCGCCAGCACCCGAGCCCGGGTGGAGGAGCCCGCCAAGGTCGGCTGAGTGAGATAGCTGCCGATCTTGACGTATGCGACGCGCGGCGCGTCGAGCCCCGCACCCATCCGGTGGGTGACGCTGTGACAGGCACAAGCCACCCCGATCGGCCTCGCCACCCCAGCTCTGGAGGGGTCTGTCAAACGAGCGGTGTAACTGGGGTAGTTGGGGTTACTGACGGGCCGCTGAGAGGCGGCCGTCGAAGGTGACGTCGAAGGCGTTCAGTGCGGTCTTCCAGCGCATGGTCCAGCGTTTGCGGCCGGCACCGGTCGGGTCGAGGCTCATGACGGCCATTCTGCCAGGGCCACGTTCACGTGTACGCCGACAGCGTTTGGGACTCAAGGCATGGGAGCGGGGAAACGGAGACGGCCGACTCAGGTGATTGTCTCCCCGTTGTGGATGCCGCCCTGGCAACGTGCCCTGAGGCGGCCCGTTCCCTCGCTGTCCGCCGAGATGATGATCATTCCGCCGCCCCGGATGCACTGGTTCGCCGTGACATCGCCCGGAAGGTGCGTGGCCCGGGGCTCGGCGGCGGCCGCCGCCGGAGCGGCGCACAGTAGCGACAAGGTCAGGGCCGGGACGACGGCCCACGACGAATCGCGCATGGGGAACTCCTTCTCACTGGTGCCGGGACAGTAGCCAGCGTCACCGGGATGGGGACGGCGCGCCACCGGAGACGCGCGCCTGAGGGAGGGCCCGGGCCGGGGGAGTACCGGTCGGGACAATGGGAGGCCATGCGTCGAGCGGGGGCCTAGCCGGGCCTAGCCGGCCTCGTGCGTCGCCCCAAGGTTCGAACGAGACGCGGGTGCGTCCCTCCGCCCAGACCACCTCGACGCCGTTGTCGCCAGCCACGACAGAGCGCGGACGAAGACAGTTGAGGAAGGGCTCCCTGGCCTGGCTGCGCGGGGACGGGTCGAGAAGACGCCGCACCTTGTCGTCGTCCACCAGCGGCGGAAGGGGCAGCAACAGCGCCTCCTCCGAGTCTGCCCGCCCGGCACCGCCGTCTGGATCCGTCGCCTGAACCGGTTTCGTTGACGCTGTCACCTGGCCCGCTGGATCGTCCTGTCGCCCGAGGCCCGAGGCCCGAGGCCCGAGGCCCGAGGCCCGAGGTGGCATCTAGGACGTCTCCGGGGAGCGACTGATGATGGCCGCCAACCCGGCCTCGACATCAAGCAGGCCAGCCACCTTGCCCAGCAGCACCGCGTATTGACCACCTGGCCGATGACCTCCGCAGAGATCCTGAGGAAGACTGACCGCCCTCGCATCCGCCCCTCGGGCTGGTCGTTGTACCAGGCAAGGACTCTGCCGGCCGCCGCCGTGGCGCGCATCCGTCGGTCGGCCAGCGTTCGCGTTCGCGCGTGTGGCCGGCCGGTCGGCTCAGGCGGGGAGCGGCAGGCCAGCGGCGTGGAACAGTCGGTCACGGGAGGCCGCAGCCTCGTCGAAGACGGTGTCCCCGGCCTTCAGTAAACCGTTCTCCTTGAGGACGTCACCGGCCACCACGACCATGTCGACGTTGCCTGCGTGGCCGCCCGCGACGATCGTCGCTGCGACGTCCGTGGCGGGCAGCATGTTGGCGTGGTCGAGGCGGATCATGATCAGGTCGGCCTCCTTGCCGGCTGTCAGGCTGCCGGTGCGGTTGTCGATGCCTGCGGCCCGTGCGCCCTCGATGGTCGCGAAGGACAGCAGGTCGGCGGCGTCGAAGGTAGGCAGTCCGGGGGCCCGGTCCATGGGTCCGGCAGCGCCGGCGAGGATCAGCTGCTGGTAGGCGAGCGTTGCCCGCATGACGCCGAACATGTCACCGCTCACGATCGTTTCGGTGTCCACGCTGAGGCTCGGGCGGACACCGGCGGCCAGGAGCCGGTTGGTGGCAGGCTGGCCGAGGCCCGGCATGAAGACCTCCAGAGCGCCGGCCACGGACGCGGTGGCCCCGTGCGCGGCCAGCATCCTCAGCTCCTCGTCAGTCGACGTGCAGCAGTGGATGAACGTCATGTCGGAGGCCAGCAGCCCCGTCTCGGCGAGCTGCCGGATGGCCTGCTGCTCCGCCCCCCACTCGCCGAGGCCCACGTGCATGCTGATCCGCAGGCCCAGCTCCCGGGCGAGCCGGATGTCCAGCTCGGCCACGTCAGGGGTGGACAGCTCCGGTCCGCGGAGCATCGCGTTCAGCGTGACCCGCGCCGAGTCGTCGGACAGCACCTCGTTGCGGATGCGCCGGATGTCGGCGGGATGTGTACGGTTGCTGCCGAACTGCCACTGCTCGGCCTCCGTCGACGGCCAGCCGTGGTCGAAGACGGCACGGATGCCCGACTCCCAGTGCGCGGCGATCGCCGCGTCCGAATGCTCGGGGCTGTTGCTGATGTGGGACTCGTCCCGCACGGTCGTCACCCCGGAGTCGAGGGACATCAGATCCGCCGCCAGGTTGCCGACGTGGACATCCCGAGGTTCGAAGTGCTGGCCGAGGCCGATCTGCACGTTGCTGCGGTACTCCTCATAGGTCCAGGCGGGACCCAGATTGCGCAGCGCCCCCTGCCAGTTGTGGCGGTGGGTGTCGATGAAGCCGGGCAGCACGGCGTTCCCCGTGCCGTCGATGACCCGGGCCAGGTCGTCGGACAGGTCCCGGCCGACTTCGTTGATCCTGCCGTCGGCGACGAGGACGTCGCCCACGAAGTTGCCGAGCTCGTCGTCCTGCGTCATCAGGTACGCGCCCTTGATCAGGATGCGTTCCTTGTTCTGCGGCTGGTTGTGGGACACCTGTTGTTCCTTTCGTGCCGCGGGCGGCACTGTGTTGCTTGTCTGCGGGGAAAGAAGGGGACGGTTGGTCAGGTCCGCTTCCGGTCCGGGAGCGGATGTGGGGCACTACCCGGTCGCGCCCGTGGGCGCCGGGAGGCGATCCAGACGGCGGCGAAGGTGAGCAACGCGCCGAGTACGGTGAGGAGGGAGGGGGACTGGCCGCCGGAGGGGACGAGGAAGTCCAGGGCGATCGAGCCGGCCAGCTGTCCCGCGATCGAAGCCATGCTCAGCAGCAGGACACCGATCCGGCGCACGAGGAATGCCGAGACGCCGATGAACACCATGCCGCACAGGCCGCCGAGGTAGACCCACCAGCTGGTGGGCAGCGGGTGCCCCGACGTGCCCTGGACGAGTACCTTCACGCCCCAGGCGGCGGTGAGAAACACCGCTCCGACGCAGAAGTTGAGCCAGGTCGCGGCGAGCGGTGAGCCCGACGCGGCGGTCGACGCCCCGTTCAGGGCCTGCTGCGTGCCGAGCAGGAAGCCGGCGGCGATCGCGGCGAAGGCGGGCAGGGCGATGGTGGCGGGCGCCGGAGTGTCGGCGAAGCGGGGCGCCGCGGACACGACGGCGGCCACCAGGATGACGGCGGCTCCCGTGAGCCGGGCGGCGCCCGGGTGTTGTCTCAAGCCTCCGCCGATGCCCCGGGCGTCCACGACCAGACCGGCGAGGGTCTGACCGGCGATGGCCGACACGGTGAACACGGCGATGCCGGTGATCAGCGCCGCGGTGGACTGGGCGAGTGCGAACGTGCCGCCGAGTACACCGGCCAGCAGGTACCGGCGGGGGAGCCGGCCCTCCCGGGCTGCCCCGGCCAGTCTGCGCAGCGCGCCACGCAGTCCGGAGGAGAAGACCGCGATGAGGGACAACAGGACGAAGCCACCCGCGAAGCTGATCGCCGCCGCGGCGATGCCGTCATCGAGGCGGTGACCCAGTTCGCCGTTGAGCCGGGCCTGTACCGGTACCACCATTCCGGCGGCGATGGCCGCCGCGACGGCCAGGGAACCGCCGCGGGGCGCCGCCGGGCGGGAGTGTCCCGGTGACTGCGGACCGGGACCGCCAGGACGGCGACCTGAGCTGGGTGGTGCGGTGGGGATGGTCATGTCGAAGCCCGATCGCTTTTCTCGGCGGAGTGGGCCACGGCGGTCACCTGGTGTCCACTGGAGATGAGCCGGTCGAGCACCGAGGCTTCGATGTAGCCGGTGCCGCCGGTGAGCAGTACTCGCATGGTCATCCTCTTTCACTGACGTTTCCTGGCCGGGGCGGTGGCCCGCAGGACAACGGTCGCCGTGGCTGGCTATCGTGTCCAACGAATGTTTCCGAACACCCAATCGGGAACTTCGATGAATGAGGCATCGGTGGATCAGAAAAAACTGGAGTACTTCATCACGGCCGCCGAGGAACTGAACTTCACGCGGGCGGCCCAGCAGCTGCACGTCACACAGTCCACGCTCTCGGCCGGCATCAAGGCCTTGGAGCAGGACCTGAGGGCCGAACTGCTCGTCCGCTCCACACGATCGGTCAGACTGACGGAGGCCGGCTCGGCGTTCCTGCCCGAGGCGCGTACCGCGATCGAGGCACTCGACCGGGCCAGGGCCGCGGTGGAGCCGCTCTCCTCGGGGCTGCGCGGCAGCCTCACCGTGGGCGTTCTCAGCGGACTGACCGTCATCGACGTGCCCGCGCTGGCGGGCGACTTCCATCGGCGCCATCCGGAGGTCCGGTTGCGTACCGAGACCTCCCAGCGGGGGACCGCGGGGCTGATCGAAAAAATCAAGGAAGGTCACGTCGACGTGGCCTTCGTGGGAGCCGATATCACGGACGCACACCTCAGAGTGAGGGCCGTCAAGAGGTACCGCATCCAGTTGCTGGTTCCTGCCGGTCACCCACTGGCTCTCCGTAAGAGCGTGCGGCTGAGGGACGTTGCCGGTGAACCCTTCGTCGACATGCCCATAGGGTTCGGACAACGCCAGATCGTGGACGACGCCTTCACGAAGGCGGAGCTGTCGCGGCGTGTCCTGATCGAGGTGTCGGACATCACCACGATCGCGGAGTACGTGGCGCACGATCTGGGCGTGGCGCTGCTGCCCCCGGACTTCGCGGAGGCGGCCGGGGACGCGGTGCGTTGCGTCCCCCTCGCGGACGCCCGTCTGTCCTGGACGCTCAGCGCGGTCGCCTCGGCAACGCATCCGCCGACGCGGGCGCTGCACGCCTTCCTCGACCTCATCCCGCACCACATCCGGCGCGACCGCGTGTTCTAACGAGCTCGTGCACGGCAAGCGGTGAGACGTCGAGAACTTTGGTGGGGCCTGCGTTCACTTCTGCCGTGTCGAGCTCAGGTCCACGGACCGCTGGTGGGACAGCAGGCTGGCGATGGCCTGGGGGGCGTGTTTGGGATCGCGGGCCTGGAGATGGGCGGTGCCGACGATCGCGAGCCGCATGCCGACGGAGCGGGTGTAGGACCCGGGTGCCATGGTGGCGGCCTGCTTGTTCCAGGCCAGCGCCATCGTGAGGTTGTTCAGGTCGCGGAAGATTTCGGCGGCGTCCGCCGAGAGGCGGGAGTGGGTGTAGAAGTCGATCCATGCGGGTTCGTCGCCGCTGTTGTCCTTTGCCTGATCGAGGAGATTTTCCGAGACGGCCAGAGCCCTGGAGGCGGCCCTGGGGTCGTGCTGGCGGGCGTGAGCGCGGGCCTCGATCAGCTTGGTGAACGCCAGCACGCGGGGGACGGCCCGGCCGTCGGCCCGCTCGAAGGCGCCCTGGGCCATGTCCACAGCCTGGGACGTGAAGCCCCGCAGGAGGGTCTGCATAGCCACGGCCAGCGTGCTCTGGTGGGCCGGCGGTGCCTTCGTGGTGATGTGGGCACTGATGTTCTGTATGCCGAAGCACGCGAACAGCCAGGGCGACTGATACCTGCCGCACCGTCCTGCGCCCCCTTCACAGAGTGGCTTGTGGCTCCGGCTTCACACCGGGGCCACCCGACTTCTGAGGGTGCGGGACACGACGATCCGTCAAGGGGGAGCCGTACGGGCGTCGCTGTGCGATGAGGCTCCGCCCCCTGGACCGATCGCCCTGTCCCGAGGCTGGCCGGCTATCGGCCGGCCCCGACCATGCGGCGGCCAAGCAGCCGAGGGTGGTCGCGCGTACAGGGCTGGCCACGTAAATGTGTACGCCGACACATGCCCCTGCACGGCCGCGCCGCTCTGCGGCTGTTCGCCGGAGAACGCCGCCGGTGTTTCCCGTCCCTATGGTGCCCGGCGGCTGCCGCCCCCCCCCGCCAGATCGAGCCTGGCGGGGGGCTTGGGATCCGCCTCCGTGCCGCATCACGAAGGCGGTGGTCAGTTGATCCCGGGATTATGCGGAGCCTGACATGGACGTGCTGGTCTGCGGGCAGCCGGAGAACGTCAGGCCACGCTCAGGCGTGTCACTTGGGCGGACAGGTCGTCCGCGGCTTCCCGAACAGCTTTGACGTAGCGAGGTACATCCCGGTCGGGCACCCGGTGGGACAGCGCGGCGAGGCTGATGGCGGCGGTGACAGTGCCGCTCTCGCCGAACACGGGGGCACCGATACCCAGGACGTCCGGGTCCAGCTCTCCGCGACCCACGGCGTAGCCCTGCTCGCGGATCTCGGCCAGGTGTGCACGCAGCTCGCCAGGCTCGGTGTGCGTCGCGTCGGTGTAGCGGGGGAGCGGGACGGCCAGCAGGGCGTCGAGTTCCGCTTCCGGCGCCCAGGCCAGCAGGGCCAGCGCGGCGGCCCCGGCATTGACCGACAGTACCTGTCCGCGTTCATAGGAGAGTCGAAGTGCCGTGTTGGCCTCCTCGCGTTCCAGGCAGACCACGGCCGCGCCCGTCCTGCGGGTGAGCAGGACTGGCGTCCCGGTCCGCTCGACGAGAGCGCGCATCACCGGCCGCGCCAGGTCGGACAGGCCCACCCCCTTGCGGGCCAGACGGGCGAGGTCGAGAACCCGCGGGCCGAGCCGGAACCCGGAACCCTCGCTCTCCTCCAGGAAGCCGTTGGAGGTGAGGCTCTGCAGGTAGCGGTAGGCGGTGGAGCGAGCCACGCCGAGGTGCTTGGCGACCTCGGTGGCCGGCAGCACCAGCTGGTCGTCGTTGAACATCAGCAGGATGTCCAGGGCCCGGTCGGCCGTGGAGTTACGCCCGCGATACCCCTGGCTGGTTCCTGTTTCACGAGGAGTAATTCCTGACATACAGGAAACCTACCAGGAGCATGCGCGGGCGATCATCCTGTGGGCCCGGCTACTGGACGGGCTGGTAGGCGTCGGAGTCGTCGTTCAGCAGGCGGTCCGCCTCGGTGTAGATCTCGTCCGGGCTCAGGCCGAAGTCGATGGACTTGCGGAAGGGCTGGCGCACGTCGCGCTCGATGCGCAGATACACCTCGTTGCGGTTGCCCTCGGGGTCGAAGAAGTAGATACCGAAGGCGTTGCCGTGGGTGACCTCTTGCTGGACCTTCACGCCTTCCGCCTCGAAGCGCCGGTGGAACGCGCGCAGATCCTCCAGCGACTCCACCCGCCAGGAGATCTGGTGCTGCTGCTTGTCCCCGATCGCCGAGGTGCGGCCGGTCTGCAGCACGAACTCGTGATGCTCCTCGTCCGGGCGGGCGCTGAAGAAGACGATCTGCAGCTTCTCGTCCTCGTCGGTGACGGGCAGTCCCATGACGCGCTCGTAGAAGTCCCGCATCTTCGGCAGGTCGTACACCCACAGGCCTGTGTGGCCGAGTCCGGTGATGGCCATGTCGCCAACCCCTTAAGTGTCTCGTGTAACAGGACAGCTATCCTGCATTTCGCAACTAGCGTACGATCGTTACGCGGTATCGGTCAACGAAAGAAGAGGTGCATCACCATGCGACTGGCCACACTCCGGGTGGGGGACGAGACCCGCGCAGCCCGGCTCGACGGTGACTTCTACGCCCTGCTGCCCTCCCGTGACGTGGGTGAGCTGCTGGCATCAGGGGAGGGCTGGTCCGAGGCGGCCGGGCCGGGTAGCGGGCAGCGGATCCCGGTCGAGGAGGCCGAGTTCGCGACGCTCGTGCCCCACCCCAACAAGATCGTGTGCCTCGGGCTGAACTACGCCAGCCACATCAAGGAGATGGGGCGCGACACCCCGCAGTACCCGACGCTGTTCGCCAAGTACGACGGCTCCCTCATCGGCGCCCACGATCCGATCACGCTGCCGTGCGTCAGCGACCGGGTGGACTGGGAGGCCGAGCTCGGCTTCGTGATCGGCCGTGCGGCGCGACACGTTCCCAAGGAGAAGGCGCTGGATCACGTCGCCGGTTACACGGTCGTCAACGATGTGACGGTGCGCGACTATCAGCGGCGTACCCGGGAGTTCCTGTCCGGGAAGACCTTCGAGGCGACCACTCCGGTGGGCCCCGTGCTGGTCACGGCCGACGAATTCGGCGGTCAGGAACCTGACTTGGAGATCCGCTGCGAGGTCGACGGGGAAGTGATGCAGTTCTCACGCACTTCGGACCTGCTGTTCGGGATCGCGGACATCGTCTCCTACCTGAGCGACATCATCACGCTGCTGCCGGGCGACGTCATCTGCACCGGCACCCCGGGCGGCGTCGGCGACGGCCGGGAGCCGAAGGTCTACCTCGAGCCGGGCCAGACCCTGCGGACGGTGATCGAGGGGCTCGGCGAGACCCGCAACCTGTGCGTGGCCGAGCAGTCCGTCTGATCCGGGCACGGGTGAGGGCTGAGTGATGACGCTCTCGCCCCCGCCCGTCTACCGGGGCGGGGCCAGGGCCGCGGCCAGACCCCACAGATCGGGAACGGCGGCGGTGATGCGTTCCACCGCCTCCGGCGAGAGCTCGGCCAACGCCGAGCCGATCTCCTTCTGCAGGCTGTCGTTCACCTCACCCCCGGCGGCGATCATCTTCCCGGTGGGATGCAACTCCACGAAGCGCCTGTCCAGCGGGTTCTGGCGCCGCTCCAGGAACCCGTCCCGGTGCAGGTGTGTGACGAGCGTGCTGACGTTGTTCGGCTGCATGCCGAGGGTCTGGGCGATCTCCCGCACGCTGATTCCTGGCCGGCTGTCGATCAGGCGCAGCACCTCGACCTGGGCGAGCGGGCGGGCCGCTTCACCGGACGGGGGAGACTGGCGCTGGCGCAGCGCCCGGTGAAGGGTCCACGTGAGCCGGACCAGGTCGATGGGGAGTTCTTCGGCGGGGCGCTCGTTCACGCACCCATCTTATCTCTACCTCTATAGGTATCGCTGTCGTATGAAATCCGCGGCATTGCCACGCAGAGCCCGGCCACGGCCTTGGGGCGGACCGGCTGACGGGTGCACGCGGTGCCGTCCGGGTAGTCGCCCGCGATCTTCGCGAACTCCGGGTCGCTGACGGTGGGGGCGATCTCGTCAGGGTCAGTGACCAGGGATGCCTTCCCCTTGACCTGCAGCGAGCGGGTCTCGAAGCGGCTGTCGTAGCCACCGGGCGGCAGGTGGTTGGCGGCGTAGGCGACACGGGGGTCGCGGACCAAAGCGGGCGAGTGATGCGTCCGTGCAGGCCGGCGCCCGTCGCAAGTAGGTCTGCTGGTAGAGGTATAGCGCTAGATTTATTGCACCTCCCTCTCGCCAGCGCTCGTCGGATCTCCTATGGTGATCGATATGCAGGACGTGTGTCCCTCTTGTCAGGACTGGAGTGTTAGTCATGAGCCGACCCCACGACCCGCACGGGCAACGCCCGGCGGAACCGAGGATCGAGCGGTCCCTCACCCTGCACCTGCGCGGCGACTGGGGAAGCGCCAACCTGCACCGCGTCTGTGGATGGATCGCCCAGGAACTGGCCGACCGCTGCGGCCCCCACACCCGCATCGCGACCTGGAACAGCCGCGGATTCAGCGACGCCGTGCGCGCCGTCGGTCGTGGTGAGGTCCATGTGGCCCTCACCACCCCGGCCGCCTTCGCGGCCGCCGCGCTCGACGGCCGCGGCGTCTACGCCCATGAGCACTATCCCGACCTCCGCGCCCTGGGCGTCGTACCGCAGCGGGACCGCCTCGTCGTCGCCGTGGACAAGAAGCGCAACATCACCAGCTTCGCGGAACTGCGCGCGCACAAGCCTGCCCTGAAGCTGGCGACGTCCATCCACGACAGGGTCAACCACGTCGGGCTCGCCGCACACGAGGTCCTCACCCGCTCCGGCGTCGACATCACCGGCTGGGGCGGTGAACTTCTGGAGGACGAGCGGCCGTTCGAGTCCCTCGATCACGTGAAGGAGGGCCGGGCCGACGCCATCGTGCACGAAGCGGTCATGCTGCCCGCCTGGCAGGAGATCGGCCGGCACCTGAACTTCCTGGAGGTCGAGCGCGACGTCCTCGACTCGCTGGCCGCCGACTACGGCTGGCCTGACGCGGTCGTGGACGACGGATACTTCCCAGACCGGGCCGCGTTCACCACCCTCGACTTCTCCGACTTCCTCGTGGTGACCCGCGCGGACCTCCCCGAGGACCTCGCCTATGCCATCGCCTGGGTGCTCGGCGAGACCCGGCACATCATCGAGGGCCAGTACCGGCACCTGTCGCCCGAGCGCAGCCCCATCACCTACCCGCTCGACCCGCACACCATGGGCCGCAGTCCGGTTCCGCTGCACCAGGGCGCGGCCCGCTACTACGAAGCGCTGCCGACCTCGTGACACCCGAAATGACGCCCGAAGAGGCCCGTACTCTGACCATCCAGGCCGGCCGGGCCCTGGCCGCAGCCGGGCAGGGCGACATGGTGTGGGGCCACGCGGCAGTACGCGACCCCGCCGGTCGGGGAATCTGGATCAAGGCGCCCGGGTGGGGCCTGGAAGAGGTCACCGAGGAGCGCCTCCAACTCGTCGGCCACGACGGTACCGTGCTCCAAGGTGACGGCAAACCGCACAAGGAATGCCACATCCACCTCGAAGTGCTCGCTGCTGACCGGAAGTTGGTCTGCTCCGTGCACACCCACGCCACCGCGGCTGTCGCCTTCGCGGCCCTCGGTACACCGCTGCTGGCCATCTCGCACGAGGGATCCCTGTTCGCCGGGAGCGACGTGCCACGGTTCACCGAGACCGGCAAGCTCATCAGCACCCCCGCTCTGGGCAAGGCCCTCGCCGCCGCTCTTGGAGAGGCGCCCGCGGCGCTGCTGCCCAAGCACGGCCTGGTCGCGGCAGGGCACAGCGTGCCTGCCGCCGTCATGCACGCCGTCCTGCTCGACCGGGCCTGCACCGCCCAGCTCTCAGCAGCGGCGGCCGGGCCGGTCCGCGTCCACTCGGACCAGGCCGAGGCCCGCGCCAAACACGCCGAGTGCTGGCCCGACACCCAACTGGAGGCGGGCTGGAACTACCTCCTGCGCCGCGCCGAACTCCTGCGCCGCGCCGAACTCCTGCGCCCCTGACCGCCCACCCGGCGTCCGCACCACACGCACCACCCGTTCGAGAGGCACACCATGAACGCCCAGCAGCCCACCTCCTGGATCACCGTCCCCACCGCCGACGGCCCGATGAACACCTACGTCGCCCGCCCCGACGGCGTCGCCCACCGCGCCGTCGTCGTCCTGCAGGAAGCCTTCGGAGTCAACGACCACATCCAGGACATCGCCCGCCGCTACGCCGCGCACGGCTTCCTCGCCCTGGCCCCCGACCTGTTCCACCGCAACGGCGTGGGCACCCTCGAGTACAGCCAGCACGCCGAGGCCATGCCACTGATCGGCGCCATCGGACCGGACGCCATCGTCACCGACGTCGAGGCCGTCCTGGCTCACCTGGCCGCACACGAAGGCGTCACCACGGCGCGCACCGCCGTCAACGGCTTCTGCTTCGGCGGCCGTGCCGCCTTCACCGCTGCCACCGCCATCCGTGGCCTGGGCGCCACCGTCGTCTTCTACGGCCCCGGCATCGCAGCCGGACCACACGCCGTCGTCGACCGCGCCCGGCACATCGATGCCCCCGTCCTCCTGCACGTCGGCGCCGAGGACCCCACCATCCCCGGCGACCAGGTCGCAGCCATCGACGACGCACTGCGCAGCAGCGGCGTCGACTTCGAAAGTTACGTGTACGCCGGCGCGGGCCACGCCTTCGCCTGCGACGCCCGGCCCCACATGTACGTGGAGGACAGCGCCGAAGCCGCTTGGCAGCGCACCCACACCTTCCTCGACAAGCACCTGCCCCCGGCCGCCTGAGCGCCCCGCCGCGGACACGCAACACCCCGACATAACAACGGAGTTGTCATGGGTACCGTCACTGAAGTGATCGCGGTCGTCTGCTCCGACGAGCCGCCGCGCACCGTCTCCCGCGACGAGCATCTTCTCCTGTCGCCGCCGCATCCCAACCCTTTCCCGGTGAAGCTGTGGCACGACCACGAGCCGCTGCCCGTCGTCCACTTCCCGCAGGGCTACGAGGCCCTCCCGTTCGCGCCGCCGCGCGCCGTCTACGAAAGCGCACAGGTCCGCGTCGAGTGGCAGACGATGGACAATCGCCAGCCCTTCTACCACCGCAACTGCGACGTCGACGAAATCTCCTACCAGATCGCCGGCGAGCGCACGCTGATGACCGAACTGGGCACCATCGAGCACCGGCCGGGCGAATTCTCCCGCATCCCGCGGGGCATCGCCCACGACAACTACGGCCGCCGCGAAAGCCACCTGCTCTTCTACACCCCGGCCCCCGTCACCGAGGAGCGGGCCGCACAGCGCACGTCCGAACCCCTCTTCCCGCCCTTCGAAGGCTGGACACCGGGCCCGGTCAACGAGGCCGTCACCCAGTGCATGGGCACCCCGGGTCACGACATCACCGTCGCCCCCTCCGACGAACGCACCCTCCTGGAACAGGTGCACGCCGAGAAGAACCGGCTGCACGTGATCACATCACTGTGTGATCCCGGCATGACCTGGCTGTACCGCTCGCGCGGCTTCCGGATCGGCAGCGTCCGCCTGCTGCCGGACAGCCCCCGCACGTACCGCCGCACCCTGGATGCCGACGAGATCCAGTACCAGATCAGCGGCCGGCGCACCCTGATCACTCAGCGCGGCATCGCCGAACTCGGCCCCGGCGACTTCGTCCGCGTTCCCCTCGGCATCGCCCACGCCAGTGTCTGCGCCGACGAGTCCGAGCACATCGCGCTGTTCTCGGACCGCGAGCTGCCCCAGATCGCCGACACGGCCAGGACCGCCGACCCCTACACCCCCGAACGGCTCGCCGCAGCCCTCAACGGCTGAGCGAGCGAGGAGCCGCACCATGACCGCGATGCTGGCGGCGCGCGCCCACAAGGGCTCCGAAGCGCTGCACCTGCACAAGATCGCCATACCCGAACCCGGACCGGACGATGTCCTGGTGAAGGTGGCCTCGGCCGGCCTTGCGCCCGGCATGATGACCCTGCTCGCCCAGGGCGCCTTCAAGCATCTGCCCACCACGCTGGGCCACGAGGCCGCCGGCACCATCGCCGCCGTCGGCAGCGGCGTCAGCGGTATCGACGTCGGCACCCGGGTACGGGTCCACCCCAACCTCAACTGCCGTGCGTGCGGATACTGCCGCTCCGATCGCGACATGATGTGCCCGCAGCAAGCCATGATCGGACACGCCGCGTTCAGCCCCGTCCCGATGCCGCTGTACGACCGCTACCACGACGGAGGGCTTGCGGAGTACATCCGGGTACCCGGCCACCTGGTCGACGTCCTGCCCGGCAACGTCTCCTACGACGTCGGCGCAAAAGTCCACGACCTCGCCAACGCCGTACGGGCCCTGAAGCTGGCCGGCCTCCCGCTGGGCGCCACCCTGATCGTCACCGCGGCCACCGGAACCATGGGGACCGCCACCATCAAGCTGGCCTCCCATTTCGGGGTCGGACGGCTGATCCTGGTCGGCCGCAGCGCTGAGCGTCTTGCACCTGTGAGCGCGCTGGCCGGCGACGTGCAGGTCGACACGGTCGCCCTCGACGAACTGCCCGCCGAGTGGGGCACCGCCGCCGGGCTCACCGGAGCCCTGCGCGCGCTGGCCCCCCACGGCGCCGACGCGGTCCTCGACTTCGTGCCCGAAGGGCCCGCCATGTCCCAGGCGCTGGCCGCCCTGGCCACCGGCGGCACCCTCGTCCACATGGGCGCCAACCGCAGTCCCCTGACGCTGCCGATGGCCGCGGTCATGGTCAACTGCTGGCGGATCATCGGCACCCGGGCCTGCACCCGCACCGACGCCCGGGAAGTCCTTGCCCTCCTTGCGGACGGCGGACTGTCGGCCGACGACCTCATCACCCACCGCTACCCGCTCGCCGCCGCCGTCGAAGCTGTCGACGCGCTCCAGAGCCGCGCCGAGCCGATCTGGATGGCGGTGGTGAACCCGTGAACACCCCACACCCCGTCCTCATCATCGGCGGCGGCCCGGTCGGCCTGACCGCCGCCAACCTCCTTGCCGCACGCGGTATTCCGCTCGTCCTGATCGAGCGGAACCCCTCCACCAGCGACGAGGCCAAGGCCATCAGCCTCGACGACGAGTCGCTGCGTACCCTGGAAGCAGCCGGACTCGCCGAACGGGTCCTGGACATCGTCGTGCCCGGCACCGGCACCCGCTACTACGACCGCAAGGGTCGCCCGCTCCTGCACGCACGCGGCCCCCAGCCCTACCGCCTCGGCTACCCGTTCAAGAACCAGTTCGCACAGCCGGAACTGGAACGCGTCCTGCTGGACGCCCTCAAGTCCCGGCCCGAGGCCGACATCCGCTTCGCCACCGAACTGCTCGCCCTGGACGAACAGCCCGAGGGCAGCGCCACCGTGGCCCGCCTGCGCCCGACGGGCAGTGACTCGGACACCGTCGAAACCCTCACCGCAAGCTGGGTCCTGGCCTGTGACGGCGGCCGCTCCACGGTGCGCGATCTGCTCGGCATCGGCATGACCGGCACCAGCCACCAGGAGGTCTGGCTGGTCGCCGACACCACCGGTGACCACCACGACGAGCGCTACGGCATGCACCACGGCACGCCCGATCGGCCGACCGTCATCGTGCCCGGCCGAGGCGGCCGCTGCCGCTACGAGTTCATGCTTAAGCCCGGCGAAGGGGAGAAGGGCGTCGAGCCCGACTCCGAGACGGTACGCCGACTCGTCGCCCCCTACCGGGTCCTGACCGAGGACCAGGTCGAGCGCTGCACCGCGTACACCTTCAACGCGGTCGTCGCGGACCGCTGGCGCGACGGCCGCGTCCTCCTGCTCGGCGACGCCGCGCACATGATGCCGCCGTTCGCCGGCCAGGGCCTCAACTCCGGAGTGCGCGACGCCGCCAACCTGGCCTGGAAGATCGACGAAGTGTGGCGCGGACGGGCCGACCAGCGCCTCCTGGACACCTATGAAGCCGAACGCCGTCCGCACGCCACCGCCATGGTCCGCTTCTCCGAACGCCTCGGCGACGTCGTCATGACCACCGACCGGCGCCGCGCCCTGCTGCGCGATGTCACCGTTCGGACCTTGCAGCGCACCGCGCCCGGACGCCGCTACCTCAGCGAGATGCGGTTCCGGCCGATCGCCCGCCACCGGGCCGGGCTCGTCGTCGGAGACCATCCGCTCACGGGTACACAACTCCCGCAGCCGCGGGTGCTTGTACCGCCCTCCCTGCACCCGCGACTGCTCGACGAGGTCCTCGGCGACGGCCTGGCCCTGCTCGGCGTGAACGTCCCCGACGCGGCCTGGACGCTCTTCGACGCCCCCCAGTGGCACGCCATGAACCTGCACCGGGTCGACATCGTCCTTAATGACCGGCTCCCACAGCCCGACGGCCCGCGCCCGGCCGTGGCCGACGCCGACGGCCGGCTGGAGGCCGCTCTGCGCGCCGCTGCCAACCGGTTCGTCCTCGTCAAACCGGACCGCTACATCGCCGCCGTCATGGGCCCCGACAACATCCCGGCGGTCGGCGCGCTCCTGCGCGAGCTCGCTGCCTGACCCCGACCGCACACCGCCGGGTGCCCCGCCGCCCCTGGGGCAGGGCACCCGCCGGTCCGGCAGAGCCGAGAGAAGAACACCGTGCCATCGCTCACCACCCGCGCCGCCGTGGCCCGCACCGCAGAGGACACCTTCCACTGGGAGACCGTCCTGCTCGACGACCCGGGCCCCGGCGAAGTCCTCGTCCAGCTCGTCGCCACGGGCCTGTGCCACACCGACCTGTCCGTCCTCGCCGGACGCCTGCCCACACCACTGCCCGCCGTCCTCGGCCACGAGGGCGCCGGCATCGTCCAGGCCGTCGGCCCGGACGTCACCGGCCTGACGCCGGGCGACCGCGTCCTGCTGACCTTCAACTCCTGCGGCCACTGCCTGAGGTGCCGCACCGGAGCACCGACACGGTGCACCACCTACTTCCCCCGCAACTTCGGCGCCGCACGCCCCGACGGCAGCAGCCCGATCCGCACCCCGGACGGTGCACGCCTCGGCGGTCTCTTCTTCGGCCAGTCCTCGCTCGCCCACCATGCCGTGGTCTCCGCTCCCAGCGTGGTGCGCGTCGACGTGGCCGACGACGACGAACTCGCCCTGCTCGCGCCCATCGGCTGCGGCGTCCAGACCGGAGCCGGGGCCATCCTCAACGTGCTCAAGCCGCAGCCCGGCGACACCGTCGTGGTCCTCGGCGCCGGCGCGGTCGGTCTGTCCGCGGTCATGGCCGCCCGGCTCAGTGGTGCGCGCACCATCATCGCCGCCGACATCGTCTCCGAGCGGCTGCACACCGCCGAAGAATCGGGCGCCACCCACACGGTGAACAGCCGCCAGGAGAACCTGGCCCAGCGGATCACGGACATCACCCGGCACGCCGGCGCGACACACATCGTCGAAACGACCGGCGTCCCCGCCCTGCTCGAACTGGCCGTCTCCCAGCTCGGCGTCGGAGGCACCGTCGCCGTCGTCGGCGCCCCGGCCGCCGGAAGCCGGGCCTCCTTCGACATCAACTCCCTCATCGACGGGCGCACCATCCGCGGCGTCACCGAAGGCGCCAGCGACCGGCTGACCTTCATCCCCGCCCTTATCGACCTGCACCGCCAGGGCCGCCTGCCCTTCGACAGATTCATCCGCTTCTACACACCCGACCGACTCGACCAGGCGGTCGCCGACGCCCGCTCGGGCCACACCATCAAGCCCGTCATCTGCTTCGACACCGCCGAGAACCTGGGGGAGAAGTGAGCCTGCCGCACGCCCGCAACCTGATCGACGGCCAGTGGCACGGCGGCCACGCCACCGGCACCTCTCTGGCCCCGGCCACCGGCCGGCCCCTGGGGACCTACGCCGACGCCGGAGCCGTCACCGCCCGCGCCGCGATCGATGCCGCCCGGAGCGCCTTCACCACCACCTCCTGGTCGCGCGACCGCACGGCCCGATCGCGGGCGCTGGCCGAGTTCGCCGACCGCATGGCCGCCCGGCACAGTGAACTGGCCGCCCTTCTGTCACAGGAGAACGGCAAGCGGCTGCCCGAGGCCGAGGGAGAGATCGGCGCGGCCATCGCCAAACTCCGTTACCACGCCGCCCTCGCCCTCACCGACACCGGCCGTGCGGCCGAAATTGTGCCCGGAAGCTACTCGTTCACGCTCCACAAGCCCGCCGGCGTCGCCGCCGTCATCGTGCCGTGGAACTCGCCCGTCATCCTCGCCGTGCGCTCCCTGGCCCCGGCTCTCGCCGCCGGCTGCACCGTCGCGATGAAGATGCCGGCCCAGACCGCGCTCACCAACGGACTGCTGTACGAGATCATCGCCGAGACGGAAGCCCTGCCGCCGGGCGTCGTCAACGCCTTCACCGAGTCCGGCAACACCGGCGCACCACTGCTGGTCTCCGACCCCGGCACCGACGTCATCAGCTACACCGGATCGACCATGGTCGGCCGCGTCATCATGGCGCAGGCCGCCCAGCACCTGAAGGCGTGCTCCCTGGAGCTCGGCGGCAAGACACCCATGATCGTGTGCGACGACGCCGACCTGGCCACCGCAGTGCCCGTCCTCACCGCAGCCATCACCACGTTCGCCGGCCAGTTCTGCATGGCGGGCAGCCGCATCCTCGTGCAGCGCGGCATCGCCGACGCCCTGCGTACCCGGATGGTTGCCGCCCTCGACGCAGTGGTGGTCGGCCCGGGCGACGACCCCGCCACGACGATGGGACCGGTCATCGACCGTGCCGCCGCACAGCGCATCGATGCCCTCGTCGTCGGCGCGAGCGCCTACGGCACGGTCCTGGTACGCGGCGGACTCCTCAACCCCCAGGGCGAGGACGCCTACGTCAGGCCGAGCCTCGTCGAGGTCGAGGATCCGTCGGCACCACTGGTCCAGGAGGAGGTGTTCGGGCCGGTCGCCACCTTCGAGGTCTTCGACGACGAGGACGACGCCGTGCGCCGGGCCAACGCCACCGAGTTCGGCCTCGCCGCGTCCGTGTGGAGCAGCGACGTGGACCGGCCCCTGCGCTTGGCAACCCGCCTCGACGCCGGAACCGTCTGGATCAACAACTGGGGCATCATCTATGACCAGTTCGAGGAGGGCGGCATGAAGCAGAGCGGTGTCGGGCGCCTCAACGGCGCCCGCGGGCTGGCCGAGTTCCAGGAGATCAAGCACCTGGTGCACACCGTGCGCGCCGGCTGACCCACGCTTCGACCGTCACCGTCCGGGTCACAGCTGGCCGGGCGGGGTCTCGGGCACGTCGAACTCATCACTCACCCGCCGCAGCGCCGCCAAGAACTCCTCCGCCTGCCGGGCCCTACCCAGCGGGGCACGCATCCGGTCCATCCCGGCATCGGTGCGTGCCCGGCCGACCCCCAGTTCTTTCGACTTCGCCACAAGTCGTCACCCGTCCAGGGACGGCTCGGCCTTCGTACGGGTCCACTCGTGGATGGACATGATGGCCCAAGGAGGTCCTGGAAGGTGTGCAGGTCCCCGTGCTCTGGGCGGATAAGGCCTGATGTCAGGTCTCCGTACTCCAGCTCGGCTTCCCCACTGCTCCAGACGATGGGCACGGCTTCGTGGTTATGGCTCTTGAGCGTCGTCCAGGTGCTGGTCTTGACGCGGCCGTCTTTGGGCGACCGCTGGACGTCACCCGTGATACCGCGGGACTGCAGGCGTTCTTCATGGTCGGCGAACCAGGCCCAAAGCCTCTGTGGCAGGTCGACCGTGTTGGGCGATTCGCTGTCCCTTCGGCTCATGCCCTCTCACCGGCAGCGGGACGGCACCTGGCACCGTATCTTCGAGCAACTCCAGGCCCGGGCCGACGCCGAGGGGCTGATCACCTGGGACGTCTCGGTGGACTCGACCATCGCCCGTGCCCACCAGCATGCGGCGGGGGCCCGCAAAAAGGGGATCTGCAGGTCGAGCCGCCGGGCGGTGTCTTCACCGAGCCGGACGACCATGGGCTCGGACGTTCCCGGGGCGGGCTGACGACCAAGCTCCACCTGGCGGTCGAGCAGGCCCAGAAGCCGATGTCACTGGGGATCACGGCCGGGCAGCGCGGAGACTCCCCGCAGTTCCAGGTGGTCCTGGGCCGTATCCGAGTGCTTCGGCCCGGGCCGGGCCGTCCGCGCAGCCGGCCGGACAAGGTTCGTGCCGACAAGGCGTACGGCTCCCGCGCGAACCCCACCTACCTGCGCAAGCGTGGTATCCACTGCACGATCCCGGAGAAGCGCGACCAGATCGCCAACCGCAGGAAGCGCGGCTCCCACGGCGGTCGGCCGCCGAAGTTCGACAAGGCCGACTACAAAGAGCGCCACGCGGTGGAGTGCGGAATCAACCGCCTCAAGCGGCACCGCGCGGTCGCCACGAGATACGACAAGCTCGCCGTCCGCTACGAAGCGACCGTACTGGTCGCAGCCATCAACGAGTGGTTGTGACCAGCATCCTCATGCTCGTCGTCCTGGTGGCTTTCACTGGTCTTCGGTGTCGAATGCCTGGGCAACAGCGAGACTGTCCTCGTAGATATGGTGTCGGGTGACCAAGCCGTCTTCGAAGGTGAGGTGCATAGCGAACCGCGCGCGATACGCACGTCCGGTGGACCGAGCAGTCTGGCGAATCTCACCGATCACGACCGCGTCGGTTCCGTCGATCAGGATGCGCTCGACCTCCGTCGCCACCTGCTCCGGCACGTGGTGCTCGGCAAGTTCGCGATAGTGGGCGGCCGCGTCGGCCCGGGTGGACCGATGACGGATCCAGGGCGTGGCAGTGCGACCGTGTTCGGCCTCCGGCCAGTTCAGCTTCCAATCGCCCCGCTCGGCGTACAGCTCGGCGATGCGCTCGGGGTCGCCCTCACCGATCCTGCGCAGTAACTCCTCAACCGCGATCCGTGTGTTCGTAGATGTGGCTATGGACATGATTGGCCCCTTCATATGGTCCGCGTCCTGCTCACGCGGCGAGATCACCAACCTAGCCCGCGCAGTCCGGCCGAGACGATTACCTCCGAAGTAGGGCAAGCGCATCAGCAAGATCCACTTTCGAAACGCACCCTAGGCTGTCTCGATCTTGGTGTCTTGCTGGGTAGGGGCTGGTGGCAGGTGCTGCGGTTGCCGGCCCAGCACCTCAGCACGTTCTGGAGGGTGTTGCGGACCTGGTGGAGGGTGAGGCTGGCCTAGGGACTTATGGGGACAGGTGCTGTTCGGGCAGGAAGGCGTGGGGCGTCGAAGACGCAGGCCACGGTGGCCATCCGTTTCCGGTTGGGCTTCTCACCCGGTGCGAGTCTGCTGCGATGACCACCCGGGGCGGAGGCCAGGCGGGCCTTTTGGATTGCGGGCCGTAATGCTTCGGGGCGCATGACGATGCCCTTGCCGTCGACCTGGAGGACCAGCAGGACGTCCCGGCTGGCGGGAACAGTGACGTGGTGGCGGTAGAAGTCGTCGATGTCGCCGGCGGCGAGGGCGCGGGGGTGTCTTCTGGCCTTCTGTGTGCTGTGTCGGCGGGTTGACGCGCGCGTGTGATGGGAGGAACTGCGGTGAGGGGTTCTCGCGGCCTCGTTCCAGGCGCAGGTAGTAGTCGGGGCTGACTCCGGCGAGCAGGGCGACTTCCTCCCGGCGCGGGGGCCCTGGCTGGGCCAGGGAAGACGGGGGCACTGCCACACTCCGCCGAGCCGGTCAAGACTGGCGATCACTGTCTGAGAAGGACAGAGACCACTGTTGAACGGCGCCGCGGGCCCGAACGCCGTGGGTGCTCCAAACTGAAGGGGAGACCTCGTGGCTCTCTTTAATCGCACCGTTTTCATCGTGGGCGGGTCGTCCGGCATCGGTCGGGAACTGGCCCGGCGGTTCGCCGCAGCGGGCAGCACCGTGGCCGTCGGCGGTCGCAACGCAGAGGCGCTCTCGGAACTCTCCGACGAAGGCATCGGCGCATTCGGCATTGATGTCACCGACGGCGACTCCGTCGCACGTGCCCGCGATGCTGTACTCGTCCGGTACCCCGAGCTGGACACCGCGGTGACCATGCCGGGCGTCATGCTCCTGGAGGACCTGCGCGACCCGGCGCACTTCGAGGCGGCGCGGACGACGTTCGACACCAACCTGGTCGGCACCATCAGGGTGGTGGACGCCTTCACCCGCACCTGGTCCAACGCGGTGCCGGCACCTTCATCACCGTCACCTCCGGCATCGCCTTCCTGCCGTTCCCGCCGATGCCCACCTACGCCGCCTCGAAAGCCGCGGTGCACGCCTATTCCGAGGCACTGCGCGCGCAACTGGACGGCACCGGCGTCAGCGTCGTCGAGCTCGTCCCCCCGGCCGTCGCCACGGCAGGGCAGGAGAAAGTGAACCCGTAGGCACTGCCGCTCGACGACTTCGCCGCCGAGGGCATGCGGTTGCTCTCGCAGAACCCCGCCCCTGACGAGATCCTGGTCGAGCGGGTTCTCACGCACCGCTGTGCTGAGCGCGACGGCACCTACAACGCCCTCATCGCACAGCGCTCCCAGGCCCTGGCCATGCTCCCCGGCCGCCAAGGCTGACATCTCCCTCACCTCATGGCCCTCGCCTCGGCCGCACCAGTACCGGTGCTGCCGAGCGAGTCGAGGAACACGCATCGCTGTGAGCGTCCCTGTTGTTGTCAGGTCTGCCGAGCCTCGGCGAGGCGGTTGCTGCGGTCGATCTGCGGCATGTGTGTCTCGGTTGATCTGTCCGGACGGCCATCTTGCGTGGAGCCATTCCTGAGATCCATCAGGGAAGAGGGGGGGTGCTGTCGGCCGGGATGCGCCAACCACCGCTGGCGCGACGAGGCTTGTCCTTGCCGTGCACGCGGCCATCGTGGGCGTCTCGGACGCCATGCGGGGAAGGGAGTACGACACGAGTGACGAGCGTACTGACTGCTCCGAACCGGGCCTTGATGCGGCGCAGGACGGGAGTCGTCGATGGTGTTCTGGTCGCGCAGTCGCATGACGGTGGCGCGTTTGCGGGCCAGGAGCCGAGACGGAGTTCGATACTTTCCGAAGGCCGCATCGCTGCCGCCGGTCTGAGCCGGGACGGCAGACCGAAGCCGGGAACCGGTCCAAAGTCACGCATCCAAGTCTGCGTACGCCCCGATCGACACGCCGTCGCAGAAGGTCTCCCACAGCCCCGTTGTGCGCGAGAGCGGTCTCGTCGATGAGGGAGATGAGGGTGCGCAGCTCGTCGGCCACCTCCTCGCATCTTTCGTCGTCGTCCGCATGGAACGGGAAGCGCGCGATCACGGCCGCGAAGCGGCGGTTGAAGGAGTCCGGGTCGCTGTTTATGTGATGGGCCGTCGCTGACTCGATCTGGGGCTTCTGCACTACGTGACCAGTGGCCACGTCGACGTCGATACGTCCGTACCGGGCACTCGTCCTCTATCTGGGCGCGAGCATTGCCTCCGTGATCTTGCCGATCACCGCATGGGGGATGGCAGTGGCGGCCTCCTTGAGAACGAGCAGCTGTGCCTGGGGGATCTCGCGCGCGAGGGCCTCGCCGTTGCCGAGAGGGAAGAAGGGGTCGCGGCGGCCGTGGACGACGAGCGTGGGGATGTCGATCTCGGGCAGGCGCTCGCGCCAGCGGGGTGTGCAGTCGAGCCTGGAAAACACCATGCCCATCTGGTTGGCCATCTGGACCGCGGGTGTGGTGCCGGGCGTGCGGTCCCAGATGCGTGCGGCGATTGTGCGCGCGGCGGCGGGGTCGTTTCCGAGGATCTCCGCTCCGGCGGCGGCGAACTCTGCCACTGCTTCGCGGTCGGTCCAATCGGGCTTCGGGCGCGCGAAAAGCTGGCTCATCGTCGCGTGGTCATGGTCGGGGAGGTCGTCGTCGGGCGGGCCGGGGGCAACCGCGCGGGTGCCGGCCAGGGTGAGCGCCGAGAACGCGCCGGGATGATCGAGCACGGCCACCTGGGCGACCATTCCGCCGACGCCGATCCCCGCGATGTGCGCAGGCCGTCCGCTGAGCGTGTCGGCAAGGGCCGCCGCGTCGGCGGCGAGGTCGCGGAGGGTGTAGGCGGGCGCCTCCGGATCTGTCGTCGTTGACTCGCCGCTGTCGCGCAGGTCGTAGCGCACCACACGGCGCCCGCCGGCGGCGAGGCGTTCGCACAGCGTGTCGGGCCAGGAGAGCATCGTTGTCCCGCCCGCGAGCAGGACGAGTGGAGCGTCATCGTCACCGAACGACTCGATGCCCAAAGCGATTTCATTGGCTTTGACAGTGGTCATCGTCGGGTCACCGTGAGATGTCGTAGGTGAGGTGCGTCGCGGTTGACGTCGCGGTCACGCTCCTCTGCACCAGCGTGCGTGGTGCTCCGCCGGTGAACAGTGGTGTCCCGGTGCCCAGCGTGATGGGCGCGAGGTGCAGTGTCAGCGTGTCGACCAGTCCTGTGTCGAGTGCTGAGCGGATCGTGGCGCCGCCGCCCATGAGGATGACGTCGAGGTCCTTGCCGCTGTCCGATGACGCCGCCTCGGCTCGCTCGCGCGCGGCGGTGACGGCGTTGGGCAGACCGGTGGTGACGAACGTCCAGTCGAGGTTGGTTGTCCGCACCGATTTCGGCGGCGAACTTGTCACGACGACGAACGAGGGCTTGCCGACCTCGCCGGCGCCGTAACCGGACGTGTCGTCCCAGCCTTGCGGCCCGTCGACCACGTCGAAGAGGTGACGTCCCAGGACGACGGCACCTGAGCGGGCGGTCCCCTCGCTCAGGAACCGGCGGTCGTCGGGGTCATTGGAGAACGCCCACGTGTGCAGGGCCTCGCCGCCGGTGCCCAGACCGTTGTCCGGGCTGGGGTCGGGCCCGGTGACGTAGCCGTCGAGAGAGACCGAGATGTCAGCGATGATGCGCGTCATGCCTGGGTAGACCCGATCCGCCGACCAAACTCATCGCTCACGCATGGAACGTGTGATGGATGCGAACAGCACAGAGGAGGCTCCGCCGCGCCCCACTGCGGCGGGGCCTACTCCATGCCAGGCCCTCCAGTGACCGTCGGCTTCCTCCTGCCGATGGTCGGCTGAGGCGGCGGCGGATCTACGGGGTGGCGGCGGAGCCGTAGGCGTGCTCGGACACGAGGCTGCCGTCCTTATCGCGCAGCTTGGCGGCGTCACCCCGGTCGTTCCAGATGGGCCGCCCGCTGCCGTAGGTGTAGCCGCCCCACTGAGGGTGTATTTCGTTGGTGTAGATGCGGACGCGTTGACCGGGCAGGAGGACGGTGCCGGGCGGGAAGGTGAAGTTCTGTCCCGCGTCGTCGGCGCCGAGGACCCAGCCGGAGACGTCGGCGGGCGCGGTGCCCCGGTTGACGACCTCCACGTACTCGTCGGCCTGGGTGCGCTTGACCTGTCCCTTGAAGGACACGGTGGTGATGTGGACGTCCGGCTGTCCGGTGCGGGCGAGCACGGCGACGAGGTCGGCGCTGTTGGAGCCGTTCTCCGGGCTGATGAACCGGTTGACGATCTGGCCGCCCTGTTTGAACCCCGTGATTACCACGGCGTATTCGGTGTTGTCGATGGTCACCGTCTCCGGTGACACCCTGGTGGGCAGGTCGACGATGTCTTCCGGGCTGGGGCCGACGTTGGGCGTCTCGTTGTGCTGGAAGCGGAAGCTGAAGTTGTGCGGTACTTGGTCCTCGAACAGAACCCGTGCGGCAAGGTCGATCTCGAACTGGTTCTGCGGCATGCCCTGGATCGGGAAGTTCTGGTGGGTGAACGTCCCCAGCGTGAACTCCGTGCCGTCGAGCAGCACCTCGACGCTGCCGCCTGCGAAGAGATATCCGCTCTTGCCCCCGCCTGCCGGAATGCCCCACTTGACGTTGTCGCTGTTCATTCCTTCGAGGTTGGGCGGGTTGATGGTGATGGCGGTCCAGGTGCCTGACGTGTCGACTTTGGACATGCGCCGGTCTCCTCTTCTGCCGATCGCGAGTCGGCCCGGCCGGGTGGCCGAGCGAGGTGAACATAGCTGTGCGCACTGTCCACTCGGAAGGCAAATAACGCCACTATGCTGGCAGTTACCATGATTGGCCGGTTCCTCGCGGGTGCGCACCGATTGCTCCAACGTTCACGTGCTGTCACCTGCCAGCCACGACGCTGGAGAGAGCAGTTGGGGCCAGGCGTGTCGGTCCGACGCCACTCGGCGTCGAGCGTCGCTTCGTGGGTGCACTGGAGCGCCGGTATTGATCAGTTGGCGCCGCTCGTCCGCTATCCCGTCGGTGCTCGTCCCCGCCGCCCCAGGCCTTCGCCCCTGCTCCGCCTCACGTTTCACAGGCCCCGCGTCGTCGGCCTTGTGTGACCTTATCGATCTGCTGCGGTGCCGGCGGGGCCGGTAGATCAGCCGGGAGGGCTCGCCCGGCCGGTAGCAGCACAGGGTAGCGATCGAGTAGCGGCGCCAGGACCGGCCACGTACTCGCACCACCGGCGTCTGCCCACACCGGCTCCAGGAGCGAGCGTGCGAGGGGGTCATCCCGAACCCGGCCTCGTCCTCGAAGACGACGTAGGCTCCCTGCGCCGCCGCAGTCATTCCGCCTGCGGCCACACGTCCTTCTTCCACAGCTCCACCGCGTGCTCACCGCGCTCGATGGCCCGGCGGGCGGGTGACTGCCAGGACCAGCCGTGCCGGTACTGCGGCCTGCATCCCCGGCCAGGGCGAAGGGCTGGTTCGGGGGCAGATGGCACCGGCGGCCTCCACGCGCTCACCGCAGGCATCGATCGCGTCCGTGCGCCCAGCATTGCCTCGATGTTCGATTGCGAGGAGTCGGCTTGTCGACGGCCACGTAATTCCCCAGTTCCTCGGTTGATGCACGGCGCCCGATCCGGACCACGAGATGTCTGTTCTCAGATCCTCAGGATCCAGTGTCTCGTGTGTCCAACAGCAGGGGCCAGGGCCGGATTTCCCCGGGTGGCGCAAGGGCCCCGTGATCCGCCCTGCTCGCCTGCACTTCCACCGAACGGCAGAATCCCTTGACTGTCAGACATGCGGACTGATCTCGATGGTGTGACCGATGACTCCAACGTCTCTGAGTTTGATCCGTTCGACTTTCCCGCTGACCTGATCGCCCTGCAGCTCCATGCGGCGACGCTCTATGCCGAGCTGTACGAGTTCCAGAAGACCCTTCCGCGGTCGCGGGTGCCCAACGAGGGGGGACGCCGCCGGCCAGGAGGCGGCCTGCGCAGCTACGGGCCTACCGGCCGTATACCTTTCACGGGCAGCCTGGGCCGGGGGAGGGCAGTGGGTTCCAGGGCAGAACGATCGCCATGGTGAGGACACGGACCGGCTGGGCGTGGCGGGAAGGCAGCCGGTGAGCGTCGTGGAGCCGGCCGCCCCTGCCCCACGCGGTCAGGCCATTTCGACGTAGCGGTGGACTCTGTCGAAGCGCCGGGCCGCCACGTCCTGGGGGCGGATCACCCAGTGGGCCACGCCGGAGTCCAGTTCCGTGACGTCCTCGCCGCACCTCCAGCTGGCCAGGAGAGCCCAGTCGTCGGCGCCCTCTTTGTAAGCCGTACCGTCCTGCGCGGAGGGAGCGGCATCTTCGGGATCACGGGCGTAGTGGACGGGGTCGTTCTGGGGCGAGACCGGGTGGCCGCCGATCTGCAAGGTCCAGGCAGGACGGTGGCCGCCCACGTGTGCCCAGGCGTCGCTGAGTTCGTCGGCGAGTTCGAACTGCTCGTCCTCGGGGAAGCCGCCCCATCTGTCGAGGGCGAAGCTCTCCGGCATCTGCGCGCTCGGCTGATGCCAGACCGTGCGGAGCTCACGCGGCCGGTAGGGCTCGCGCCAGCTGTGTTCGAGGGGGCTCCGGGTTGTCGGGGTCCCGGCGGGGACGTACAGCACCGCGTCGGACACCTGTCCGCCGATGCCCTGCATATCGGTGCCGGAGAAGAGGAGCAGGTGGCCGTCGGCGGGGAGCGGGAGGCTGGTGGCGTCCGGCGGAAGAGCCGCGAGGTCGACTGAGGCCACGAAGTGCTCGGACGGTCTCGGCACGCCGTGCGGCAGCATGGGGTCGCCGCCGATCCGGGCCACGAGGGGACCGTCACCGCCCTCCGCCAAGTACGTTGCCGGACGGGCGACACGTATCCATTCCTCCACCTCCTCCGATGGCAGACTCTGGGATGCTGCCTCGGCTCGGAAGCGGTTCACTCTGTCCATGCTCGCATCGGTCACCGGGCCACCTTAACGGGCTCATGGGCGTGCAGCGGCGGGACCGAACTCGCTGCAAGGCAAAGCCCTTTGGCATTACTGACCTGCGAAGCGCGATGTCGGCAGGCGGTGAATGGGTGATCAGCGCGATGGCTTTGTTCACGAGTCACGGTTCTGGCTCGCTTTGCTTTCCGTGAGCCGGTCATGGCGGGTCGTGCGACGTAGCTCAAAGGCTGTGGTTCTGGCGCGCTTCTGCGGCGGGAAAGTCTCGCGCCGCGGAGGTGACCCGGTCGCGAATGTGCTGCTGGTCCGGAGGTTGCTCGTTCGGAAGGTCGAGCGCTTTCGCCAGATCAACGATGGGTTGCAGCGCGTCGGGGTAGTCGAGTTCGGCTGACGCTTCCTCATAGATCAGCTTCGCTCCGTGCACGGGATCGAGTTGGCACGCCACGATCTGGCCGGCCCACCACTGGGCCGCGGTCCATCGCGCCTTGGCAAGATCTTCCGAGGTCAGCGGCAGCAGACCCAGCTCTTCCAGCACAAGGTCGAACAGCTCGCGGGCTTGGCGATACTCACCGCGCGCGAGGCCGGCCAGCAGGGGAAGCGAGGGAGCCTCGATGTCGGCCATCAGGGCGTCCAGACCCAACTGGACCAGGTAGGCGTCCGAGGGGCGCTGCCAGGGTTCCATGGCCAAGTCTGCAGCGGCCATGCGGATCAGGCTGATCGCTACTACTGCGTCCACACTGTCGCCTTCTCATCATCTTTCCGTAGAGGGAAGTCCTATCACCGAGAGTCGGGTGGTTGATCAGGTGGCCAGCAACACCCGTTTGCGGAGGGGCCTTGGGCCTTGACCCCGAATCCTGAGCACGGGTTATGCGGCTTGTGCCAGCGTAGTTGGCGTGAGGTGGAAGGTGTTTTCGAAGGCGATTGGTGATCGTTGTCCGAGGCGGGAGTGTCGGCGACGGGCGTTGTAGCGGTGGAGCCATCTGAAAGCGTCGAGTCGGGCCTCGCGCTTGGTTGGCCAGCTCTTTCGTCCTTGCAGGGTCTCGCGTTTGAAAGTCGTGTTGAAGGACTCGGCGAGTGCGTTGTCCGCGCTGGTCCCGACCGCGCTCATGCTTTGCAGGACCCCTGCTGACCTGCGGGCCTGGGCGAAGTCCCTGCTCGTGTACGGGGGGCCGTGGTCGGTATGCATGATCGATTCGGTGAGGCTGCCGCGGGTGCGGATCGCCGCCGCCAGCGCGTCGGTCACGAGATCCGCGCGCATGTGGTCGGCGATCGCCCAGCCGGTCAGACGCCGCGAGGCGAGGTCGATGACGGTCGCCAGGTAGCAGACTTCCCGCCCTCGACGGGCAGGTAGACATCCGATGCAGAGGAACCGTCAAGCGGCTCCTTCAAGAGCTCATGGCTTGGGTGATGTCTAGGCTTCTCGGGCCCCGCCTCTGCCCATGAGGTGATGTCGCCGACGTACTTCGTGTTCGGCTTGTCCGCGGTGAAGTCGCGGCCGGTCAGGTCCGGTCCCTTGGCCGCAGGGTCGGGAACGGTGGTGCGGTGCCGGCGGCGCAACCGGACCCCCTCGATCCCCGACGCCCGTGTGATCTGGGCGACGCGCTTGTGGTTGACCGCCTCACCATTCTTCTCCCGGAGCTCGGCGGTGATCCTCAAGGCTCTGTAAGTGCCGTCCGATTCCTGGTGCACCGCCCGTATCCGGGCGGCCAGGCGGGCGTCGGCTACCTGTCTGGCGGCCCGGTCCGAGGCCGTCCGGCGCCAGTAGTAGAAGCTCGAGCGGCTGATGCCGAGGATGCGGCGGAGCCGCTTCACGCCGTAACGGCGCTGGAGGTCGGCGACACACTGGAAGCGGTTCACCAGCGCGTCTGACCGGCGAAATACTTCGCGGCCTTCCGCAGGATCTCGCGTTCCTCCTCAAGCTCACGAACCTTCTTCCGCAAGGCCGCGTTCTCCGCCTCCAGCGGGGCCGGCGGCTGGGCCGGTTCCTGCGTCCGCCGTCCCCGGGGACGGCTCACTCCGGCTGCCCGGACCCAGTTCCGCAGGGTCTGCGGGTTGATCCCCAGATCGGCGGCGACCGACCTGATCGTCGCTTCGGGCCGCGACTCGTACAGCGCGACCGCGTCCGCCTTGAACTCCGGCGGGTAGTTCTTCATGACCACGAGATGTCCGTCCTCAGATCCTCAGGATCCAGTGTCTCGTGTGTTCAACATCAGGGGTCAAGACCCGCGTTCGTAGTGGCGGACGGGCCGGCCGGTGGCATGGTCCAGCATGGCCAGCGGCGGCAGGTGATGGTCACGCAGGATGCGGTGAACGGTCGAGGCCGCGATGTGGCTGCGGACCGCGATCCGTTGGGGGCCGATCCGGTGTTCCTGGCGTAGCCGTGCCACCTGTTCCTCGACACCGGCCGGCGTCTTGGCCGGTGAGTGGTGCGGGCGGCTGGAGCGGTCGTACATGCCCCTCCAGCCGTGGAGGCGGTATCGGTCGGCCCAGTGTTTGGCGGTGGTGTGACTGACCTGGAACCGTTCGGCGGCCCGCCGCAGCGGCCAGCCGTCCTGCACGATGCACCAGGCCAGGCGCATCCTGCCGGTGGGAGTGAGCGGCGCGTTACGGTGGCACATGAGGGCCTCCTGCACTCGGCGGTAGATGTCGCAGTCACCGCCGAAACCAGAAGGCCCTCACCCATGCAAGACCGCACTCGCGTCACCAACGTGCCCGAACAGCACATCTAGGTCTTCACCGAGCTGAAGAATCGCGGCATTGAGGATGTCCTCATGCTCGTCTGTGACGGACTGAAGGGCCTGCCCGACGCCGTCGAAACAGTCTGGCCCGAACTGTCGTCCGACATGCATCGTTCACCTCATTCGCAACAGCATCCGCTACTGCGCCCGCCAGGGCTGGGACAAGGTCGCCAAGGATCTCAAGCCCGTCTACACCGCGCCGAGCGAGGCCGCCGCGACCGAGCGGTTCCTGGAGTTCTCCGAGAAGTGGGGCAGCAAGTATCCGGCCGTGATCAAGCTGTGGTCCGACGCCTGGGCCGAGATGGTGCCCTTCCTCTCCTTCAACGTCGAGATTCGCAAAGTCATCTGCAGCACGAACGCGATCGAGAGCGTGAACGCTCGCATCCGCAAGGCGGTCCGAGCCCGCGGGCACTTCCCGAACGAGGCCGCCGCGTTGAAGTGCGTCTACATGGCGCTGACGAGCCTGGATCCGACCGGCAAGGGCCGGCGCCGCTGGACGATGCGCTGGAAGGCACCACTGAACGCCTTCCAGATCGCCTTCGAAGGACGCCTCACTCCCACCACCAGCCACTGAACCTCAACAACCAAGATCAGCCGTTGACTGGACACACCCCACCGGCAGAGGTTTGTTTCCTTGGTGCCGGGTGTCTTGAAGTTCGGTCTGTAGGGCCTGTGGGGTGGGGTCCGTGTGTGTTGGGTGAGGTGTTTTGCTGCTCGGTGGTTTTGGTCGGAGGGCTTTGTCTGCGGTGCAGGGTGTGTCACCGGTTTTTCGCGGGCGGCGGGCGGCGGGCGGCGGGCGGCGGGTGGTGGCCTGCCGCCCGTCTGCCGCCGTCCGCCTGCCGCCCGCCGCGGGCCGTCTGCCGTCCGCCCGCCGTCGGGGGTGGTGGGTGGTCCGTCGGTACGGGCGACAGGCGGGCCGGGGTTCGGTTCGCGTG
>NZ_JBFALJ010000038.1:0-64217 GCF_040660195.1 Streptomyces sp. NPDC050147 | reverse complement strand
AGATGTCCTCAAACGCCGGACGGGCTGGATTCCAGCCCGTCCGGCGTTTGAGGACGAACTCGGCGAAGCCGGTGATGACGACGACGAAGGCCCCCGCGCCGAGCGGGTTTTCGGGAAGGGGCGGGGTTGGGGAAGATAACGCCTTGCTCAGCCCAGCCGCACGCGGGCCAGTTGCCGCGACTGGGCCACCAGGCGGTCCTCCGAGTCCCAGACCTCCGCATCCTCCTCCAGGAAGCCCCCGGCGAGGTTCCGCGTGGTGATCGAGACGCGGAGAGGGCCGGGGGCGGGGCGGGCCCGTACATGCACCGTCAGCTCCACAGTCGGCACCCATCCCGAAAGCCCCAGCTCGAACGCCGTCGGCGGCAGCGCGTCCACCGCGAGCAGCAGCGACAGCGGGTCGGCGTCACGGCCGTCCGCGAGGCCGAACCAGGCGCGCATCTCGCCCTTGCCGGAGGGCTGGCCGAGCGCCCAGCCCAGGGTGGAGGGGTCCAGCTTCAAGAAGAGGCGGTCACTGATCGCCGAACTGCCGGGCACCGGGCGGTGGTCCGGGGCGTCCTGCGGGCCGAAGCACTGCTCGATCGGCGGCAAGGCGGGCGGCTTCGCCGTCGTACGGACGTCGTCGGGGAGCTCCGCCAGGTCTCCGTACGAGGCGAGCACCCGGATCCGCTCGACCTCGCGCCCCTCCTCGTCGTACTGGAAGAGCGAGGCCTGCCCGGTCGACAGGGTCCGCCCGGCGCGTGCCGTGTCCGTGCGGATCACGGCGGGCCCGGGGTGGGACGCCGTCAGGTAGTGCGCGGAGACCGTGAAGGGGTCCGCGTGCGGCAGGGCGTCGGCCAGCGCGCGACCGAGGACCGCGAGGAGATAACCGCCGTTGACGGCGTTGATGATCGTCCATCCCGCGGAGAGATCGATGTCGTAGACACCGGGCTCCCGCCGGGTGACCGCGGTGTCGCGGTCGAACTCGCTGTCGCCGATGCTCGCGGGCACCGCTGTCGGTATGGATGCTGCCTCTGCCATGTCAGCAACGTACAACATCTAATTACTGAGCGGTAGCTTTTTCTGCCGCCGGGCAGGCAGCGGACGAGCCGCGGGCCCTAGCCCGCTTCCTCCACCTCGACCGCGGTGGACCGCCGGTGCCAGGCCCGTGGCGCGCGCCAGTGGTAGCGCAGCGCCAGCAGTCTCAGGACGAAGGTCGTGATCACGGCGAGGCTGCTGGTGAAGGCGTTCACCATGTCGTAGTTGATGCAGAGCGCGACCATCGCGGAGCCGACGATGGCGGGCACGGCGTACAGGTCGCGGTCCCAGCGCACGAGGGAAGGCACCTCGTTGGCGATGATGTCGCGCAGCACACCGCCGCCCACCGCGGTGGCGAGCCCCAGGGCCGCCGACGCGGTGAGGCCGAGGCCGTAGTCGTACGCCTTGGTCGTGCCGGTGACGCAGAAGAGGCCGAGGCCCGCGGCGTCGAAGACGTTCACCGCGAGCTGGGTGCGCTCCACCTCCGGGTGGAGGAAGAACACCAGGGCGGCGGCGAACAGCGGCGTGATGAAGTATCCGAGGTCGACGAAGGCGGCGGGCGGCACCGCCCCGATGACCACGTCACGGAAGATCCCCCCGCCCAGCGCGGTGACCTCGGCCAGCACGACGATCCCGAAGACGTCGAAGTTCTTGCGTACGGCGAGCAGGGCGCCGGAGATCGCGAAGACGAAGATTCCGACGATGTCGAGCGCGTGCTGGACGGAGGGACTGAACAGATCCTGGATCACGCGCCATTCTTACCTGCCCGCCGTCGCGGGTCTCACCGGGGCGACACCGCGCGACACCGACGGCGCCTACAGGGCGGGCTTGCCCTTCGTGAACAGCCACGTCTGGAACAGATCGTCGAGCTGCTTGCCCGAGATCTTCTCGGCGAGCCGGATGAACTCTGCGGTCGTGGCGTTGCTGTAGCGCTGCTGCTTGGCCCAGGCCGGGAGCAGCTTGAAGAACGCCTTGTCACCGATGCGCTCGCGCAGCACCTGGAGCGTCATCGCGCCGCGCTGGTAGACGGCGGAGGCGAACATGGTGTCGCGCTGCGGGTCACCGACGACGATCTGCCAGAAGGGTGCGTCGGCGGGGCGTGAGTTGTAGGCCGCGAGGAAGGCGTCGCGGGCGGTCTGGGTGCCCTTGTGCTCGCTCCACAGCCACTGGGAGTAGGTCGCGAAGCCCTCGTTGAGCCAGATGTCGTTCCACTTCTCGGGCGTCACGGAGTCGCCGAACCACTGGTGGGCGACCTCGTGGGCGATGGTCGACTCGCTGCGGATGGCGGAGTAGACCGGCTTGGTCTGGGTCTCCAGGGAGAAGCCCGCCTGCGGCATGTCGTCGACGATCGCGCCGGTCTCCTCGAAGGGGTAGGGACCAAAGAGCTTCGACCAGTAGTCGGTGACCTCGGCCGTGACGCCGTACACGTCGACGTTGTTGCTGTTCTCCAGGACCGGGTCGATGGCGACGTAGATCGGGGTGCCCCCCGGGGTCTTGCCCTTCTGCACGTCGAACTTGCCGATGGTGGCGGTCGCGAGATAGGTCGCCATGGGCTTGGACTCACGCCAGTGGGCGACGGTCTGGCCGCCCTTGTCGTAGGTGTCGACGAGCCGGCCGTTGGAGACCCCGGTCAGGCCCTTGGGGGCCTTGATGCGGATGTCGAAGGCCGCCTTGTCCGAGGGGTGGTCGCTGGAGGGGAACCAGGTCGAGGCGGCGTTGGGCTCGCAGGCGACGAAGACGCCGTCGGTGGTCTTCATCCAGCCGTAGTCGGAGCCGAAGACGATGGGACCGCTCAGCGGCTCGGGCACGCCGCCGTAGGTCACGGTCACGGTGAACGTCCGGTGCTTGCGCAGGTGGTCGCGCGGGCTGACGCGGATCTCGTCGCCGTCGCGGGTGAACTTCGCCCCTCTGCCGTTCACCTCGATTCTCGTCACCGTCAGTTTCTGGAGGTCGAGGTTGAAGGAGGAGAGGCTGCGGGTGGCGCGCGCGGTGATGGTGGTCCGGCCGTCGAGGCGGTCGGTGTCAGGGTTGTACGCGACGTCGAGGCCGTAGTGGCGTACGTCGTACCCGCCGTTGCCGAGCTGCGGGAAATACGGGTCGCCGACGCCGGGCGAGCCGGGGTGCGGTGCGGGTGCGGCGGCGATCAAGCAGAAGGAGGCGGCGGCTGTGGCCAGCGCCCCCAGACGTGCCGAACGGGAGAGTGTCATGAGTCATCCCTTCGCGCGTGTTCCGGTGAAACGGACACGCAGACTCTGCACTCTCCCGTATGGGCGTGTACATGACCTGGTGACTGATTTTTACCAAGTCATCAGGTGCTACTTGTCAGTTGACGCCTGACCCTTGGACTCCGCTTCCGGGGCGTCCTTCGAGACAGCCTTTGCGGTGTCCTTCGAGGCGTCACCCTTCGCGACGGTCTTCGAGGCGTCACCCTTCGCCACGGTCTTCTTCGGGGTCGCGGCCTCCTCGGCCGTCTCCTCCGCCTTGCTCACCACCGACACCACGTCGATCGCCTCCCTGGCGACCTGAAGCAGCTTGGTGTCGCCCGGCTGCTGGTCCTCGGCGTTCTCCGGGTGGTGGCACGCCACCTGGTGGCCGGAGGCGAGGGGGATCAGCGGCGGCTCGGTCTTCGCGCAGATCTCCGTCGCCTTCCAGCAGCGCGTGTGGAAACGGCAGCCGGTGGGCGGGTCGATCGGCGAGGGGACGTCACCGCGCAGCAGGATGCGCTCGCTCTTGACGCCGCGCCGCTTCGGGTCGGGCACGGGCACCGCGGAGAGGAGCGCCTTGGTGTACGGGTGCATCGGCGTGGAGTAGAGGTCCTTGCGGTCCGCCAGCTCCACGATCTTGCCGAGGTACATCACCGCGATGCGGTCCGAGACGTGCCGGATGACCGAGAGGTCGTGCGCGATGATCACGTACGTGAGACCGAGCTCGTCCTGGAGGTCGTCCAGGAGGTTGACCACCTGCGCCTGGATGGAGACGTCCAGGGCGGATACGGGCTCGTCGGCCACGACCAGCTTCGGCCGCAGGGCGAGCGCACGCGCGATGCCGATGCGCTGACGCTGACCGCCGGAGAACTCGTGCGGGTAGCGGTTGTAGTGCTCGGGGCTGAGCCCCACCCGCTCCAGCATCTCCTGTACGTGCTTCTTCAGGCCGCCCTCGGGCTTGACGCCCTGGAGCTTGAACGGCGCACCGACGATCGTGCCGATGGTGTGCCGCGGGTTCAGCGACGAGTACGGGTCCTGGAAGATCATCTGCACGTCACGGCGCAGCGGCCGCATCTTGCTGGTGTTCAGGTGCGTGATGTCCACGCCCTCGAACTCCACGCGTCCCGCGGTCGGTTCGAGCAGACGGGTGATCAGACGGCCCATCGTGGACTTGCCGCAGCCCGACTCGCCCACGACGCCGAGCGTCTCACCGGGACGTACGTCGAAGGTGAGACCGTCGACGGCCTGCACGGCCGCCACCTGACGCTGCAGCAGCCCCTTCTTGATGGGGAAGTGCTTCACCAGGCCGTCGACCTTGAGCAGCGGCTCGGGAGACTCCTGAGAGCCCTTCGTCTGCGCCGGGATCGTCATCTCCTGGCCCTTCGCCTGATCTTTCGCATCGTCTTTCACAGCTTCGGCGCAATCTCTTCGGTCCAGATCCGGGTGCGCTCGTCCTGCGGCATGTGGCAGGCGGTGAAGTGACCCGGGGCGACCTCGCGCAGGTCGGGGCGCTCGCGGCGGGTGATCTGGTCCTTGGGGATGTCGGCGTACGGGCAGCGCGGGTTGAAGGCACAGCCCGAAGGAAGGTTGATCAGGCTGGGCGGCGAGCCCTTGACCGGCACGAGACGCTCGGTCTCCTCGCGGTCGATGCGCGGCATCGACCCCAACAGGCCCCAGGTGTAGGGGTGCTGGGGCTCGTAGAAGACCTTCTCGGCCGTGCCGCGCTCGACGCAGCGCCCGCCGTACATCACGAGCAGCTCGTCCGCCATCTCGGCGACCACGCCCAGGTCGTGCGTGATCATGATGACCGCGGAGCCGAACTCCTTCTGCAGGTCCCGGATGAGGTCGAGGATCTGCGCCTGGACGGTGACGTCGAGGGCGGTCGTCGGCTCGTCCGCGATGAGCAGCTCGGGGTTGTTCACCAGGGCCATCGCGATCATCGCGCGCTGGCGCATGCCGCCCGAGAACTCGTGCGGGTAGCTGTCGGCCCGCTTGTCCGGCTGGGGGATGCCCACCCGGTCGAGCATCTCGATGGCGCGCTTGCGGGCGACCTTCTTGTCCACGTCGTGGTGGACCCGGTAGGCCTCCATGATCTGCTTGCCGATGGTGTAGTACGGGTGCAGCGCGGACAGCGGGTCCTGGAAGATCATCGCCATGTCGCGGCCACGCAGCTTGCGCACCCGGTTGGGGTCCGCACTGAGCAGTTCCGTGCCGTTCAGCCAGATCTCGCCGGAAAGACGAGGCTTGCGGCTGCCGTACTGGCCGGCGGTGTGCAGACCGAGGATGCCCAGCGAGGTGACCGACTTGCCGGAGCCGGACTCGCCGACGATGCCGAGGGTCTTGCCCTTCTCCAGCTGGAAGCTGAGCCCGTCGACGGACTTGACCAGGCCGTCGTCGGTCGGGAAGTGCACCTTGAGGTCGCGCACCTCGAGGAAGGCGGTGGGAGCGACCGAATCGGCGACGGGTTCTCCGACCGCCGCTCCGGTCTTGTGCAGTTCGGTCATCCCAGCCTCACTCGCGGGTCGATGACGGCGTACAGAAGGTCGACGACGAGGTTGGCCAGGGCGATCGCGAGCGACGCGCACAAGGTGACGCCGAGGATCACCGGCAGGTCCTTGTTGCTGATGGCCTTGACGGCCTCAAGACCGAGTCCCGGCAGGTTGAACGTGGATTCGGTGAGGACGGCGCCGCCCATGAGCACACCGAGATCCAGACCGAAGACGGTGAGGATCGGCGTCATGGCCGAGCGCAGCGCGTGCCGCCTGATGACGGTGGCCTCGCCGAGCCCCTTGGCGCGCGCGGTGCGGATGTAGTCCTCGCCGAGCACTTCCAGCATGGTGGCGCGGGTGAGTCGCGCGTACATGGCGGCGTTGAGGAACGCGAGCACGACCCAGGGAAGGATCAGCGTTTCGAGCCAGATGTTGATCGGATCGTCCGTGGTGAGGGTGTCCTCGATCTTCACCCAGCCGAGCGTGTGGACGAAGAGCCCCATCGCGATCATGCCGGTGAAGAAGACCGGCAGGGAGACGCCGCCGAGGGCGGTGATCATCGCGGAACGGTCCCAGATGGTGCCGCGCTTGAGCGCGGAGAGCACGCCGGTGGCGACACCGGCGGCCAGCCACAGCACGCAGGCACCGGCGGCGAGCGCCGCGGTGACGGGCAGGGCGTCCTTGAGGGTCTCCCAGACGGGCGCCTCGGTACGGAAGGAGTATCCGAAGCACGGGGCCGGGCAGTGGGTGACGTCGGCCCCGTTGGAGTAGTCACGCCCCATCGGGATGCCCTTGACGAAGTCCCAGAACTGGACGAGCAGAGGGTCGTCCAGACCCAGTTTGATCCGGATGCCCGCGAGCTGCTCGGCACCGGATGACTTGCCGGCGAAGAGGACGGCGATGTCCTGTCCCGCCCACTTGGGCAACATGAAGAAGACGGTGAAGGTCGCGAGCAGTACGACCAGCACCATGACGACAACGGCGATCAGGCGCCGGATGAGATAAGCAAGCACTGTGCGCGGCCCGGCGGTGACCAGAACCCCCTTGTGAGGGGTCCCGGCCACCGCCCGGGGCCATCACCTGCCCTTCGGACTGGCGGGATTCGGCGGTGGGACTGCCTTGCGGCGACTGCTACTTACTACTTCGCGTCGTTGACACCGATCGAGACGTAGTCGTAGCGACCGCTGTACGCGGCGGACGAGTAGACGTTGGTCGCCCGCGAGGAACGCCAGCTGATGTTCTTCTCGTAGAGGAAGGGCATCCAGTAGGCCTTGTCGACGATCTCGTGGGCCAGATCGGTGTAGATCTCACCGGCCTTGTTCGGGTCGACCGTGCCGATCGCGTCGTCGAAGAACTTGTCGATCTTCGGCTCGTCGATCTGCGACTCGTTGTAGTTGCCGTTCTCGTTGATGAAACGGCTGTCGAACAGCGGCTGGGCGTAACCCTGGCCGGTCGGGAAGTCAGGACCCCAGCCCGCCATCGTCATGCCGATGCCGCGCTTCTTCACCACCGAGGGAGAGCCGGTGATGCTGGAGGAGTCGGCGCCGTCGATCTGGTCGACATCGGCGTTGATGTTGACCTTCTTCAGCGACTCCTGGAGCGCCGTGGCGGCGTCCACCTCGCCCGGCTGGTTGGTGCGGGCCGAGATCTTGGTCGAGAAGCCGTTCGGCTTGCCGCACTCCTTGAGCTGGGCCTTCGCCTTGGCGACGTCCGGCTTGCCCTTGCGCTCCTTGATGCCGTACGGGTCGTAGTCGTCGTAACCCTTGATCGACTTCGGGAAGACGTTGGTGGCGATCTCACCGGCGGCGACCGGGCCGCCACGCGTCTTCTGCAGGCTCGCGAAGTCCGTGGCGTAGAAGACGGCCTTGCGGCAGGCCTCGTTGTCGAACGGCTTCGCCTTGGTCACCAGGGCGACGTAACGGACGAAGTCCGTCTGCATGTTGTCGACGTTGCCCTTGTGGTCCTGAATGGCGGTGGTACGACCCGACTGGGTCATGCCGGTGCCATTCATGTCGATGTCGTAGTCGCCTTCCATCAGGCGCTTGTCGTTCTCTTCGAGGTTCGCCGAGATGGTGACCGTGATCTTGTCCGGCAGCGCGGGACGGACCGGGTCCGACGACTTCTTCCAGTTCTTGTTGCGGACCAGCGTGATGCTCTTGCCGGCGCTGTAGTTCTGGAACTTGTACGGGCCGGAGGAGAACGGGCGCTGGGTGTACTTGGCGCCGGTGTCCTCGGACTGCTTGACCGGGGTGCCCGACGGCATCGCGAGCATCTGCTCGAAGTCGCCGTTCTTCTTGGGCAGCTTGAAGATGATGGTGTTGTCGTCGGGCGTCTCGATCGCCTTCAGACCGAGCTTGTCCTTCGACTTGTCCTCGTAGGGACCCTTGTACTCGCCCTTGGGGTCGAGCGTCGACTTCAGGTAGCCGGGGCCACCGGTGATGACCTTGGTCGCCCAGATGCGCTCGATGCCGTACTTGATGTCCTTGGAGGTCAGCTTCGAGCCGTCCTCCCACGTCAGGCCATCACGCAGCTTGTACGTGTAGGTCTTGCCGTCGTCGCTGATCTTCGCCGTGGACTCGGCGAGGTCGGGGACGAGCTTGTTGGACGCGGCACCCGGCTTGGTGTCGTACGTGATCAGCGTGCGGGTGTAGAACCGCATGAAGTCCCACGTCATGCCGTAGTACGCACGCTGCGGGTCGGCCGAGTCCAGGTCCTGCTTGGCGATGAACTTGAGCGTCCCGCCCTTCTTCGCCGACTTGTTCGCGACCTTGCCGATCGCCGCGTTGTAGCCGGCGCCCTTGCTGTCGTCGTCGTCGCTGCCGCCGCCGCACGCCGTGGTGGTCACCAGCGCCGCCACGACGAGGGCCGCGCCTGCGGTCAACCGTCGTTTAGAGGAACCTGTGGGCATTTCTCGCATCCTCCGAGATTCGCGGTCCTTGGCGTTTGACTGCCTGAAGAACCATGGGAAGAGCCACCTGACGATGCGGCAGGGGCAAGCCAGTTGGAACTGTTTACCGAGTTCCCTTGGGGTCCAGGGCGTCGCGCAGCCCGTCACCGAAGAGGTTGAAGGCAAGCACGGTCACGAAGATCGCCAGGCCGGGGAAGACCATGAACATCGGGTCGTGCTCGTACGTCGCGAGCGCGTCCCGGAGCATGCCGCCCCAGGATGCCGTCGGCGGACGTACACCCGCGCCGAGGAAGCTGAGCGCCGCTTCGGTGAGGATGTTGGTGGGGATCATGAGCGTCGCGTACACGGTGATCGGAGCGACCAGGTTCGGCAGCAACTCACGGAAGAGGATGTGCCGTTGACCGCCGCCGAGGCTGCGTGCCGCTTCCACGTACTCGCGTTCGCGCAAGCTGAGGGTCTGGCCTCGGACGATGCGCCCGACGTAGGGCCATCCGAAGAAGCCGATCACCAGGATCAGTACGGCGATGCGGACGCCGCTGCCGGTGAGTCCGAGCAGGTCGTCGGGGAGGACCGACACCAGGGAGATCACGAAGAGCAGCTGCGGGAAGGCGAGCAGCACGTCCATGACCCGGCTGATCGTCGCGTCGACCCAACCGCCGAAGTAGCCGGCGATGATGCCGAAGAAGGTCCCGAGCACCACGGCCACCACGGCGGCGAGGAACGCCACGAGCAGTGAGATCCGGGCGCCGTAGACGATCCGGCTGAAGACGTCGCGGCCCTTGTTCGGCTCCACCCCGAAGAGGAAGTCCGGACTCATGCCGCCGAACGCGCCCTTGGGCAGGTTCGTCAGGTCTTCCAGCTCGTCCTGATGGAACTCGTTGGGCGGGTGGCCCAGCAGGGAGACGATCAGGGGCGCGAAGACGGCGACAAAGACCAGGACGAGCACGGTGATGCCGCCGGCCAGAGCGACCTTGTCCCGCCTCAGGCGGTTCCAGGCGATCTGCTTGAGGGACCGCCCCTCGACCTTCTTCACCCCTGCATCAGCTGCGGGAGCGACGTCCGCTGTCGGGTCCGCGTCCGCAGGTGTGTCATGCAATGGTGCCGTCATCGTGGCAGGGACCCCTCTCAACCGGTGGTGACCGGCCCGCACTTGCCGCTGTAGCGACGTGATCAGTCCGTCGTGCACAGGGGCGAAGCACCCCTGGTGCGGGAGTCTTCATCGCGGTCGCGATCTGTTACCAGCCTTGACGGGGAAAGGATGCGCAACCGTGATGCTGATCGAGGTGTTCCGTTATCCGGACGCACGTGAACGAGGGGCGAACACGGGGCAGTTGGGTCGCAAGGTGCCACGGGAGCCTATAGACCCCCTCCACCATCAGAACGGACATCATGGCGGTCGGGGCAGGTATACGAGCCGCGGTGGCCGGTTCCCGGCCCTTCCGGTGCGGCCAGGAGCGCCGCTTCAGTACTGCGCGGGGTAGCCGTATCCGCCTGCGGGCGCCGGTGCGGGCTGCGCCTCGCGGTCGTAGAACGGGCGCGCGTTGGCGCGCAGCCACATGGCGACCGGGTCGTATCCGTCGGACATCGCGACGGTCGACACGGGCAGACCGTCGGGGACGGCGGCGATCGACTGCTGCATCATCGTGCGCACCCCGTCGACCGACGCCGGCGCGGTGTCGTACACATCGAGGCCGATGGCCAGATACGGGGCGCCGAGCGCGGGCTGCACCCAGGCGCGGCGCAGCGAGCGGACCGCGGGGGTGCGGTGGGCGTTCTGCGTGAGCAGGGCGTAGAACTGGGGGATCTCGATGGCGGGCTCGGTGAGCCGAAGCGGTCCCGCGGGCAGCAGGTCGAGGCCCGACGCGATGCGCCGCAGGTCGAGCCAGGGGATGCCGACGCCGCCACCGGGGGCGTGGGGGTTGAGCCAGAGGCCGTAGTGGTCGGGGAAGAGGGTGCGGGAGATGTCGACACCGCCGACCACCTCGTACGACCGGTTCCAGCCACTGGCGGAGAGCTCCTGGGCCGAGGTCACGCACGGCGCGTACCCGAGGCCCTCGACCTCCATGTTCCCGTACTGGGCGTCGGGGGACCCGGCCTGGCCGTGCCAGAGCAGCATCCACACCTGGTCGGCGGCGAGCGCCCGCAGGAGCGCCTCGTAGGCGTCATAGCGCCCCGGTGTCACCTGGCGCAGCATGTGCTCGACCTGCCCGGCCGCAGCCGTGCCCGACGCACTCACCCTTAACCGCCCCTTCGCGATGACCCGCTGACCCGCTGATCCGGTGGAACTGGAACCTGATGAACCCGACGTGACCTGAGCTGACCAGGGGACCCGGGCCGACCGGCAGGGCCGTGCCCCGCCCGGGTCATGAAACCAGCTTAAGCGGCGATCCCGACACCGACTTGACGTACGGCACCCTCACACACGTACCTGCACATGTCCTTACACACGTCCGTGCTCGTGTCCCGGGGCCTGACCGAAGAACGGCCGGACCCGCTCGCGCATCCAGTCGCCGACCGGGTCCTGGGCCACGTCGAGCAGCACCAGGTTCACCGGCCAGGCCACCGGGGCCTGCCCCAGGGCCCGGCCCACGGCTTCCATCGGCAGCTCGCGCGCGCTGCCCTCCCAGGAGGTCAGTTCGACGCCGACGAACAGGGAGGGCGCACCGCCCTCGACGCTCGCCAGACAGCGGCGGGCGCTCAGGACGACCCCGGTGGCCTCGAACTCGCGGGCGGCGGCGGACAGGAAGTCCACCGGGTCCTCCTGCCAGTCCGGTTCGAAGAGGCGGACCCGGCCGCCGGTCGCGGGACCGTCCAGCGGGGTGCGCCCGGCGCGGCAGAGCTCGGCGACGGCCGGCGGCGGCAGCGGCACACCGACCGTGCCGTCCGGGTTGACCGCGATGCCCAGCTGCGGGGGCAGGCCGCGCGCGAACTCCACGGCGGGCGCCACGGTGCAGCTCATCCGGCCACCGGTGGCCTGCTGGAACTGCTGCTCGGAGCTGAAGACGGGGACGTAGGCCTGACCGTCGATCTCCAGCGTGGGCAGGTCCAGGGTGCCGCTGTCGGGGGCTCCGCCGTTCGGCAGCGGGACCCAGACGCGGCTGCGGCCGAGTACCTCGACGATGCGGGCCCCCGCGGACGCCTGAGGCGCGCCGGGGGCGCCCAGGGACGCCGCGAGCACCTCTTCGAGTTCGTTGCCCGGCCATCCTCCGTACGGATGGGGATGCGCCTGCGCCGGAATGTCCATCACTTCTAACCCCTGCTCGGTCCCGCTCTGCCTGCGGCACGACCCTAGCGCGGCGGGCGGCTCAGTCCCCGAAGCCGATCCCCCGCAGCACCCCGGCCGCCGCCCGGTCCAGGAGCACCGCCGAGCCGCATCCGCGCGGCAGGTCGCCGCGCTCGGCGGCGCCGACGAGCCGGCCGACCGTCCTGCGGTGCCGCGCGAAGGCGTACCGCGACACGCCGCGCCCGCGTGCGAGCTGCCCCTCCATGGCGGTGTCCGGTGGCACGTCGAGCAGCAGCAGGTGCAGGGTCGTGCCGCGCCGCGCGGCCTCGCGGGCCAGCCAGCGGCGCACCCACGCCTGGGTGCCGCAGTCGTGCACCACGACGCCCTCGCCGGAGCGCAGGGCTCTGCGCAGGCCCGCGTAGTGCGCGAGGCGGACCAGGGGGCGGTACACCGCGTACGGCAGGAGGCTCGGCATGCGCCGGGCCCAGCGGTCGCGGGTGTCCTGCGAGTCGATGCGCGGGCCCGCGACGGCTCTGCGCATCAGCGTGGACTTGCCGCTGCCCGGCAGCCCGGAGACGACGATCAGGTCGCCCTCGCCGAACGTCAGACGGTGCGGGCTGTGGCCGGTCCGCTGCCGCAGGTCGCGGACGACGGCCGCCGGCAGGGGGCCGCAGCTCTCCCTGGTCGGGACGGCGGCCTGTTTGGGCAGGGCCACCCCTGTGTTGGTCGCGTAGACGCTGGTCCTGCGCACCGTGATCGGCCTCCCCTTAGCGGTCACGTACCTGCTTCCCGCAGCTTCCCCGGCAAGTGTAAAGAGAAGGTAATGCGGCACAACAGCATTACTGGACTGGCACTGCCTTGTGACGCAGGCGCGTGCAATGATGTGCGCGCAAACTCCATACAGGCCGTTTGAATCCGCGCGGGAGAGTTCCCGGTGGCCGTCGATTGACGCACCGGGGCGCCGAAGGAGCAAGTCCCTCCCTTGAATCTCTCAGGCCCCGTACCGCGCGGGCGAGGCACATCTGAAAAGCGGGTCGCCACGGCGGCTCCACCCAAGGTGCAAGTCATGACCCCCTGTACGAGATGTACGTACGGGTCGTGGTGAACCTCTCAGGTTCCGATGACAGATGGGGAGGATCGACCTCACCCGTCATGCCCCTGGGAGTTCCACGAATGAGTACTGCCCCCCGTCTGACCGCACTCGATGCCGTGCATCGTGCGCTCGGCGCGACCATGACCGACTTCGCGGGCTGGGACATGCCGCTCCGCTACGCGAGCGAGCGCGACGAGCACAACGCCGTACGCACCAAGGCCGGTCTCTTCGACCTCTCCCACATGGGCGAGATCACGGTCACCGGGCCCGAGGCCGTGGACTTCCTGAACTTCTCGCTCGTCGGCAACATCGGCTCCATCGGTGTCGGCCGCGCCCGCTACACGATGATCTGTGCCGAGGACGGCGGGATCCTGGACGACCTGATCGTCTACCGCCTGGGCGAGACCGAGGCCCCCGAGTACATGGTCGTCGCCAACGCGTCGAACGCCCAGGTCGTGCTCGACGCGCTCACCGCCCGCGTCGGCGGCTTCGACGCCGAGGTCCGCGACGACCGCGACGCGTACGCCCTGCTCGCCGTCCAGGGTCCCGAGTCCCCCGGCATCCTGAAGTCACTCACGGACGCCGACCTGGATGGCCTGAAGTACTACGCGGGCCTGCCGGGCACGGTCGCGGGTGTACCCGCGCTGATCGCCCGCACCGGCTACACCGGCGAGGACGGCTTCGAGCTCTTCGTGGCGCCCGGTGACGCCGAGAAGCTGTGGGGCGCGCTGATGGAGGCGGGCGAGCCCGTCGGTCTGGTTCCCGCCGGGCTCTCCTGCCGCGACACGCTGCGTCTTGAGGCGGGCATGCCGCTGTACGGGCACGAGCTGACCGCGGATCTGACGCCCTTCGACGCCGGTCTCGGCCGGGTCGTCAAGTTCGAGAAGACCTCGCAGTCCGACACCTTCGTGGGGCGCGCGGCGCTCGCGGCCGCCGCCGAGCGCGCCGAGACCGCTCCCCCGCGCAAGCTGGTCGGCCTGATCGCTTCGGGCCGCCGCGTCCCGCGCGCGGGCTTCTCGGTGGTCGCCGACGGCAAGGTCATCGGCGAGGTCACCTCGGGCGCCCCGTCCCCGACGCTGGGCAAGCCGATCGCCATCGCGTACGTCGACGCGGAGCACTCCGCCCCGGGCACCCCGGGCGTCGGCGTGGACATCCGCGGCACGCACGAGCCGTACGAGGTCGTGGCGCTCCCGTTCTACAAGCGCCAGAAGTGACACCCCGCACAGCAGCCTCGTTCACCAGCACTCCCCCGCGTACAGGAGAATTCAGGTCATGAGCAACCCCCAGCAGCTGCGTTACAGCAAGGAGCACGAGTGGCTCTCGGCCGCCGAGGACGGTGTGGCGACCGTCGGCATCACGGAGCACGCGGCCAACGCGCTCGGTGACGTCGTCTACGCCGACCTGCCCGAGGCCGGCGCCGCGGTGACCGCGGGCGAGACGTGCGGCGAGCTCGAGTCGACCAAGTCGGTCAGCGACCTGTACTCGCCGGTGACCGGCGAGGTCGTCGAGTCGAACCAGGACGTCGTGGACGACCCGTCGCTGGTCAACTCCGCCCCGTTCGAGGGTGGTTGGCTGTTCAAGGTGCGGATCACGGAGGAGCCGAAGGACCTGCTCTCCGCGGACGAGTACACCGAGTTCTCCGGCAGCTGAAGCCCCCCGAAGACCCTTAGGGACCACCTGATGTCGCTTCTCAACACCCCTCTCCACGAGCTGGACCCGGACGTCGCCGCCGCCGTCGACGCCGAGCTCCACCGTCAGCAGTCCACCCTGGAAATGATCGCCTCGGAGAACTTCGCTCCGGTCGCGGTCATGGAAGCCCAGGGCACGGTCCTCACCAACAAGTACGCCGAGGGCTACCCCGGCCGCCGCTACTACGGCGGCTGCGAGCACGTCGACGTGACCGAGCAGATCGCGATCGACCGGATCAAGGACCTGTTCGGCGCCGAGTACGCCAACGTCCAGCCGCACTCCGGCGCCTCCGCCAACCAGGCCGCCCTCTTCGCGATCGCCCAGCCCGGCGACACGATTCTCGGCCTCGACCTGGCACACGGCGGCCACCTCACCCACGGCATGCGCCTGAACTTCTCCGGCAAGCAGTTCAACGTGGTCGCCTACCACGTGGACGAGGCCGGTCTGGTCGACATGGCCGAGGTCGAGCGCCTGGCCAAGGAGAACAGCCCGAAGGTGATCATCGCGGGCTGGTCCGCCTACCCGCGTCAGCTGGACTTCGCCGAGTTCCGCCGGATCGCCGACGAGGTCGGCGCGAAGCTGTGGGTCGACATGGCGCACTTCGCGGGTCTCGTCGCCGCCGGTCTGCACCCCAACCCGGTGCCGTACGCGGACGTGGTCACCTCCACCACGCACAAGACGCTCGGCGGCCCGCGCGGCGGCGTCATCCTGGCCCGCAACAAGGACTTCGCGAAGAAGCTGAACTCCGCGGTCTTCCCCGGCTTCCAGGGCGGCCCGCTGGAGCACGTGATCGCGGCCAAGGCCGTCTCCTTCAAGATCGCCGCCTCCGAGGAGTTCAAGGAGCGCCAGCAGCGCACCCTGGACGGCGCCCGCATCCTGGCCGAGCGCCTGGTCCAGGACGACGCGAAGGCCGTCGGCGTCGACGTTCTGTCCGGCGGCACGGACGTGCACCTGGTCCTGGTGGACCTGCGCAACTCCGAGCTCGACGGCCAGCAGGCCGAGGACCGTCTCCACGAGGTCGGCATCACGGTCAACCGCAACGCGATCCCGAACGACCCGCGCCCCCCGATGGTCACCTCGGGCCTGCGGATCGGTACGCCCGCGCTCGCGACCCGCGGCTTCCAGGAGGACGACTTCCGTGAGGTCGCCGACGTCATCGCCGAGGCGCTGAAGCCGGGCTTCGACGCGGAGTCGCTCAAGGCCCGCGTCTCGGCCTTGGCAGCAAAGCACCCGCTGTACCCCAACCTGTAGCATTTTCGTACGCTTTCCTTCGTACGAACCTTCGGGGCACCGCGCACACTGGACAGTGAAGACAGTGAGTGCGGTGCCCCGGCTCATGCCCCGCTTTCCGTAGTTCTCTGCACCACCCCGGCAGACAACGGCGTCTACCAACCACCATTGGAGTTTCTCGTGGCCCTCTCGGTCTTCGACCTGTTCTCGGTCGGTATCGGCCCGTCCAGCTCCCACACGGTCGGTCCCATGCGCGCCGCCCGCATCTTCGCGAGCCGCCTCAAGAACGAGGGCCTGATGGCCCACACCACCGCGATACGGGCCGAGCTCTACGGCTCGCTGGGTGCGACGGGCCACGGCCACGGCACCCCGAAGGCGGTCCTGCTCGGCCTGGAGGGCGAGTCTCCGCGCTCGGTCGACGTCGAGTTCGCCGACGACCGCGTCGAGCAGATCAAGAGCACCGGCCGCCTCAACCTCCTCGGCATGCAAGAGATCGACTTCGACTTCGACGAGGACCTGGTCCTGCACCGCCGCAAGGCCCTGCCGTACCACGCCAACGGCATGACGATCTTCGCGTACGACCGTGACGGCGGCCTCGTCCTGGAGAAGACGTACTACTCCGTGGGCGGCGGCTTCGTGGTCGACGACGACGCCGTGGCCGGCGAGAACCCGATCGTGCCGGACGACACGGTCCTGAAGCACCCCTTCCGCACCGGCGACGAGCTGCTGCGCCTGGCTCAGGAGACCGGCCTCTCCATCTCCGCGCTGATGCTGGAGAACGAGAAGGCGTGGCGCACCGAGGAGGAGATCCGCTCGGGTCTGCTCGACATCTGGGGCGTCATGCAGTCCTGCGTCTCGCGCGGCATGTCCCGCGAGGGCATCCTGCCGGGCGGCCTCAAGGTCCGCCGCCGCGCCGCCAACTCGGCACGGCAGCTGCGCGCCGAGGGCGATCCGCTGGCCCGCTCCATGGAGTGGATCACGCTGTACGCGATGGCGGTGAACGAGGAGAACGCCGCGGGCGGCCGGGTCGTGACCGCCCCGACGAACGGCGCCGCGGGCATCATCCCGGCGGTCCTGCACTACTACATGAACTTCATCCCCGGGGCCGACGAGGAGGGCGTGGTCCGCTTCCTGCTCGCCGCGGGCGCGATCGGCATGCTCTTCAAGGAGAACGCCTCGATCTCCGGCGCCGAGGTCGGCTGCCAGGGCGAGGTCGGCTCCGCCTGCTCGATGGCGGCGGGCGCCCTCGCCGAGGTCCTGGGCGGCTCCCCCGAGCAGGTCGAGAACGCGGCCGAGATCGGCATGGAGCACAACCTCGGCCTGACCTGCGACCCGGTCGGCGGCCTCGTCCAGATCCCGTGCATCGAGCGCAACGGCATGGCGGCGGTCAAGGCCGTCACCGCGGCGAAGATGGCGATGCGCGGCGACGGCAGCCACAAGGTGTCCCTCGACAAGGTCATCAAGACCATGAAGGAGACCGGCGCCGACATGAGCGTGAAGTACAAGGAGACGGCGCGGGGCGGGCTCGCGGTGAACATCATCGAGTGCTGAGCCGCGGCCACGGTCACCGGCTACCGGCTACCGGCTACCGGCAGTCTCACCGTGCGACGAACAACGCCTCCGCGCCCACCGGCCGGTACCCCGCCGCCTGAAAGACCCGCACGCTGCGCGCGTTGCCCGGGGACTGCTGGGCCCACACGTGGTCCCCGTCAGGCACCAGATGCCGGGCCGCGAGCCCCAGCGCCCGGCCGAGCCCCCGGTGGCGTACGTCCTCGCCGACCTCGATCGCGGCCTCCCAGCGTCCGGCGAGTCCGCGTCCGAGCACCAGTACCCCGCCGCTGTCGGCGGACCACACCCGTACGTCGTCCCGGCGCTTACGGGCCCGCGCCACCCGGGGGTGGTCCGGGTCGTCGATCTCGCGGAGCCCCAGAGCCGGGTCGGGCCCGCCCGGCAGGGCGTCGGCCACGGTCAGCAGGTCGGTGGTGTCCGTCGCGCGTCCCGTCCGCTCCAGGAAGGCGGCGAGGAAGACGGGGTTCATCGTGGCGGCCAGCGCATCACAGTCGAGCGCGGCGAGGGTGGCGTGCACCCACTGCGGATCCTCGTCCGTGAAGACCACCGAGTGCGCGGTGAAGGCGATCACGCCCGCGTCGCGGTGGCAGGGCTGCGGCACGACGGTGGTGGTGCCGTCGGGCGGCGGGAACTGACCGCGGGCCGCCGCGTCGAGGATCGCTCCGAGCGAGGCAGAGGTGCTGGCCATGGGCGTACTCCTTGTGATCGCGTCCTCGAACGGCCGATACCCTAACCCTCGTCAGCAGTGCACGAAGAAGGGGTGGATCCGGTGGCGGACATCGAGGAAGCGCGTAAGACGTTCGAGCAGTTCGACGCGGACGGCGACGGCTTCATCACGGCGGTCGAGTGGAAGTCGGCCATGGCGAAGATGGGGGACTTCTACGTCACCGAGACGGTCGCCGAGGCCGTGATCGGCACGAAGGACACCGACAAGGACAAGCGCCTCTCTTTCGACGAGTTCTGGGCGAGCTTGAACAAGTAGGGGCAGGCAGTACGCGGAAGGGGCCCGGCACGTGAGTGCGCCGGGCCCCTTCCGCGCGGTCAGCGGGCGCGCCGCACGCTCCAGCGCCCCTCGGTGCGCTCCAACCGCACCGGGTGGTCGAAGCACTTGCTCACCTGGTCGCTGGTCAGTACGTCGTCCACGGCGCCGGAGGCTAGCGCGCGGCCGTCACGCAGCAGCAGCGCGTGCGTCGTACCGGCCGGGAGCTCCTCCAGGTGGTGCGTGACAAGGACCGTGGCGAGCTCGGGGTGGGTCTCGCGCAGGGCGTCCAGGCTGTCGAGGAGGCGCTCGCGGCCCGCGAGGTCGAGCCCGGTGGCCGGTTCGTCGAGCAGGACGAGCCGCGGTCTCGGCATCAGCGAGCGCGCGATCAGTGTCCGTCCGCGTTCGCCCTGGGAGAGCGTGGGCCAGCACGCGTCGGTGCGGTGCGCGAGGCCGAGCATGGCGATCAGGCGATCGGCCCGGTCCTCCTGCTCGGACGTGGGGCGCCAACGAGGCAGCGGTTCCACGCTGTTGGTGAGCCCCGTGAGGACGACATCGCGGACGGCCAGGGGTGAGCGCAGTGGGTGTCGGGGGTTCACATGACCGACGTACGCGCGAAGGTCGCGCAGGTCGACGCTGCCCAGACGGCGGCCGAGCACCTCGACCGTGCCGTGCGTGGGGTGGGTGACGGCACCGCAGAGGCTGAGCAGGGTCGACTTGCCCGCGCCGTTCGGGCCGAGCAGCGCCCAGTGCTCGCCGGGGCGGACGGCGAGGGTCACTTCTTCGAGGATGGGCCGCCCTTCGCGGACGACGGTGACGGTGTCGGCGTGCAGGACGGGGAGGCCTGTGGTCATCCGGTGGCCCCCGCCCGGTTGACCGCCGCGAGCACGGCCTGCACGGAGGCGGTCAGGACCGAGGTGTCCAGGCCCGCGCCCCAGCGGACGACATCGCCCACCCGGCACTCCGCGTACGCGACGGCCTCGCTGCCGCCACCCGCCCCGATGGCGTGTTCGGAGTAGTCGAGGATGTCGACGGTGATCCCGGCGGCGGCGAGCGCCTCGACGAACGCGGAAAGCGGCCCGTTCCCCGCTCCCTCGAAGTCCCCTGTGCGGTCGCCGACTTGGAGCGTGCAGACGAACCGGTGGGCGCCGTCCGGAGCCCGGTCCGTGGTCCAGGAGCTCAGCTCCACCTCGCCGCCGCCCTGCCCCGGCGCTACGTAGGTCGCGCGAAACAGCTCGTACAGCTCCTTGGCGCTCGCCTCCTGCCCGCTGTCGTCGGTGGCCTCCTGGACCACGCGCGAGAAGTCGGGCCGCATGCGCCGCGGCAGGTCGAGGCCGTGCCGGGTGCGCAGCAGGTACGCCATTCCGCCCTTGCCGGACTGGGAGTTGACGCGGATGACGGCTTCGTAGCTGCGGCCGATGTCCGCCGGATCGATCGGCAGGTACGGCACGTCCCAGGGCGCCTCGCTCTCCGCGACCCCCAACTCGGCCGCGCGGCGGGCGTGGTGGGCGAAGCCCTTGCTGATGGCGTCCTGGTGGGTGCCGGAGAAGGCGGTGTGCACGAGGTCGCCCGCGTAGGGGTGGCGGGGGTGAACGGGCAGCCGGTTGCAGTGCTCGACGACCTCGCGCACGGCGTCGATGTCCGAGAAGTCGACCATGGGGTCGACGCCTTGGGCGTACAGATTCAGGGCCAGCGTCACCAGGTCCACGTTGCCGGTGCGCTCGCCGTTGCCGAAGAGGCAGCCCTCGACGCGCTGGGCCCCGGCCAGGACGGCGAGTTCGGCGCAGGCGACGCCGGTGCCGCGGTCGTTGTGGGGGTGGACGGAGAGGATGACGGAGTCGCGCCGGGCGAGGTGGCGGTGCAGGTACTCGATCTGGTCGGCGTACACGTTCGGGGTCGCGATCTCGACGGTGGCCGGCAGGTTGTGGGTGACGGGCCGTTCGGGGCTCGCGTCCCACAACTCGGTGAGCGCGTCGCAGAGTTCGAGTACGTAGTCGGGCTCGGTCAGGTTGAAGGTCTCCGGTGAGAACTGGAACCGGATGTCCGCGCCCGGCCGCGCGTCTGCCAGTCGGGCCATGTGGGTGGCGGCTTCCGTGACGACCTCGCGCACCTGTGCCCGCGACCGCCCGAGCACCACGTCGCGCCAGACGGGCGAGGTGGGGATGTACAGATGCACGACGGCGCGGGGCAGCCCCTCGATCGACTCGAAGGTGCGGTCGATGAGCTCGGGCTTGGCGGGCGTGAAGACGACGATGCTGACGTCATCCGGGATCCCGCCGCTCTCGCTCAGCGCGGCGAGGTCGCGCACGAAGTCGAAGTCGGCGCGACTGGCGGACGGATAGCCGACCTCGATCTCCTTGAACCCCATCGAGACGAGCAGGTCGAAGAAGCGGCGCTTGCGGGCGGGGTCCATCGGCTCGGCGAGCGCCTGATTGCCGTCGCGCAGGTCCACGGGGACCCAGAGGGGGGCGCGCTCGAAGCGGGCGCCCGGCCAATCGCGGTCGGCGTCCGGCGAGGGGACGGTGACCCGGTCCTGGTAGGGGCGGTAGCGGTGGTGCGGCATGGGGCTGAGGCGCTGCGGGTTCCACTGATACGGGCGCGCAGAAGATTTCACGGTGGTCTCTCGGCTCGGTCGACGGGCCGACCGGCAGCACGGCACCCCGCGGCGGGGTGCCGGTCGCTTCAGGCCCCGCCGCGGCAGCCGAGAAGAAGGAGACCGCAGAAGATCACGGGACTACACTAGCCACACGTCAGTTCCTCAGACAAGTACTCCTCAGACAAATGCTCCCCAGTCGAATCCCCCTCCCCGGACATGTTCTCCTCAGACAAGCGAGGCCCCGCAATGCCGCTCGGTTCCCTGCGCCCCAGCCCCCTGGTCGAACAGGCCACCAAGCGCCTGCGCGAGCAGATCTCCGGCGGCCACTGGCCCATCGGCAGCAAACTCCCCGGTGAGACGACCCTGGCCAAGGAGCTCGGCATCGGCCGCTCCACCGTCCGCGAGGCACTGCGCTCCCTCGCCGGGGCCGGACTCGTCAAGGCCCGGCAGGGCGCCGGTGTCTTCGTCATCGCCACGGAGCCGTTCGCGGACTGGCCGACGCGGCTGCGGCGCGCGGCGGTGTCGGACGTGTACGAGGTGCGGATGCTGGTGGAGGTGCAGGCGGCACGGCTCGCGGCGCTGCGGCGCACCGACGAGGACATCACCGCGATGCGCGACGCACTCGAAGGCCGCAGAGCCACCGCTTCGGCGAGCGACGCGGCCTTCATCGACGCCGACATCGCCCTGCACGCGGCGGTCGTGGCAGCGGCCCGCAACCCCGTCCTCACGGACCTCTTCGCCGAGTTCGCCCCCGTACTACGGGAAGGCCTGATCAACCTCCTCGACCTGATCGACGTACGCACGGAGGAGAAGAACCACGGCGACGCCGCCCATGCCGCGCTCGTACGGGCGGTCGAGTCGAGGGACGCGGAGGAGGCGGCACGCGTGACCCAGGCGGAACTTCAGGACACGCTGGGGCGGTTGCTGGCGCGGGGCTAGCTGGTGGGGGTCGGGCCGGTGGATCCGCACGGGCGAGACTTCGTTGCTGATCCGGCGAGCCAGCCGGCACCGGGATATGTGAACAAGGTGGTGACGGGCAAATGCCTGATCTCCTCCGCCTCGCGGGCCAGAAGGTAGGCGGAGTGACCCCCGCGCTCGGTCTTGTGGATCAGGTCAAAGCCCTGATGATCCCGGTAGTGGCGCACCAGTCCCAGGTGTCCACAGCCGCGCCGCACCCAGAGCTTTCCGGTGCGAGCGGCGTGCCCCAGGGCCCACCAGGCCATCAGCGTGCCCGGCTGCGCGGCCCGGTGGCCGGGGTGGGTGAACGTGGTGGCCAGGAAGAGCGCCGGATCGGAGCGCTCGGCATCGGTCCAGCCCCACTCGGGGGTCTGGTCATAGAGGCTGGTGCAGCCGACGAGTTCGCCCTCTGGGGTGGTCAGCGCCCAGACTGGGGTGTGGTCGTTTCCGGCCTGTGCGGCGATCTGTTCGGCCCGGTCGCCTTCGAGGAGTTCTTCGCCGCCGACTTTGCCCGTGCGCACCATCCATGCGGCGCGGGCACGGATCAGCTCGGTATAGGCGGCCCGGTCGTGGGTCGTGGCGGGACGCATCAGGTACATGTCTTCGAGGCTCTCAGTGGTGAGCGGCGCGGTAGGCGAGGTCAGCGGCGACCACGTCGGCGAGGCGGTCGTCTGTGGCGCGGATGTCACCGCGTTCGATGCGTGCCAGTGCCTGTGTGAGGGCGTCAGCATCTACGAGCTTGGCGTCAACGAGAGGGGACCCTCTGTCGAGCAGGCGCCGCACCTGTGCGGGCAGTGTGGTGCCGATCGCGGCGTTCATGACACCGGTGAAGTTCTCCGGCAGCGGCGGCTCCACCACCAGTTTGGAAAAGCCCAGGGCAGTCAGGCGGTGGCGGTGCAGATTCTTGCGGGAGCGCCAGGTCCGGGGCAGCCATTCGCCGAAACGGATCATGTCTGGATCGGCGAAGGGGTGCATGGGCCAGATCCCGGCGCTCAGCAGCAACGGGGCTGCCGACGCCATGGCGAGCAAGGTCATCTCGTTGACGACGGCGGGTGGGCAGGTGTCCGCGTCCACGTCCATGAGAGCTTCGCGGGCCACGGGGCCCAGCCATTCGGTCATCGCATGCCCTGGCCCGACAGGCTGGTGCGGAGCTTCCTCCGGAGTGAGGGCGACCATCTCGTCTCCGCCGATCCCGGTTACCACCGTACGGACGCCGACTCGGGCCAACTGCTCGACCAGAGCGGCTGTGGCTTCGTGATAGGGCTCTTCGTAGGGGTAGACATATCCGCCCTGGGCGCGCCGCCCGCCGGGATGCAGTGGAGGAAGGGCACATGTCGTGATGTCTGTGCGGAAGCGTCCGGTGCGGACCATCTCGGCCCGCCGTACTCGCTGTTGGGCCCCCGTCCGGCCCGGCAACAGCATCGCCGAAGCGGTGATCCTTTCGGGGTGTCGCAGTGACAAGTGGGTGCCGGTGACAGCCGAGTCGAGGCCGCCTGAGACGTGCGCGCTGGTGGTGTCCGGGTCGTAGAGGTGCCGGTCGAGCACCGCGTCGAGCATGCTGCCGTAGGCGGTCAGTACATCGGCGCTCTCCGCGAGGGTGCGGGCCTTGGAGTGCAGCGCCGCGGAAGGCTGCTCGAAGCAGATCGGCCCGTGGCCGTCGTAGTGGGCGGCGGCGCGCTCGGTCAGCCGGTACAAGCCGGTGAAGCAGGTGTGAGGGCTGTAGCGGAACCACAGGCTGAGCAGTCGTGCCGTCTCGGCGACATGGAAGTCCACGCGAGGCAGTAGCTTGACGAGGTCTGCGGTGGTCCACGACCCGTGCAGTACACCAGCGTTGGCCGTCAGGTACAGCGGTGCGGTGCCACGTTCACCGGCCCGTACGCTGACAGTTCCCTCGGGGGCAAAGTCGATGGCGATGAAGTCCAAAGGCCATGCCAGAAGCTCTGCGCGGAGCTTGTGGAAGGTGGCCGAGGGCAGCTCCACGACAGCGCGTCGCCCCTCGCCCACGCGATGGGCGTTGCGCTCACGCACGTGGATGAGTGCCTTTCCGGTGTCGCGGTCGGTGAGGGCGAGCGCGTCCACGGCCGGGTGATCGAGAGGGGCGACCCAGGACGAGCCGCGTTCAAGGCGGGTGTTGTTCCACGCCCAGCCGCTGAGTTCGCGGCTGGATGGAGTGGGTTCGATGCGGAGCTTGAGCACGAGTCCTCCACGAGGTGGGGCGTGGGCCCGGCCGGGCGGGGGTCTTGGCCCGGCCGGGCCTGATGCACCGAGGGGGCGGGGGTCAGACCTTGAGGCTGTCGTACTCGTGGTTGGTGTCCGAGGAGCCCGCTTCCTTCTTGTAGGCAAAGCGGGTTGCCAGGTCAGGCACCTCGAACTGGGCGCGGTCGGTGAACAGTGGGCCCAGCTCGATTCCGCCGAGCGTGGCGGCTTGCAGGCTGGTGGACCTCTCCAGACGTTGCTTCACAGCGGTTCCATTCGTCAGTGGTGCTCCGGAGCGGGCGGGTCTGCCCGCAGGGCCCGTGCCGGGCCGCCTCGCAGGGAGAGCCCGGGAGATTGGTCAGGCCCGGCACGGGAGTTCGGAAAGGGCGCTGGCGCCCGGTGAGGGTATGGATGAGGAGCGCGGCGAAGGTCATCACGACCAGTGACACCAGCGCCGTGGCGATGACCGCCTCGGTCATCCTGGAGCGCACCGGGCGCCGGGCACGGTAGCCGTCCCAGCGGCTCACCACGACGGCACCATCGCGTTCTTCAGAAGGCGGCACGCCCCGGCGAGGAGGTAGAGGCGGGCGGTGGGGTTCGTGAAGGCGCCGGTCTGCTGATCGTGGTGGACGGATCTGGCGTGGCCGATGCTGTCGGCGAGAACGTCGCGAGCGCGTCGCTGGGCAGGGCTACGGTGCGGCATGCGGTCCAGGTGGCACTCGGCGGGTGTGATCAGCGCGGCCAGGTACGTGGTCAGCTCGGCGGCCACGGCGTCGGCGAGACGGCTGCTCGGGTCGGCGACGGCGAGTCCCTCGGCTCGATGGACGGCGTCGTCGACAAGGGCCAGGTCCACCGGGTCGCTGGTCTGACGGTCGGGGTGAGGGGTGGTCATGGGGGTCACCGCAGGCTCCCTGGCTGGACGTGATGGTTCCGTCTGGTTCCTGACGTACAGCCAACCCCCGGTCACTCTCCGCGGGTACCGTGGAGGAATAACGCGCACGTAAACGCCGTAAAAGCTGTCAGAGCTGTCAGAGCTGTCGGGAGTACACGCATGGCAGGCACACCGCGTACGCCTAACACCAGGCTGGCCACCCTGCTTGACCAGGGACAATGTCAGCGAGAAGAACTCGCCCGCGCTGTGAACCGCATTGGCGCCCTCGCCGGGGTGCCACTGACCTACAGCGGACAGTCCGTGTCCATGTGGCTGCGCGGACACCAGCCGAAGCAACAGGTCAGGGCTCTCGTCGTGGCCGCCCTGTCGGAGAAACTCGGCAGGCCCATCACGCACGAGGAAGCGGGCCTGACCCCTGCCACGTCCGCTGACGGATCTCAACACCCCGGCACTGTCGAGGAGTTGATCGACCTGGGAAGGGCGGACATGGATCCCTCTCGGCGCGGCGTGCTCGCAGCCGGCGTCTTCACCGCGGCGCTGGCCGTGCCCGCCTTCGGCACGGCGGCAGCACACGCCAGCGAACCAGTCACACCGGGCAAGGCCACCACGCGAATCGGCGGCTCGCAGGTCGCCTCCGTGAGGCGCACGACCATCAGGATCGCGTCCATCCTGGACGAAGACGGTGCAGGTCACGCCCGGCCGATGGCGGCGGCATTCCTCGTGAACACGGTAGGGCCTTGGATGAACGCGCAAGCCTCAGGAGCGGTCGCGGCTGACATGAAGGCCGCGGCCTCGGATCTGACGTATCTGACCGGTTGGATGGCGATGTACGAGAAGGACCACGCCGCCGCCCAGCGCTGGTATCTCAAAGCCCTCTCCCTGGCCGATGAGGCCGGGGACCATGTGACGTACTGCCGCACACTGCGCGGCATGTCGTTGCAGATGACGAGCCTTCGCCACGGCCGCAAGGGGCTGGAGTTCGCCGACAGCGCCGCCGAGGCCGCACCGCAGGCCGGGCCTCGTCTGGTGGCGTTCCTGCGCGGCCAGCAGGCGCACGCCGCGTCCATGGTGAAGGACCGTAGGCAGGCTCACGCGCGGCTGAGCGAGGCCGAGGCCGCACTGTCGAAGGCCGACAACCGCAGGGACGCCGTGGGCGGTTACGACCGAACGGCATGGCTCTTCCACCTCTCGCACGTGCTGTACGAGGAGAGGGACCTGCCGGGCAGCATCAAGGCATTGCAGGACTCCATCAAGGTGCAGCCCGTACAGGAGCGCCAGGGACGCGTGCACTCCTACGCGTTGCTGGCCCAGCGGCAGCTCGCCCACGGGCATCTGGACGCGGCGTGTGTCTCCTGGGGCCGGTTCCTGGACGAGTACGAGCTTGTCTCCTCAGCGCGCGGCGACGAGCACTTCGGGACGATGCGCCGGGAGATGCGTGCTCACGCCGGGGCGCGGACCGTGAAGGAACTGGCGGAACGGGCGAAAGAGGTCGCCGCCCTTAAAGCCTGAGGGAGCGGGGGCTCCCGGCGACCGGGGCGTACGGGGTCACCTATCGGTTTTCCTCGCGCCCCGCCCCCTCAACCCCGTACAACCGCGCCGACGCATCCACATGCGCCATCCGCCGCATCGCGTTGAAGACCGCCTCGCCGAGGACCGTGCCGATCACCACGCTCTCCACCAGGTCCTCGACGGCCGCCCGCCGGCCCACGTAGCCGAGGTCGGCGCGGGCGACCATTTCGGCGGCGTCGGCGTACTCGTCGAGCAGTTCCGTGAACGCTCCGTGGCCGACGCGCCCCATGGCGGCGAGCGCCCGTGACAGGTCGGTCGCGGCGGGGTTCGACTCGTGGGTCTGCCAGCCGCGGCGCGCGATCAGCTCCTCGACCGCCGCGCTCGCGGCCACCGCCTCGGCATCGTCGTCGGCCTCCCCCGCCGAACCGAGCCGGTCCGCGGCGGCGCCGAGCACCTTGTGCAGCGGGCGCGTGGGATCGTCGATCGCGCTCAGCACCTCCGCGATCGCGGCCACCTTCAGGCCGCCCACGTCGAGCAGAGCGCGGATGAGACGCAGCCTGCGCTCATGCGCCTCGCCGTACTGCGCCTGGTTCGGGCTGCTCAACTCGCCCGCCGGCAGCAGCCCTTCACGGACGTAGTACTTGATCGTCGGCACCGGCACACCGGTCCTGCGGCTCAACTCGCCAATACGCACGGCCTGCCCACTCTCCTCTTCGCGCTCCCGCCTCTTCGCGCTCCCGCTCGCCACTCTGCCACCGGCTGCGCCCTTGCCATCCCGCACCCCCAGCATAGATAGTGGCACTATCGGTTAGTGGACAGCATCACTATCCATTTCGCAGGGGGAATTTCTATGTCCTTATGGCATTCGTGGCACCGGCCACTCGTCGTCTTCTCCGCATCCATGGCGATCCTCGCCGTCATCTCCGGCGTCGGCCTCGTCGTCGACGACCGCGTACTGACGGGGGCCCGCATCTGGTTCAAACCCTTCAAGTTCTCGGTCTCGTTCATCGCCTACGGACTCTCGCTCGCCTGGATGCTGTCGCTGCTCGACCGCGGCCGGAGAGCGGGCTGGTGGGCGGGCACGGTCGTCGCCGTGTCGAGCCTCGTGGAGATGCTGCTCATCACCGGGCAGGTGGTGCGGGGAAAGCGCAGCCACTTCAACCATCAGACCCCGTTCGATGAAGCCCTCTTCAACGCGATGGCCGTCACCGTCGTCATCCTGTGGCTCGGCACCTTGCTCATCGCGATCCTGCTGCTGCGCGCCCGCATCGCCGACCGTGCGTCCGCCTGGACGATGCGGTGCGGAGTCGTCATCGCGCTCGCCGGTGCCGCCGTCGGGTTCCTGATGACCCAGCCGGCGCCCGGCCAGGAACGAGGCACCTCCCCGATCGTCGGCGCCCACAGCGTCGGCGTACCGGACGGCGGCCCCTCCATGCCGCTGACCGGCTGGTCGACCACCGGCGGCGACCTGCGCATCCCGCACTTCGTCGGCATGCACGCCCTGCAGTTGCTCCTGCTGCTCCTCATGGTCCTGACGGCGCTCGCGGCGCGCCCCCGCTTCGGCCTGCTGGGCGACGAACGGGTGCGCCTGCGGCTCGTGCTCATCGCCTCGGGCGCGTACGCCGCCGCCTTCGCCCTGGTCACCTGGCAGGCACTGCGCGGCCAGCCGCTCATCCACCCGGACGGCGCGACGCTGACGGCGGCGGGGCTGATCCTCGGCGCCACGGCCGTCAGCACGTACGGAGCTCTGCGGGGCCCGACCGCCCGCCCCGGAAGGGCAGTTCAAAAGACCGGCGACAAGGAAAGCGACCACGACAAGGAGCTCGCGGCATGACCGGTTTCCTCTTCGAACTCTCCTTCTGGCTGGCCGCCCCGGTCTGGCTGCTCATGATCTTCGCGCCGGGGTGGCGGACGACCGCCCGCGTCGCCGCCTCGCCCCTGACCGTCCTGCCGATCCTCGCCGTCTACGTGGCGATGGCGCTGCCCGTCCTCCCCGAACTCTGGGCCGCCGTCAGCAGCCCCGACATCGACGGCTTCCGCGAACTGCTCGTCCTCGCCAACGGGGCGGGCGCCATCTGGGCCCAGGTCATCGCCTGGGACCTGCTGATCGGACAGTGGATGTACCACGAGGCGCGGCGCGTCGGCATCCACCCGCTGGTGATGGGGCCACTCCTGGTCCTGACGATCCTCCTCTCGCCGTTCGGGCTGCTGCTCTTCCTGCTGCTGCGGGCGGTGCGGACAGGGCGGGCGGCCCGGGCGAACCGCTCTCAGCCGCGGTCGCTCGCGGATTCGGGTTCCATGCCGCGCTGATCGACGACAGCCCTCTCCAGGACCGCTTGGCTGCCGTACAGAACCTCGGGATTCCCGGCCTTGCCCGGCTTGCCGCCCGGCTTGTGGTTCTTCGTCATGTAGCCGCGTGAGCCGAGATAGGCGAAGGTCTTCTTGTCAAAGATCCATTCGCTGCGCGTCGCGAACGACGACTCCTCCAGGGTGATGCCGATCCCGTGGCGGCCCGCCGCGTCCACCGCGTCGGGCACCTCGGTCACCCCGGGGAGCTTCGCGACGACCTTGTAGAACGCGGCTGCGTTCTCCGGCGGCATGATCGCCTCCGCGAGCAGGTCACCGATCCTGTCGAAGACGGCCTGCGCCTTCGTCTCCTGCCCCTCGATCACCCGCGTCTCGGCGTACAGCTTCTTCAGCAGGGCGTCGGGATCGGTGGGCAGCGAGGCGAGCCAGTCGTACGTCGGCCGGTCGGGCCCCTCCGGTATGGCACCGGAGTCATCGGAACCGTCCACCGCGGACGCCTCGATGGGCAGGTCCTGGCCGGGCATCGACGCCCCCTTCCCGCTCTCCCGGATCATGCCGATGTCCGTGACGGGCGCGGGGTTCTGCGAGAACCAGACCTGCCGCTTGTGCGGGGCGCCGAGCTTCACCCGGCCGTTGAGCTCGCCCTCGTTGCCCTGGACGAGGCTGCGCACGTAGACGAACTGACTGTCCTTGACCCGCTGCGAGTCGGACTTCAGGGACGCGGTGGCGATCCGGTCGAGGGTGACGGCCGCGCCAGGGGTGGCGCCCCGGCCAGTACCCATGTCGCGTACGCCATCGCCGTCACCGGAGGTCAGCGTGGCGGCAAGGATTCCCGCCACCGCGAGCGCGGCGGCGGCCGGCATCAGCACCGCGGGACGCAGCAGCCTGCGGTGGAGAGATGCGGGGGCGGGCTCCTGGCGGCCCGTGACGGTGTCTCGGTCGATCTGCTGCATCAGGACGTCCTTGTGGTGAAGGTGACGCCCCGGCGGAAGTTCCCATTCGTCTTCGCCCGACTCCGGCAGCAGGCGGGCCAGCTCAGCGGCCTCGTCCTCTCCCCGGGACGGGGTGGCGGCGCTCATCGGAATTCCTCCCGCAGGGGCAGGGCCGCGAACGCGGCCTCACTCTCTACCTCTCCGCGGCCACGGAGAGGTTCCGTCACGTTCTTCACTTCCGGCACATCAGTCACGTCCATCTCGGCGTCCTCGCTGAGCCGCCGCAGCCGCGCACGCGCCCGCGAGAGCCGCGACCGCACCGTGCCGACCGGAACCCCGAGCGCCTCCGCGGCCTGCGCGTAGTCAAGGCCGGACCACACGCACAGCACGAGCACCTCGCGCTCCGGGCGACGCAGCCTGCGCAGCGCGCCGTGCACCGCCGCGAGCCGCCGCGCGTCGTCCATCCGCCCCGCCGACTCCTCCGCGAAGTCCGCCACTTCGGGCGGCGGGGGCTGACGCGAAAGAAAAGCGAGCCGACGCCTCAGACCGCGGTTGGCGTTCTGCGCCTTGTGCGTCGCGATGCCGAGCAGCCACGGCTTGAGCGAACCGCCGTCCGGCTCAAGCCGGTCGCGGGTACGCCAGGCCGCGAGGAAGGTCTCGGACATGACCTCCTCGGCGGTCGACCAGTCGCCGGTCAGCCGGAGGGCGTGGTTGTAGACCGTCCGCGCGTACGCCTCGTACAACTCACCGAACGCCTCCCGCTCCCCCGCCCGGATCCGCGCATGGATGCCGTCTCCGTCTCCCACTTCAGTACGCCTCACACCACGTACCTCTCCGCGCCCGGGGACGAGTTCCTGTGCCCTGCGTCACACAGGCCTCAGAGCGCCACCGCACCGACGCTCGCACCAACACCCACACGTACGCACTATCGCGCGGCCTCCCGTGATTCCGGTGGGCGGGGTGAAATTCTGGCGAGCCCGACCACCCCATCCCCGGCCGGAATACTTCCCCCGTTCCGGAGGTTGGCTCCGCTACGACACCGGCCAACAACCCCGGAAGGGTCAGTCATGAAGATCGGCATCATCGGCGCGGGCAACATCGGCGGCAACCTCACCCGTCGCCTCACGGCAATCGGCCACGACGTGTCCGTCGCGAACTCCCGTGGCCCGCACACCCTCAGCGCACTCGCCGAAGAGACCGGCGCGACGCCGGTGACGGTCGAGGAAGCCGCGCGCGGCGCCCAGGTCGTCGTCGTGACCATCCCCCTGAAGGCCGTACCGAACCTGCCGGCCGGCTTCCTCGACGGCGCGGCGGAGAACGTCGCCGTCATCGACACCGGCAACTACTACCCGCAGCAGCGTGACGGGAAGATCGCCGAGATCGAGGAGGGCCTGACCGAGAGCCGCTGGACCGAGCGCCAGATCGGCCACCCGGTCATCAAGGCCTTCAACGGCACGTACGCCCAGGACATCCTCGACAAGCCGCAGCCCAAGGGCGCACCCGGCCGCGTCGCCCTTCCGGTGTCCGGCGACGACGAGGCGGCCAAGAAGGTCGTACGCGACCTGCTCGACGAGATGGGCTTCGACACCGTCGACACGGGCGGCCAGGACGAGTCGTGGCGCCAGCAGCCAGGCACTCCCGTCTACGGCCTCGCGGCGGACGCGGACGCGGTCCGCAAGGCACTGGACTCGGCCTCACAGGAGCGCACACCGGACTGGCGCGCCTGACCGAACACCGCGGGCCGCGTGCGGGACCTACGGCGTGGCCCAGTCCCGCATCGCCTGCTTGCTCGCGAAGTCCGCCACATTCTTGTCCAGCGGCGTCGACGTGTACTGGTGGATCCGCCACTTCGCCTTGATGCGGGGCTTGCCCGCCGTGACGTAGTCGGCGATCCAGAGGCCGTCGCCCGCGTAGGACGTGGTGTCGTAGTTGAGCCAGAAGTCGCGGTTGCAGTACAAGATCGTCCGGTGGTTCGGCCGTAGCCGCTTCACCTCGCGGATGAAGCGGTCCTTCTCCGCGTTGCTCGCGCGTGTCCGGTCCCCCGTCCACTCCCAGTCCACCGCCAGCAAGTCCCCTGCTTTCTCAGGGGACTTGCTGACGAAGTACTCCGCCTGCGCCGTGATGTTCCCGGGCCACAGGAAGTGGTAGAAGCCCACCACGCAGCCGCCGTCCCGTGCTCGCTTCGTCTGGGCCGTCAGGCGTGGGTTCACGTACGAGCGGCCCTCCGTCGATTTTATGATGACGAAGGAGATGCCGTCCGTGTCGAAGGTGGATTGGTACGAACTGACGTCGATGCCTTTGAGCACGGGCGACCTCCTGAGCGGCAGGGGGGTGGGGGGTAGGTGGATCTACCCTTTTTGTGCCCGGTGGCCGCTATGGTCAACCGTTGAACAGCTCACCGGAAGATCCCGGTATGCCCGAGCGAGTAGCGGCCGGGTTGCGGGTACACCGCGAGGCCGTGCGGGCCGCCGCCCACCGGGATGCGGGCGGTCTGGACTCCGGTGCGGGTGTCGATCGCGTACACCTCGGAGTCGTAACGCCCGGAGAGCCAGAGGGTGTTGCCGTCCGCCGACACCCCGCCCATGTCGGGGCTGCCACCCTGGGGAAGTTTCCATTTCTTGGTGAGCTTGTTCTTGGGGAAGTCGAAGACGGAGACGGTGCCCTCGCCACGGTTGGACACGTACATCTCGCGCGAGTCCCGGCTGACGTACAGGCCGTGGGTGCCCTTGCCGGTCGGCAGGAGCTTCGGCTTGTCGAACTTGTCGCCGCTCAGGACCCACATGCCGTTGGCCATCATGTCGGCGACGTAGAAGGTCTTGCCGTCGGGCGAGATCTTCACGTCCTGCGGCATGGCGCCCTTGAAGGGCAGCTTCTGCTGGCCGATGACCTTCATCTTCTCCGTGTCGACCTTGAGGAGTTCACCCGAGAACTCACAGGAGACGATGAAGTAGCGTCCGTCGGCCGAGAAGTCGGCGTGGTTGACGCCGTAGCAGCTCACCGGTTCGGTCTTGACCTTCTTCATGGTGTGCGGGTCGCGGAAGACGAGCTCACGGTCCATCGAGGCCATCACGATCGCGTGCTTGCCGTTGGGCGTGAAGTAGAGGTTGTACGGGTCGTGGACGTCGACCGGCTTGCCCGCCTTGCCGGTCTTGGGGTCGATGGGGGTGAGCGTGTGGCCGCGGTTGTTGTTGACCCAGAGCGTCTTCATGTCCCAGGAGGGAACGACGTGCTGGGGCTGGACCCCGACGTCGATCGTGTCGATCACTTCGTACGTCTTGGGGTCGATGACCGAGACGGTGTTGGAGTTGGTGTTGGGGACGTAGACCCGGGAGGGGAAGTCCTTGACCACCGGGGAGAGTTTGTTCGGGCGGTCGGCCGCGTAGACGTCCTTGGGGTCGAGGAGGGGCGGCATGCCCGGCAGGACGTCCGCGGCCTTGGGCTGGGGTTTGGTGGACTTCTGGATGCCCTTGGTGCCGAGGGCTTCGTGCTCGCGGGGTTCGCCGCCGCACCCGGCGAGCGCGGCGGTGACGACCGCACCGGCGGCGATGACCGCTCCGGTGCGCCGGGTGAGGTTCAGGTGCAGGGTCATCAGGTCAGCAACTCCGTGGTCGTGACGGCGCGCAGGTTGCGGCGGTCCAGTTCTTCCAGGACGGCGGGGAGCGCGGCGACCGTAGCGGGCGCCGGCCTTGCCGCCGCGGGCGTGCTCACCGCGGGCCCACGGCCAGGGCGCGCCGCGCAGGGCTCCACGGCGGTCGGTCTCGGTCACCCGACCATTTAATGGGCAAAGAGGCCAGAAGCCGCTTATTGCTCACGCGCGAGCCCTGCGGGTCGGGCCGGTGGAGACCGGTGGCCACCTTGCCGCCTCTTGCGGATCACCTGCCACAGCCAGAACTTAACCAGCGTTTACCAGGCAGGTGTCCCAGCTCACCAAGGATTCACCTTTGAACTGACATGTTTTGCACCCATATGCCCGGATAGGTGCTTTTGGATCGCTGGCCCCCGTCTGCCATAGTCGGAACCACGACCCCCATTGACCCGGGCTCAGGTCGTCATTGGTGTCCGTGGACCACACCCCTATGTCCGCGGCGCTCCGCGCAGGCCCCCGCAGCGCCGAAAACGGCGACCGGGGGCTTTCGCGTGCCAGTGGTCACGTCCACGGCCACCTCGGCGGTCACGTCCACGGCCACCTCAGCGACCACCTCAGCGGTCGGCGACCCGCATCTCGAACCAGGTCGTCTTGCCGCGCGGCAGCAGATCGACGCCCCAACGGTCGGAGAGCTTGTCGACCAGGAAGAGGCCGCGGCCACTGAGGTCGAGCTCCTGGACGGGCATCAGACAAGGCAGTCCGCGCGAGGGGTCGCGCACCTCGATCCTCATCCAGCCGCGCCGCCGCATCATCCGCAGCCCGAAGACGCGGGCGCCGGTGTGCCGCACGGCGTTGCCGACGAGCTCGGAGGTGAGGAGTACCGCGTCCTCGGTCAGCTTCGGGGAGAGCCCCCAGTGCCGGAGCACCACGACCTGGGCGAGCCGGCGCGCGATGGCGGCAGACTCCGGGCGCGACGGCAGCGGAACCTCCGCGTCCGTCGGATTGCCGAACAACTCGAGCGCCTTGAGCGCGTGTTCGTCCTCAACCGCCGGCGACCAGCGCGCCGCGGTCGCACTCCCGTGTCGCCGCGGCTGTTCGATGTCCTCCAGCCCCGCCATGCCCTCCATCATGGCCGCACACAGCGCGTTCCGGGGCCGTTCCGACGGAATAAGCCCCCCGGAACCATCCATTCCGGGGGGCCGGGTAGGCATATGCCAGTGGCAGCGTGGACCTTGTCAGACCCCTTCTGACCTGCGGTGACTACCCGCTTACGGGTGATCACTAGGGCCCCGGAGCGACCAGGCTTAAGGTTCTCTTAAGCCGTGCATAATCCGCTCCTTCGGGGGACACTCCGGCTGACGTAGCCTCAACTGAGCGCGCTCACGCGGCAATTCAGAGGAACTTCGCCTTGCCGGGGCCCTCCTCGACGAAGCTGCGCATGCCCCGCTCACGGTCCTCGGTGGCGAACAGACCCGCGAACCAGGTGCGCTCAATGGCGAGCCCGGTGTCGATGTCCGTCTCCAGGCCCGCGTCCACGGACTCCTTGGCGGCGCGCAGCGCGAGCGCGGGCCCCTGCGCGAGCCGCGCGGCCCACTGGTGCGCCTGCTCGTACACCTCGGCGGCGGGCACGACCCGGTCCACCAGGCCGATGGTGAGCGCCTCGTCGGCCTTGACCATGCGGCCGGTGAAGATGAGGTCCTTGGCCTTGGACGGGCCGACGAGACGGGACAGGCGCTGGGTGCCGCCCGCGCCGGGGATCAGGCCGAGCAGGATCTCCGGCTGGCCGAGCTTGGCGTTGTCCGCCACGATGCGGAAGTCGGCGCAGAGGGCCAGCTCGCAGCCGCCGCCGAGCGCGTAGCCGGTGACGGCGGCGACGACGGGCTTGGGGATACGGGCGACCGCGGTGAAGGAGTCCTGCAGGGCCCTGGACCGCGCGACCATCGCCGCGTGGTCCATGACCTGCATCTCCTTGATGTCCGCGCCCGCCGCGAACACCTTCTCGCCGCCGTAGATGATCACGGCGCGTACGTCGTCGCGCCGGGTCGCCTCTTCGGCCAGCTCTTTGAGCCGGTCCTGCAGGGCGATGTCGAGCGCGTTCATCGGGGGGCGGTCGAGGCGGATCGTGCCGACGCCTTCGGCGACTTCGAGATGCACAGATGTCATGCGAGGCACGTTAGCCGTGCCTCGCATGACGGGGACATGCGGCCGGGGTGTGATCCCGGCCGGGCTGTCAGGCCTTCCACTTCTCCCAGGACATGTTCCAGCCGTTGTAGCCGTTCTCGGGCTGGATCGTCTTGTCCGCGGAGTTCTTCACGACCACGAGGTCCCCGATGAGGGAGTTGTCGAAGAACCATCCGGCGGGCGTCTTCTTGCTGTAGCCGCCGCGCACGTCGCTCAGGCCTATGCAGCCGTGACTGGCGTTCGTGTTGCCGAAGGCGCCGCCCGACCAGTAGTTGCCGTGGATGAACGTGCCCGAGGTGGACAGGCGCATGGCGTGCGGGACGTCCTTGATGTCGTACTCGCCGCCGAAGCCGACGGTCTCGCCGTTCATGCGCGTGACCTTGAGCTTCTCGCTGATGACCATCTGGCCGTTGTACGTCGTCGTGCCGGGGGCGCCCGCGGTGATCGGGATCTTCTTGATCTGCTTGCCGTCCCGGACGACCTTCATCTGGTGGGACTTGGCGTCGACGGTGGAGACCTGGCTGCGGCCGATGGTGAACTTCAGGGTCTTGGCCTGCTCGCCGTAGACGCCGGGCCTGCCCTCGACACCGTCGAGGTTGAGCTTGACGGTGACCTTCGTGCCCGCCTTCCAGTACTTCTCGGGGCGGAAGTCGATGCGGTCGTTGCCGAACCAGTGCGGCTCGACCTGTACGGCCGGTTCCGTCTTGATCTCGATGGCCTTCTCGACGGCCTCCGGTTCGGTGATGCCGCGCGTGAAGTGGACCGAGAACGGCATTCCGACGCCGACCTTCGAGCCGTCCTCCGGCGTGAACTGCCCGATGAAGGTGTTCTTCGGGGTCAGCGTCGTGAACGACGTGTCCTTGGCGGACTCACGTCCCTCGGAGTCCTTGGCTATCGCGTGGACCTTGTACTTCGTGGAGGCGGCCAGGTGATGCGCCGGCGTCCAGGTGGCGCCGCCCGAGGTGATCTTGCCCGGGACCGGATTGCCCTTGCTGTCCTCGACCTTGACCTCGGACAGCTTGCCCTTGTCGGCGGCTATCTTCAGTGCGCCGCTGGTGGCCACCGAGTCGGCGCCGTCCTTCGGGGCTATGGTCACCACCGCCGTCGACGGCGCGTTCTTGTCGGCCGCCTCGCCCTTGCCCTCGCCGCCCGAGTCCGAGCCGCCTCCCCCGCCACACGCCGTGACCAACAGCAGCGTCACACCCGATGCCACCGCAAAGAGGCCCTTGGTCCCCCGTCGTCGTGCACGCCCCCGCGCACCAACCGACGTCCCCGATATCGGTCGCCCGTTCAAGATGTGTCTCCCCTCGCACGGCCCTGGTCAGGCCGGCACCCCTGTGCCTCAGCGCGCACAGACACGCGCCTGCGCTAGATAACCACACGGTCCTGACCGATGACTCCCCGCCAATGTCACTGTTCCGTCCCAACTGCGCACGTGGTGCGGGCCCAGCCTCAGCGCCGGTCCGTGGGCTCGGCCTTCGGCTTCGATCCGGGCGGCGCAGTCCAGTCCTTCCACTCCATGTTCCAGCCACCGAGGCCGTTGTCAGGAGCGACTTTCTTGTCATCGCTGTTGACGACTTCCACCACATCGCCGATCAGCGTGCGGTCGAAGAACCACCCCGCCGGGGTCTGTGAGCTGCCGCCCTTCACATCGCGCAAGCCCACACAGCCGTGGCTGACATTCGTGTTGCCGGGGGCGTCCGGTGCCCAGTAGTTGCCGTGCAGGAAGGTGCCGGACGTCGTCAGGCGGATCGCGTGCGGGACGTCGGGGATGTTGTACTCGCCGCCGAAGCCGACGGTGCGGCTGTTCATCCGGGTCACCTCCAGCATCTCCGTGACCACCATCTTTCCGTTGTACGTCGTGGTCTTGGGGGCGCCCGCGGTGATCGGGATGGTCGACAGGACCTCGCCGTCGCGGCGTACTTCCATGGTGTGCTCGGCGGCGTCAACCAGGGAGGTCTGGCTGCGGCCGACGGTGAACGAGATGCTCTTGTCCTGGAGGCCGTAGACGCCGGGGGCGGCCTCGACGTCGCGCAGCCGAAGGCCGACGGTGACCTTCGTGCCGGGCTTCCAGTACTTCTCGGGGCGGAAGTCCACGCGGGTCCGGCCGAACCAGTGGGGCCGTACGTCGACGGCGGGCTCCGCGGTGACGCTGATGGCGCGCTGGACGGCCGGAAGGTTCTCGATCTCCTGGTTGAACTCCAGGGAGACGATCATGCCGGTGCCGACGGTGGAACGGTTCTCCGGCGAGACGTAGGCGATGAACCGCTCGTCGGGGACGGCCGTCGTGAACGTCGTGTGCCGGGCCGAGCGGCGGCCGTGGCCGTCGAGGGCGACGGCGTCCACCGAGTACTTCGCGGCCATCGCGAGTCCGCCCTCGTCCAGCGGCCTCCAGGTCATGCCGTCCTCGTCGATGCGGCCGGGCACGGCCTGCTCCCGGGCGTCCTGCACCCGGACGACCCGCACCGATTCGAGGCGCCCGTCGGGGACCTCGACCCGGAGCGGCTGGTCTCCCTCGACTCCCTTGCTGCCGTCGTCGGGTGTCACCCGGATCGCGTCGGCGGGCGACCGCGGCTTGCCCATCAGTCTGTCGACGCCATCACCGTCACCGCTGCATCCCGCGGCACCGGCGAGCAGTCCTGCCCATGTCACTACGGCGGCCAGCGCGGCCCCTGCGCGCCGTGCGCGCCTCGCTACCTGTCTCACGTCCGTCCCAACGACCGTCCCCCTCCTGGGGAAACGTGAGTGCGACGCACACGCTGGGCAGAACAGTGAGGAGGACGGCGCCGACCCTCGGGTCCGCGGGTGCCGTCCGGTCGGGTACGCCGCCGCCGGGACGCGGCAGGGGTCGAGCCGCAGGAGGCGAATGGGTGTCCAGCGCAGCCGAACAGGAAGCACTCCGGGGTGGGCGGCGCGGGACGGGCGCGGCCGCCGTGAACGGGAAGGCCCCCGCCGTGAACGGGACGCCGACGGAGGTGCGCGCTTTGCCGCGCGGTGTTCCCCCGGAGCGCGGGCTGCCCGTGTGGCCGGGGGCGCCGACGCCGCTCGGCGCGCGGTTCAGAGTGGGGCCCGACGGGGTCGCCGGCACCAATTTCGCGCTCTGGGCGGGGGGCGCGGAGGCCGTCGAGCTCTGCCTCTTCGACGACCGGGGCGTCGAGGCCCGCACATCGCTGACCGAACTGACGCACGAGATATGGCACGGCTTCGTGCCGGGCGTCCGTCCGGGCCAGCGCTACGGCTACCGCGTGCACGGCCGCTGGGACCCCTGGACGGGCGCGCGCTGGAACCCGGCGAAGCTGCTCCTCGACCCGTACGCGCGCGCGGTGGACGGCGACTTCGCGACGCACGGCCTGCCGCCCGAGGTGTACGGGCACGTGCGGGACTGGCCCCAGCAGCAGGTGGCCGACACGGTGCGGGACGACCGGGACTCGGCTCCGTACGTCCCCAAGGGTGTGGTCGTGCACGACGACGCCCCGGACGACGAGTGGGCGGACGACCGGCGCCCGAAGACGCCGTGGGCGGACTCGGTCATCTACGAGGTCCACGTCCGCGGCTTCACCAAGCTGCACCCGGGGGTTCCGGAGGAACTGCGGGGTACGTACGCGGGGCTCGCTCATCCGGCGGCGATCGGCCATCTGCTGCGGCTCGGGGTGACGGCGGTGGAGCTGCTGCCGGTGCACCAGTTCGCCCACGAGGACCATCTCCTGCAAAGAGGCCTGGGCAACTACTGGGGCTACAACTCGATCGGCTACTTCGCACCGCACGCGGCGTACGCGGCGTCGGGGACGAGGGGCGAGCAGGTCGGCGAGTTCAGGCGGATGGTGCGGGCGCTGCACGAGGCCGGGATCGAGGTGATCCTGGACGTGGTCTACAACCACACGGCCGAGGCGGGCGAGCTGGGCCCGATGTTCTCGCTCAAGGGCATCGACAACCGCGGCTACTACCGGCTGCAGCCGTCCGACGCGCGGCGGTACGCGGACTACACGGGCTGTGGGAACACGCTCCAGGTGGTGCAGCCGCACGTGCTGCGGCTGATCACGGACTCCTTGCGTTACTGGGTGACCGAGATGGGGGTGGACGGTTTCCGCTTCGACCTGGCGGCGGCGCTCGCGCGTTCGTTCCACGACGTCGACATGCTGTCCCCCTTCCTCGCGGTGATCGCGCAGGACCCGGTGCTCCGGCGGGTGAAGCTGATCGCCGAGCCGTGGGACGTGGGCTCCGGCGGCTACCAGGTGGGGGCCTTCCCTCCCCTGTGGACGGAGTGGAACGACCGCTACCGCGGTGCGGTGCGGGACTTCTGGCGCGGTGCGCTGCCCGATGTCCGGGACCTGGGATACCGGCTCTCGGGGTCCAGCGACCTCTACGCGTGGGGAGGGCGGCGTCCGTACGCGTCGGTGAACTTCGTGACGGCGCACGACGGGTTCACGCTGCGGGATCTGGTGTCGTACGAGCGGAAGCACAACGAGGCGAACGGGGAGGGCAACAGGGACGGTTCGGACGACAACCGGTCCTGGAACTGTGGCGTCGAGGGTGAGACGGCGGACGAGCGGGTGGCGGAGCTGCGGCGGCGCCAGCTGCGCAATCTCCTGACGACGCTGTTGCTCTCCACGGGGGTGCCGATGCTCGTCGCCGGGGACGAGATGGGGCGTACGCAAGGGGGGAGCAACAACGCGTACTGCCAGGACAACGAGGTCAGCTGGGTGGACTGGGGGCTGCTCGACGAGCCGGGGTGGGCCGCGCTCTTCGACCTGACGTCCCGTCTGATAGTGCTGCGGCACCGGCATCCCGTGCTGCGGCGGCGGGCCTTCTTCTCCGGGCGTGCGCATTCGGCGGACGGGCTGCGGGACCTGGCGTGGTTCACCGCGCGCGGGACGGAGATGACGGAGGGCGACTGGTACGCGCCTGCTGCGACGCTCGGCATGTATCTGTCCGGCCGCGACATACCCGGGCGTGACGCCCGTGGCGTGCCGGTCGTCGACGACAGTTTCCTGGTGATCCTGCACGCGGCGGACCGTGCGGGGAGTTTCGTGCTGCCGGGGGCGCCGTGGGCACGGGAGTACGAGGTGGTGGTGGACACGTCCCTGGAGGAGCAGGGCGCGGCGCCCGGCAGGGTTCTGCGCGCCGATGCGACGGTCACGGTGACCGGGCGGTCGGTGCTGCTGTTGCGGGTGCGGGAGGGAGTGACGGACCCGGGAGGCTGACGGTGTCGCCTGGCTGACGGCGCCCGCATTGGTCCGTACCTGCCCATTGCCGCGCTCCCCCGCACGGGTCAAGCTCGGCGCATGGACCTGGAGCTGCGGCACCTCAGGACGATCCGGGCGATCGCCGACGCGGGCAGCCTGACCAAGGCCGCCACCGTGCTCGGGCTGGCGCAGCCCGCCCTGAGCGCGCAGCTGAAGCGGATCGAGCGCGCCTTGGGCGGGGAGCTCTTCGAGCGGGGACGGCACGGCGTGCGGGCCACCGCGCTCGGCGAGTTCGTGCTGGCCCGCGCCCGGGTGGTGCTGCCCGCGGTCAGCGGGTTGCGGGAGGAGGCGCTGCGGTTCGGCAGGGCCTGGGAGGGCGGGGCCGGGTTCCGGCTCGGCGCGACACACGGGCCGCTGCTCGGCGCCCTGGTGGACCGGCTCGCCGCCGCGCATCCGGGGGTGCCGGTGACGACCCACACCTCCTGGTCGGAGCGGGAGATCGCCTCCCGCACGGCCGACGGGCGCCTCGACTTCGCGCTGGTGGGAACGTGCGGGGCGAGTGCTCCGCCGGAGAACGAGCTCCTGGTGTGGCGTGAGGTGGCCCGCGACCCGGTGTTCGTCATGCTGCCCACGGATCACCCGCTGGCCGTCCGCCGGGAGATCGACCTGGCCCGGCTCGCCGGCGAGGCGTGGACGGACGTGCCGGGCGACGGCTGCTTCGCGGACTGCTTCACGGCGGCGTGCGCCCGCGCGGGCTTCACGCCCTCATCCGTGTACGAGACGGACGTGGCGTCCTGCGTCCATCTGGTCCAGGTCGGACGGGCGGTGGGGCTGTGCCGGGCCACGTTCCCGCCGACGCCGGGCCTGGTGACCCGACCGCTCACCGGAGCACCGCTGTACTGGCGCCACCTCCTCGGCTGGCACCCGGGGACGGGCGCCGACGCCACGGCCCCCACGGTCTACGCCGAGGCCCGCGCGGCCCACGCCGAGGCCGCCGCCCGCAGCGAAAGCTACACAGCATGGCTCGCGGCACCCTCGCGGGACCACGCCTGACCCGAACCCACCGCCCCCCCCGGAGACCCCTGCACACACAAGCCGACGCCCCCGGTGAGAGCCGTACGGTGTGGCTCGCGGTGTGCTCGTCGTCGTTTCCCCGGCCTTCCCTTCGTCCCTTCCATAACGCCCGGGGAGGGGGTCGGCTGACAGCTTTCGGCAGGCAGTTGAGGCTTCTACGGTGTGGGCGATCCGCTCGCCCCTCGCAACCGAGGAGAAGCCCCCATGCTCCCCATCCCACCCAGACGCGCCGCCGCCGCGTGTGCCGCGGTCGCCGCGGCCGGTGCCCTGGTCTTCGCCGGACTGCCCGGTACCGCCAACGCGCAGGCCGATCCCGCAGCGTCCTCTGTGCCCTCCCCCGCCGAGACCGCCGCCGTCGACAGCACATCGCCCGAGGTGCTGAAGGCCATGCAGCGCGACCTCGGCCTCACGTCGGCGCAGGCCGAGGCCCGTCTGGTCAACGAGGCCGAAGCCGGCGCCGTCGCGGGAGCCCTGCGGAACGCCCTCGGCCGTGACTTCGCGGGAGCCTGGGTGCACGGCGCCACCTCGGCACGGCTCACCGTGGCCACCACCGACGCCTCCGACGTCCGCGCGATCGAGGCACGCGGAGCGCGGGCCGAGGTCGCAGCGCACTCCATCGGCCAACTGGACGCCGCCAAGGACCGCCTGGACCGCGCCGCCTCGAAGACGGCGACGCGCGACGCTCCCGTCTGGTACGTCGACGTGCGCTCCAACGCCGTCGTCGTGCGCGCGGTGCGGCCCGCCGCCGCGAAGGCCCTCGTCTCCGCCGCGGGGGTCGACTCCTCCCTCGTACGCGTCGAGAGGGCCAAGGACCGGCCGCGCCCGCTGTACGACCTCGTGGGCGGAGACCCGTACTACATGGGCGGTCGCTGCTCCATCGGCTTCCCGATCACCAAGGGCACCCAGCAGGGCTTCGCCACGGCGGGCCACTGCGGGCGGGCCGGGACCGCGACCACCGGCTACAACCAGGTGGCACAGGGCACGTTCCAGGCGTCCATCTTCCCCGGCAGGGACATGGCCTGGGTCGCCACCAACTCCCAGTGGACCGCCACCCCGTACGTGAAGGGCCAGGGCGGGCAACGGGTCGGCGTCGGGGGCTCCACGCAGTCCCCGGTGGGTGCGTCGATCTGCCGTTCCGGCTCCACTACGGGGTGGCACTGCGGCACGATCCAGCAGCACAACACCAGTGTCACCTACCCCGAGGGCACCATCAGCGGCGTGACGCGCACGACGGTCTGCGCGGAGCCCGGCGACTCGGGCGGCTCCTACATATCCGGCAGCCAGGCGCAGGGTGTCACTTCGGGCGGCTCGGGCAACTGCCGCAGCGGCGGGACGACTTACCACCAGCCGATCAATCCGCTGCTCCAGCAGTTCGGCTTGACGCTGAAGACCACGGGAGGTGGCGACCCCGGCCCCGGTGACCCCGACCCGGGCGGCACGTGGGCCGCGGGCAAGGTCTACGCCGCGGGTGACTCGGTCACCTACGGCGGGGCCACCTATCGGTGCCTGCAAGGGCATCAGGCCCAGTTTGGGTGGGAGCCGCCCAACACCCCGGCTCTGTGGCAGCGGGCGTAGCACTCAGCCGAGGATTCCCCTGCCGTACGCGGTGGCCACCGCCGCCGCCCGGTCCTTGACGCCCAACTTGCCGTAGATGTGGGTGAGATGCGTCTTGACCGTGGCCTCGCTGATGAAGAGTTCCACGGCGATCGCACGGTTCGACGTGCCCTTGGCGACGAGCGCGAGCACTTCCCGTTCGCGGGTGCTCAGCGGTTCGTTGCCGGGGGCACGCACGCGCGAGACGAGCCGCGAGGCGACGGCGGGCGAGAGGACCGTGCGGCCCTGGGCCGCCGCGCGGACCGCGGTGAACAGTTCGTCCCGGGGCGCGTCCTTGAGGAGGTAGCCCGTCGCGCCCGCCTCGATCGCGGGCAGGGTGTCCGAGTCCGTGTCGTACGTGGTGAGGACAAGGACCCGGGCACGGGAGCCGCGCCGGCCCAGCTCGGCGATCGCGTCGACGCCGTTGCCGCCGGGCATGCGCAGGTCCATCAGGACGACGTCCGGGTCGAGGCGCTCCGCCAGGGTGACGGCCTCGACGCCGTCGGCCGCCTCTCCGAGCACCTCGAAGCAGGGGTCCGAGCGGAACATGCCGCGCAGACCGTCCCGTACGACGGGATGGTCGTCGACGATGAGCAGAGTGATCAGGTCAGCCATGGCGGACCAACGGTACGCGAGCCGAGAGGGCGGTCCCGTGTCCCGGCTCCGATTCGACGGTGAACGAGCCCGCGATGCGTTCGGCGCGCACCCGCATGCCGTCGAGGCCGAACCCGCCGGAGCCGCTGCGCCGGACCGGCGTCAGCGGGTCGAAGCCGCGGCCGTCGTCGCGTACGTCGAGGGTGACCTCGCCCTCCATGTAGGAGAGGGTGACGCCGAGGCGGGTGGCCGCCGCGTGCCGGGAGGCGTTGGACAGGGCTTCCTGGACGATGCGCAGGAGCGTCGCCTCGATCTCTTCGTGCAACGGCTCGGCGGTGCCGGTGACCGTGAACTCGGCTCGGACACCGGCGCGTTCGGACCACTGTGCGACCGTCTTCTTCAGCGCCTCGGGGAGCGCGTCGTGCTCCAGGGCCGTCGGGGAGAGGTTGTGGACGGAGCGGCGGGCCTCGCCGAGGCTGTGCCGGGCCAGGTCCGCCGCGCGGCCCAGGTGTGCGCGAGCCAGGGTCTCGTCGGCGGCGGTCGCGACGACCTGGAGCTGGGCGATGATGCCGGTCAGGCCCTGCGCGATGGTGTCGTGGATCTCCGCGGCGAGCCGGCGCCGCTCGTCGGCGACGCCCGCCTCCCGCGCCTGGACGAGGAGTTGGGCGTGCAGGGCGGCGTTCTCGTCCATGGCCTGCTGGAGGGCGGTGTTGGTGCGTTCCAGTTCGACGATGGTGGCGGCGGCGTCGCGGGCCCGCTGGTCCTCCTGCGTGGCGAGGTGGGAGAAGACGCCGAGCAGCGCGACGTTCACCGCGAGCAGCCCGCCGAAGACGCCCCAGCCGAGCTCTTCGTCCGGCGGAAGGCCGCCGGACTGGGAGCCCGACATGGTGACGGCGGTGAGGAACAGGCCGGGCTTCACCAGGCGCGCGGGAAGCAAACGCTCGGAGTCGAAGTAGCCGACGACGGCGTAGAAGGCGAAGAAGGGGTTGATCCAGGTCAGGACGAAGGCGATCGCCCAGCGCACGGCGTAGTAGGCGACGCCCGCGGGAGAGGGCCCGGGGTGAGACGGCGTCAGTGTGCCCCACCCCAGCTGGAGCGCGATCCCCGCCCCGACCAGGGCCCCGGCCACGTACCAGTCGCCCCGGCTCATACCGACGACGACGCTCGTGCCGAGGGCCATGACCAGTCCGAAGCCCAACAGGGCGTAGGGGCCCCAGCGGTGGAACAAGCCCCACCGCTGTTCGATCGTCCTCGTGGCGTCCGCCGTGCTCGTGCTCACCGGCCCAGTGTCCTCGACGTACCACGTCACGCCCACCGTCTCCTGCCCACCGTCAAGCCCACTGTCGCTCTTCCACCGTCACTCCCACCGGAACCAGCGCGCCGCCCCGGCCGTCAGCGCCACGGTCCACAGCGCGAGTACACCCAGGCGGACCCAGCCGGGCCAGTCGCCCGCGGCTGCCTCGCTGAGCGCCTGGGAAGCGGCCCCGAGCGGGGTGGCCTCCACGACGCGGGCAAGCGCGTCCGGCATCGCCTGTACCGGCAGCCAGACGCCCGCGCTGAACATCATCGGGAAGAAGACGGCGGAGCCGATCGCGGTCGCCGCCTTCGTCGTACGGGAGATCGCGGAGACCACGGCACCGAGCGCGAGCCCGCACAGGACGGCGAGGAGCAGCGCGATCCCGTAGCCGATGGCCTGGCGCGGCAGGACCACGTCGAAGGCCAGGCGGCCCACGGCCAGGGAGAGCAGGGACGAGACGAGCGCGGCCGCGCCATGGAGGCCCATCTGCGCGCCGAGCACGGCGGAGGGGCGGACCGGCGTGGCCGACATGCGGCGCAGGATGCCGCGTTCGCGGTAGCCGGTGATGAGCGGCGGCATGGCCTGCAGGCCCGCCATGATCAGCGAGAGCAGCACCGTCACGGGGACGTACGCGTCGACCATCCTGAGCCCGCCGAGCGAGTCCGCGGGTTCCCGGAAGGAGGGGATCGAGCCGAGGATCACCAGGAGGACCGTGGGAAACGCCATGATCCAGAAGAGGGAGCCGGGCTCACGGCGGAAGATCCGGAACTCGGCCTTGAGCACGGCGGCCGAGGCCTTGCTCCTCGCGGGGGCGTGGGGTGCGGTGACGGCGGCGCTCATGCGGAGGCTCCCGTGAGGTCGAGGAACGCGTCGTCCAGCGTGGCGTCGTTCACCCGGAGTTGATGGGCGGTGATGTGGTGGCGGGCGAGCAGCGTGATGGCGGCGTTGACGGTCTCGTCGGTGCCGTTCAGGGTGTAGCGGCCGTCTCGGTGGTCGACGGAGATCACCCGCGGCAGCGCGGCGAGCTCCCGCTCGTCGAGCGGCGCGGACGGCGTGAAGGACATGACGGTCGATCCCGCGGCCCGGCTGATGAGGCCCGCCGGGCTGTCGAGCGCGGCGATCCGCCCCTGGTCGATGACCGCGATGCGGTCGCAGAGGCGCTGGGCCTCCTCCATGAGGTGGGTGACGAGCAGGACGGTGACACCGCTGTCGCGTACGTCCTCGATGAGCTGCCAGGTGTCGCGGCGGGCGCGCGGGTCGAGGCCGGTGGTCAGCTCGTCGAGCACGACGACCCTCGGGTTCCCGATCAGCGCGAGCGCGATGAACAGGCGCTGCTTCTGGCCTCCGGAGAGTTTACCGAAGCGGCTGTCCAGCTTGTCGGTCAGGCGCAGGCGTTCGGCGAGGGGGCGCCAGTCGGCGGGGTTCGGGTAGAACGCGGCGTACAGTTCGAGCGCCTCGCGCACGGTGAGCTTCGCCTGCAGTTCGCTCTCCTGGAGCTGGGCACCCAGGATCTGGGTGACGCGGGCGTGGTCGGCTGCGGGGTCGAGCCCGGCGACACGGACGGTTCCGGTGTCGGGGACGCGCAGACCCTCGACGCATTCCACGGTGGTGGTCTTGCCTGCGCCGTTGGGTCCGAGGACGCCGAAGATCTCGCCCTCCTCGACGGTGAAGGAGACGCCGTCGACGGCGGCGCGTCCGCCGTACGCCTTGCGCAGGTCGTGCACTTCGATGATGGGCATGGGCCGAGCCTCGTCGGTGGGCGGGGGTCCGGGCATCGCCCATCGCGCTCGAAGTGGCATCAGCCGATCGGTTGATGGAGCGGTACGACTTCGCTGGTGCGGCCCGGGTCCTAGGACCAGCGGACGGCTCTGGACGGGCCAAAACTCGGTGGGTTCTGTCAGTGGCCGTCCGTAGGCTCGCTTCTGATGCCGAAACCAGATGCACTGACCAAGGAATCAGCGGAGCCGGCGGGAGGAAGGTCCGCCGTACGGACGTTGCTGCGGCTGTGGCCGTACGTCCGGCCTGTCCGAACCCGCCTTTTCAGCGCGGCATGTGTGGCCGTCATCGCGTCCTGTACGGGGCTGGTCTTCCCTCTCGTACTCAAGTGGCTCGTGGACGGGCCGGTGGCGGACCGGGACCTGGCGGGGGTGTGGCTCGGGGCGCTGCTGCTGCTTCTGCTCGGTGTCGCCGAGGCGCTGCTGTTCGGTCTGCGGCGGTGGCTGGTGGCGCGACCGCTCGCCTCGGTCGAAGCGTCGATGCGGGCGGATCTCTACCGCCATCTGCAGCGTCTCCCGGTGGCGTTCCACGACCGGTGGGCCTCGGGCCAACTGCTGTCGCGCGGCACCACAGATTTGATGCTGCTGCGGATGTTCCTCGCCTTCCCGCTGACGTTCCTGGTCGTGAACGGGGCGACGATCGTGGTCGGCATGGCGATTCTGCTGGCACAGGACTGGACGCTCGGTCTCGTGCTGCTCGCCCCGCTGGTGCCGCTGGTGATCGTCGGCGCGTATTTCGAGGGGCGGTACATGGCCGTTGCCCGGCGGGCGCAGGACCAGGTCGGCGATCTGACGACCGTCGTCGAGGAGAGCGTGCTCGGCATCCGCATCATCAAGGGCTTCGGCCGCCACCGCAGTCAGGCTCACGCGTTCCGCGAGCTGTCGCACAGGCTGCGGGGCACGGAGCTGGCCAAGGCGCGGCTGCTCGCCGCGATCAACGCGGTGATCATGACGCTGCCCGAGGTCGCGATCGGTGCGGCGCTCGTCCTGGGGACGGTGCGGGTGGCGGACGGGGAACTGTCGACGGGCACGCTGGTCGCCTTCCTCTCGACGGCGCTCGCGCTGCGCTGGCCGGTGGAATCGATCGGGTTCCTGCTCGCGATGAGCCAGGAGTCGGCGACGGCCACTGAGCGGTACTTCGAGGTGATGGACGCGGAGCCGGAGTCCTCCGCGGGGGTCGTCCCTTCGGCGGGCGGCTCCGTTGCGGGCGGACTGCGCTTCCACGGCGTGGAGTTCCGCTACCCGGACGCGCCTGCCGACGCGCCGCCCGCGCTCGACCGGATCGACCTGCATGTCCGCCCCGGCGAGACGCTCGCCCTCGTCGGCGCGACGGGCAGCGGCAAGACGACGCTGACGGCGCTGGTGCCGCGGCTGCACGAGGTCAGCGGGGGCCGCATCACGCTGGACGGCGAGGACATCGCGGAGATGGACCGCGAGCGGCTGCGCACGCTGGTGGCGGTCGCCTTCGAGGAGCCGACGCTGTTCTCCGCGACGGTGGGCGAAAACGTACTCATGGGCACCGAAGAGGGCGCGGGCGACGCGGAGTTGGAGCGCGCCCTGGAGGTCGCCCAGGCCGACTTCGCCCACGCGCTCCCGCAGGGCACGGCCACGCAGGTCGGCGAGCAGGGCCTGAGCCTCTCCGGCGGCCAGCGCCAACGCCTGGCCCTGGCCCGCGCGGTGGTCGGCCGCCCCCGCTTCCTGGTCCTGGACGACCCGCTCTCGGCACTGGACGTCCACACGGAGGCCCTGGTGGAAGCGGCCCTGCGCCGCGTCCTGCGGGACACGACAGCCCTGGTCGTGGCCCACCGCCCCTCCACGGTCCTACTGGCCGACCGGGTCGCCCTGCTCTCCGCGGGCAGAATCACCGCGGTGGGCACCCACCATGAGCTGCTGCGGGGGAACGCGGAGTACGCGTGGCTGATGTCGGGCGCGGATGTCGCTCCCGCGACGGGGGAAGCGGGCTTGGCGTCCACGCCAGGGGAAGCGGGGCCGTCGCCCACGCCGGGGGACACGGGCCCGACGCCCACGCCGGGGGAAGCGCGCCCGGCGCCTACGCGAGGGGGAGCGGGCTCGTCGCACACGCCCGGGCAGGCAGGCCCGGCGCCCACGCCAAGGGCAACGGGCTTGGCGCCCACCCCCGGGAAGGCGGATCCGACGCACACGCGTGGGGAATCGGACCCGGCATCCACGCCCGGGGAAGCGGGCCCGGCACCCACGCCGGGGAAAGCGGACCCGGCACCCACGCCAGGGGGAAGAAGCTCAACGCCCGCGCCGGGGAAGGTGGATCCGACGCCCACGCCAGGGGAAACGGGCCCCACACCCACGCCAGCGAAAGCTCACCCCGCGCCCGCGCCAGACAAGACCGGCCCCGCGCCCGCGCCAGACAAGACCGGCCCCGCGCCCGCGCCAGGCAAGGCGGGCCCCGCGCCCGCGCCAGGCAAGGCGGTCCCCGCGTCCGCGAGCGGGCAGGCGCAGGTGCGGGCCGCTTCCCCGGGGGAGGCGGGGGAGGTGGTCGGCCCCGTGGTCGGACATGTGCAGACGGAGGCGGGCAGCGCGTCCGCGGAGAGGGAGGGCGGGCGATGACCTCATCGACGTCTGCGTCACGGACCACGGGCCCGGACGAGGAGAACCGCCCCGACCAGCACCGATACTCCGGAGCGGAAGGCCGGGCCGGGCGCCCCGGCGAACCCGACGGCCGCCCCTACCCGGCCGCCGGCAAGCGCTCCCCCGCCGTGCCCGCCACCGGCCACGCCCGAGAGCCGCAGGAGTCCGAACGCGACTCCGGCGCGTCCCGCCCCGCTTCGGGCGACGAGTTCGACCGGGACAGCCTCCCCACACCTCCCGGCGCCACCTCCGCCCTGCTTCGTTCCCTGCTCTCGGCCCTCCGGGGGCGCGTCATCCTCGCGGCTGTGCTGCTTCTTCTGCAGCAGGCCGCCGTTCAGGGCGGGCCGCTCCTCGTCGCGTACGCCATCGACCGGGGCGTACCCGCCGTCCGCGCCGACGACTACGGGCCCCTCGTCGCCATCGGCGCCGGCTATCTCCTCTGCGCGGGCGCGTCCGGCGCTTTCCAGTACGCGTTCATCGTGGCCTCCGCCCGCGTCAACCAGGACGTGCTGCTCGACCTGCGGGGGCGCATCTTCCGTCACGCGCAGGCCCTCAGCGTGGACTTCCACGAGCGGTACACCTCGGGGCGGCTCATCTCCCGGTCCACCACCGACGTGGAATCCCTGCGGGAGCTGCTGAGCGAAGGGCTGCAGGAGCTGATCACCGTCATCCTGTCCTTCGTCTACATCTCGGCGATGCTGCTCTGGCTCGACCTGAGCCTCGGCGCCACGGCCGTCGCGTCGTTCGTGCCGCTCTACCTCCTCGTACGCCGATACCAGCGCCGCGCGGGCCCCCTCTTCGGGAAGCGGTCCACAACGATCGCCTCCGTCATCGTGAAGTTCGCCGAGACGATGAACGGCATCCGCCCGGTCCGCGCCTTCAGGCGCGAGCGCGCCAACGAGGCGGAGTTCGCCGTGCTCAACCGTCGCCATGAGCGCGCCAACGGCGACGCCATGCTGGAGATGGCCCGCTATGTGCTCGGCTCCCGGCTCGTCGCCAACACCTCCGTCGCCGGCATCGTCCTGTGGGGCGCCTACCGCGTCACCGACGGCACCCTGGCGCTCGGCGTCCTGGCCGCGGCCGTGCTGTATCTGCGGCGCCTGTACGACCCGATCGACCGGCTCGGGATGTTCCTCAACTCGTATCAGTCGGCCGCCGCTTCACTGGAGAAGGTCGCCGGGCTGCTCGCCCAGGCCCCCTCCGTGCCCGAACCGCACCCCGACCGCTCCCGGTCTCTGCCCGCCCTCGCCTCCGAGCACCCCGGCCGCGAGGTCAGCTTCGACGGCGTGCGGTTCGCCTACCGGACCGGCGGCGAGGTCCTGCCCCGCTTCGACCTGACGCTGCCCGCCGGGCAGACCGTCGCCGTCGTCGGCTCCACCGGCGCCGGCAAGTCGACGCTCGCCAAGCTGCTCGCCCGCTTCTACGACCCGACGGACGGCCGGATCCTGCTCGACGGGGTCGATCTGCGCGACCTCGCCAACGCCGAGCTGCGGCGTGGCGTGGTGATGGTGACGCAGGAGGCCTTCCTCTTCTCCGGGACCATCGCCGAGAACATCGCCATCGGCCGCCCCGACGCCACCCGCGAGGACATCGAACACGCCGCCAAGGCCATCGGCGCGCATGACTTCATCGCGTCCCTGCCCGACGGCTACGACACCGACGTACGCAAGAGGGGTGGCCGTATCTCCGCCGGTCAGCGCCAGTTGGTCGCCTTCGCGCGGGCGCTGCTCGCCGACCCGGCGGTGCTGATCCTGGACGAGGCGACCAGCTCGCTCGACATCCCGGGCGAGCGGGCCGTGCAGCGCGCCATGCACACGGTGCTGCGCGGCCGGACCGCCGTGGTGATCGCCCACCGGCTCTCCACGGTGGAGATCGCCGACCGGGTGCTCGTGATGGAACACGGACGCGTCGTGGAGGACGGCACCCCGGCCGAGCTCATCGCGGGCAGCGGGTCGTTCGCGGAGCTGCACCGGGCGTGGCGGGACAGCGTGGTGGGTTAGGCCCGGGTCAGCCCCCTGTGCGGCGCGCGCCGGCGCGTTAGTGGAATGTCAGTGGGGCGTGAGCGGAACACCAGTGGGGGTGGCCACAGTGGCGTCGACAGCGGGAGAGACCAGCGCGTCCCGCACCCACTCACCTCGCGGGGGAACCTCAGCATGCGTACGAACCGGATCGGCACCACCGTCCTCGCCGCCACCACCGCCGCGCTCGCCCTGTCCCTGGCCGCCTGCGGCGGTGCGAACGGTTCCGGTGACAACGCCTCCGGGTCCGGTACGGGCAGGAGCGTCGCCACGGCGGACGGCGCGATGGACGCCGAGAGGACGACGGTGGTGAGGGAGGCGACGGAGACCACGGGGACGACGGAAACCACGGGCACGGCGGGCACGACGGGGGTCTCCGAGACGTCCGACAGCGTCAGGACGCCCGGCTCCGGTGCGGGCAAGGCCGCCCCCGCCCACATCGCGAAGGCCCAGCCCTGCGAGGGCGACGAGATCTCGTACGCCGTGCTGCACCGCTTCCCCGCGGAGCAGGGCGAGCACCTCCTGATCACCGCGACGAACACCGACTCCCGGCCCTGCTGGGTCACTTCGCTCCCGTCGGTGATGCTCGGCGACACCCCGGACGTCCTGCCCCACTCGTCCAAGGACGCGCCGGGCGGCGCCGACCGGATCACGGTCGAGCCCGGCGGCAAGGTCTACTCCGCGGTGGCGCTCTTCACGGCCGACGGCAAGACCCACACGTCGACGGAGCTCTCCGTCGCCCTGCGCGACCAGACCGGCGACACCGGTCCGGGCGCCGGGACGGACGCCTTCGACGGCGAGGGCGTGCCGTCGGTGTTCACCTGGTCCGACGCCGACGTCACCAACTGGAACACCACGAAGCCCTACGACTTCTGATCCACCGGTTGCGTCGATGCCAGGCGACAGCCGGCCCGCGGAAGGCCAGGCTGCGGAAAGCCGGGTTACGGAAGGCCGGGGTGCGGAATCAGCCACGCCGTTCCGTGCCCCGGCGACGCGCTCTCCTCGAACAATGCGAAGCCCCTTACCGCGAGTACCTCCTCCGTATATCGAACGTGCCCCACCGGGCAGCGGACCATTTCCGGCCAACTCTTGACGCACTCCTGACAAACAGAGCGCACCGGTGCCACTCTTCCCCTCGATTCCCGGCTCCACCGTTCGATTCCCAGCTCCACCGTGCACCCCAGCTCCACGTTCTGCCTTGTTCTGCCCGGCCGGCACGACCGCGCCGACCGTTCCCCCTGGCCGCGTACCCCGCGGCCACGCAGAAGGAGTCCGTGTTGAGAAGCACCTCTCACAGACCTGCCTCCCACCGACGCGCCACCGCCGCGGGCGCCCTGACCGCCGTCGCCGCTCTCGTCGCGGTGGCCTTCCAGACGGGCCCGGCATCCGCCGACGACCCCGCGATACCGAAGGCCAAAGCCCCGGCCGCCGTGAAAATAGGCAAGGCCGACCCCGGTTCCCTGCCCGTGAAGCTCACTCCCGCCCAGCGTGCGGCGCTCCTCAAGGACGCCAACGCCACCAAGGCGGAGACGGCCAAGGACCTGGGGCTCGGCGCCAAGGAGAAGCTCGTCGTACGTGACGTCACCAAGGACGGCGACGGCACGACGCACACCCGCTACGAGCGCACGTACGACGGACTCCCCGTCCTCGGCGGCGACCTGGTGGTCGACGAGGCGAAGTCCGGCAAGACCGAGGGCGTCACCAAGGCCGCGAAGGCGGAGCTCAAGGGCGTCGACACCAGCGCCGAGGTGAAGGCGGCCACCGCCGAGAAGCAGGCGCTCGGCGCGGCGAAGGCCGAGGGGTCGAAGAAGACGGACGCTGACCGCGAGCCGCGCAAGGTCGTCTGGATGGCCGACGGCAAGCCGACTCTGGCGTACGAGACGGTGGTCGGCGGGCTGCAGCACGACGGCACCCCGAACGAGCTGCACGTCATCACGGACGCGGCCACCGGCAAGAAGCTCTTCCAGTGGCAGGGCATCGAGAACGGCACGGGCAACACCCAGTACAGCGGTCAAGTCCCCCTGGGGACCGCGCAGTCGGGGTCCAACTACACCCTGACCGACACCGCTCGCGGCAACCACAAGACGTACAACCTCAACCGCGCCACGTCCGGCTCCGGCACCCTCTTCTCGGGCGCGGACGACGTGTGGGGCAACGGACTTCCCTCCAACCTGGAGACGGCAGGCGCGGACGCCCACTACGGTGCCGCGCTGACCTGGGACTACTACAAGAACGTGCAGGGCCGTTCCGGTATCCGGGGTGACGGCGTCGGCGCGTCCTCACGGGTCCACTACGGCAACAACTACGTCAACGCGTTCTGGTCCGACGCCTGCTTCTGCATGACGTACGGCGACGGCGCGAACAACGCCAAGCCCCTGACGTCCATCGACGTGGCGGCCCACGAGATGACGCACGGCGTGACGGCGGCCACCGGCAACATGACGTACAGCGGTGAGTCCGGTGGCCTGAACGAGGCGACGTCCGACATCTTCGCGGCGGCCGTGGAGTTCCACGCCAACAACGCGCAGGACGTGGGCGACTACAACGTCGGCGAGAAGATCGACATCCGCGGCAACGGCACCCCGCTGCGCTACATGGACAAGCCCAGCAAGGACGGCTCGTCCAAGGACTCCTGGTACTCGGGCATCGGCGGCATCGACGTCCACTACTCGTCCGGTGTCGCCAACCACTTCTACTACCTCCTGAGCGAGGGCAGCGGCGCCAAGGTGATCAACGGCGTCTCGTACGACTCGCCCACCTCCGACGGCCTGCCCGTGACCGGAATCGGCCGTGACAAGGCGTCGCTCATCTGGTTCAAGGCGCTGACGACGAAGTTCACGACGACCACCAACTACGCGGCGGCCCGCACCGGGACCCTCGCGGTGGCCGGTGAGCTGTACGGCACCACCAGCGCCGAGTACGCGGCGGTGGCCCACGCGTGGGCCGGCGTCAACGTCGGAGCGCGGCCCGGTGGTGGCGGCGGCACGGACTTCGAGAACACCACGGACGTGGCCATTCCGGACCGCGGCGCGGCCGTCACCTCGTCGGTCAACGTCACCGGCCGCACGGGCAACGCGCCCGCCGCGCTGAAGGTCGGCGTGGACATCGTCCACACCTGGCGCGGCGACCTGGTCGTCGACCTGGTGGCCCCGGACGGTTCGACGTACCGCCTGAAGAACTCGAGTTCGTCGGACTCGGCGGACAACATCCAGGAGACCTACACGGTCAACGCCTCGTCCGAGGTGGCCAACGGCACCTGGAAGCTGAAGGTCCAGGACGTGGCCGCGCAGGACGTCGGCCGCATCAACAGCTGGAAGCTGACGTTCCCGTAGGCCCTGGGCCCAAGCCCCCGACCGGGCTTGAAGGTACGTGCAGACTGCGCCGCTCCGGGTGGATCCACTCCCCGGAGCGGCGCACCCATGTCTGCCGTCAGCCGCGTAACGCGCCGTTCGCATTGCGTACATGGACCATCGCTCAACGGACGATTTCCGGCCAACCTCTGATCAAGTACCTGACATGAACCTGCCCCAACTGGCACTCTTCCCTCGCACAGCCACACCAGTACACCCGCACCGCATCTTTCAGCCCGGACAGCTCCCCACCGCCGTCCGGGCCCCCCACAGAAGGAGCATGCGTGACCCCCCACATATCCCGGAAGCGCTCCACCCTGGCCATCGCCACCGCTGTGGCCGCCGGAGCGCTCCTCGCCGGAGCTCTGACCACCGGAGCCTCCGCGCAGCCCGACCGGGCATCGACGCCTTCCGGCGCGCCCGTCGCGCTCTCCTCCACCGCCCGCGCCGACCTGCTGCGGGACGCGAACGCGGACAAGGCGGCCACCGCCGAGAAGATCGGTCTCGGCGCCAAGGAGAAGCTCGTCGTACGCGACGTCGTCAAGGACCGTGACGGCACCACGCACACCCGCTACGAGCGCACGTACGAGGGACTGCCCGTCCTCGGCGGCGACCTGGTCGTCCACACCGCGAAGAGCGGCTCGGTCAAGAGCGTGACCAAGGCCGCCAAGGCCGCCATCAAGGTCGCCTCCACCACGGCGAAGGTCGGGGCCAAGTCGGCCGCGAAGTCCGCCGAGTCGACCGCCGCGAAGTCCGGCGACACCAAGAAGGCCGACGCGCTGACTCCGCGCAAGGTCGTCTGGGCCGCCTCCGGCAAGCCGGTCCTCGCCCACGAGACCGTCGTCACCGGCGTCCAGAAGGACGGCACGCCCAGCAGGCTGCACGTCATCACCGACGCGGCCACGGGCGAGAAGCTCTTCCAGTACCAGGACATCAAGAACGGCGCGGGCCACAGCCAGTACAGCGGCGACGTCGAGGTCGGCTCCAAGAAGGGTTCGAGCGGCTTCGACCTGACCGACGACGCGCGCGGCGGCCACTCGACGTACGACCTGGCCCACGGCCAGAGCGGCGAGGGCAAGCTCGTCACGGACGACGACGACACGTGGGGTACCGGAAAGCCGGACGACGCCCAGACCGCCGCCGTCGACGCCGCCTACGGCGCCCAGTTGACCTGGGACTACTACAAGGCCGTGCACGGCCGTGAGGGCATCAAGGGCGACGGCAAGGGCGCGACCTCGCGCGTCCACTACGGCAACGCGTACGTCAACGCCTTCTGGGACGACAGCTGCTTCTGCATGACGTACGGCGACGGCGAGGGCGACAAGAAACCGCTCACGTCGATGGACGTCGCGGCGCACGAGATGACGCACGGCGTCACCGCGGCGACCGCCAACATGGAGTACAGCGGTGAGTCGGGCGGCCTGAACGAGGCCACCTCCGACATCTTCGCGGCGGCGGTCGAGTTCAACGCCAAGAACGCCGAGGATGTCCCCGACTACATGGTCGGCGAGAAGATCGACATCAACGGCGACGGATCGCCGCTGCGCTACATGGACAAGCCCTCCAAGGACGGCAACTCCCTGGACAACTGGAGCGCGGACGCGGGCGACGTGGACGTCCACTACTCGTCCGGCATCGCCAACCACTTCTTCTACCTGCTGTCCGAGGGCAGCGGCGCGAAGGAGATCAACGGCGTCAAGTACGACTCCCCGACCGCCGACGGATCCAAGGTCGAGGGCATCGGGCGCGACAAGGCCGAGAAGATCTGGTTCAAGGCCCTGACGTCGTACTTCACGACGACGACGGACTACAAGGCGGCCCGCGAGGGCACGCTGAGCGCCGCGAAGGACCTGTACGGCGCGGACTCCGCGGAGTACAAGGGCGTGGACGCGGCCTGGGCCGGCGTCAACGTCAAGTAACACCCGGCACGACCGGACGGGCTGGAGCGCCTCCAGCCCGTCCGGCTTTTTCCGCGAGGGCCGCCCCGCCCTTAACGCAACAACATCCCCGCGGCCTCCCCCGCCCCCTCCGTGGGCACCGCCACAAGACCCAGCTCCGCACCGCTGGCCAGCAGTCGATGCGCCGGCAGAATCCGCACCGTGTAGCCGAAGGGCCCTGTGCGGTCCAGGGACAGGGGGCCCTCGTAGAGACGGCGGCCCTCCGCGTCGGGGCCGCCCACCGGCTTCAGCGGCACCGGACTCGCGTCGGCGATGACGTCCTCGGGGTCGACGCGGCCCGCGACCGCCTGCACCTCCACGTCGTCCGTGGTCAGCTCCCCCAGCCGCACCCGGACCCGCAGCGCCAGCGTCGCCCCCAGCTCGGCCGTCGTGCCGAACGCCGACGCCTCGACGTGGTCGACGGCGACCCGCGGCCAGGCGGCGCGCACCCGAGCCTTCCAGGTGGCCAACTCCCCCGCGGTATCCGCGTCCAGCGTGCGATGCGCCCGCGCGGCGGGCACGTACAGCTGCTCCACGTAGTCGCGCACCATCCGCCCCGCGAGCACCTTCGGCCCGAGCCGGGTCAGCGTCCTGCGCACCATCTCGATCCACCGGTCGGGCAGGCCTTCCGGTCCCCGCTCGTAGAAGCGGGGCGCGATCCTGCGCTCCAGGAGGTCGTACAGCGCCGCGGCCTCCAGGTCGTCCCGCCGGTCGTCGTCCGTCGCCGCGCCGTCCGCCGTGGGGATCGCCCAGCCGAAGTCCGGCTCGAACCACTCGTCCCACCAGCCGTCGAGGACCGACAGGTTGAGGCAGCCGTTCAGCGCCGCCTTCATCCCGCTCGTCCCGCACGCCTCCAGCGGACGGAGGGGGTTGTTCAGCCAGACGTCGCACCCCGGATACAGCTTCTGCGCCATCGCCATGCCGTAGTCCGGCAGGAACACGATCCGGTTGCGGACCCGCGGGTCGTCCGTGAAGCGCACCAGCTCCTGGATGAGGCGTTTGCCGCCGTCGTCCGCCGGATGCGCCTTGCCCGCCACGACGATCTGGATCGGCCGCTCCTCGTGCGTCAACAGCTCCATCAGGCGGTCCCTGTCGCGCAGCATCAGCGTCAGGCGTTTGTAGGACGGGACGCGGCGTGCGAAGCCGATGGTCAGGACGTCGGGGTCGAGCACGTCGTCGATCCAGCCCAGCTCCGCGCTGGCCGCGCCGCGCCCGCGCCACGAGGCGTGCAGCCGCCGTCTGACCTCCGTCACCAGCTGCCCGCGCAGCTCCCGCCGCAGCTCCCAGATGTCCGCGTCCCTGATCTCGGCGACCGCGTCCCACCTCTCCGACCCGCCCACCGACAGCGCCTCCTCCGTCCGCTGGGCGCCGATCTGCCGGGCCCCGAGCCGGAACACCTCGGGGGCCACCCAGGTCGGGGCGTGCACGCCGTTGGTGACGGAGGAGATCGGGATCTCCTCGGCGTCGAAGCCCGGCCACAGGCCCGCGAACATCTGACGGCTCACCTTGCCGTGCAGGGTCGACACGCCGTTCGCGCACCGCCCGAGCCTGAGGCCCATCACGGCCATGTTGAAGAGATTGGGCTCACCACCCGGGTACGTCTCCATGCCGAGCCGCAGTATGTGCTCGACGTCGATGCGGGGCAGTTCGGCGTCCGGGCCGAAGTGCCGGGCGACCAGCTCACGGTCGAAGCGGTCGATTCCGGCGGGGACGGGGGTGTGGGTGGTGAAGACGGTCCCGGCCCGCACCGCCTCCAGCGACGCGTCGAACCCCACGCCGTCCTGGGCGAGTTCATGGATGCGCTCAAGACCGAGGAAGCCCGCGTGGCCCTCGTTCGTGTGGAAGACCTCGGGCTCGGCGTGCCCGGTCAGCCGGCAGTACGACCTGATGGCGCGGACGCCGCCGATGCCGAGCAGCATCTCCTGGAGCAGCCGGTGCTCGCTGCCGCCGCCGTAGAGCCTGTCGGTCACGTCGCGGGCCCCGGGGTCGTTCTCCTCGACGTCCGAGTCGAGCATCAGGAGCGGTACGCGCCCGACGCTCGCCTGCCAGACGTGCGCACGCAGCGCACGCCCGCCGGGGAGGGCGATCGCGACCAGGCTCGGGGTCCCGTCCCTCTCGCGCAGGAGGGTGAGAGGCAGCTCGTTCGGGTCGAGTACGGGATAGGTCTCCTGTTGCCAGCCGTCGCGGGACAGGGACTGGTGGAAGTAGCCGTGCCGGTAGAGCAGCCCGACCCCGATGAGCGGAACCCCGAGGTCGCTCGCCGCCTTCAGGTGGTCGCCCGCGAGGATGCCGAGCCCGCCCGAGTACTGCGGCAGAGCGGCGGTGATGCCGAACTCGGGCGAGAAGTAGGCGACGGCGCGCGGCAGTTTCCCTCCGCGCTCGGCGGCCTCTTCCTGGTACCAGCGCGCACCGGTGACGTACTCCCGGAGCCCGTCCGAGGCCTCGGCGAGGCGGCGCAGGAACTCCCCGTCCCCGGCCAGCTCGGCGAGCCGGGCGGGCGGCACGCCGCCGAGCAGCCGCACGGGGTCGCAACCCGAGGCGGCCCACTGCTCGAGGTCTATGGACTGGAACAGGTCACGGGTTCCGGAGTGCCAGGACCAGCGCAGATTGCGCGCCAGCTCCGAGAGCGGGGTGAGGGGGTCGGGAAGGGCGGGACGTACGGTGAATCGACGGATGGCCTTCATCACGGTGCACCTCTGCCGGAGCGTCTGACGGGGCGTGTGCCGGGGCTTTCCAACCTCGCTTGTCGCCATGCCGCATCGACGTTAGCGGTGTGCCGCTCCTGCCACCACGGCGCACAGGGCGCACGGCCCTCAGGGCCGAGGGAGGAAGAAGCTCGGCTTACCGACGGTCACCCCGTGCCACCGCACCTGTCGGAGGCATCCCGAATCCGTCCGGAAATCGGCGCAACCCTCACAGCACCCCCACCGGCGATATGGCCGATTCCCCCACGCCGTGTGGTCTTGTAGGGCCTCACGCCGCACGAGAGGCTGCCAAGTGGCGCTCGTGGAGGACACCGGGAATCCGGCACGGACCGGCCCAACCTCACGAGGCGCACGTCAAGTTGGGGAGGGAAAACCAGCGTATGACTCTGTCGCGAACGAAGCGTCTGCGGTGGGCCGGGGCCGTTACCGCCGCCACCACGGCGGTGGTGCTTTCGGCCATCACGCTGCCCGCACACGCCGCTCCCGCCGATGCCCCGCTGGGGAAGATACTCGGAGCCGGGGAGCCCGGTTCCATCAGCGGGAGTTACATCGTCACACTCAAGGGCGGGACCACCGCACCGTCGGACGCGGGCAAGGGCCTCGCCGCGAAGTACGGGGCGAAGATACGTCACACCTACAGCACCGCGCTCAACGGCTACGCGGTGCGGGCCGGTTCCGACCAGGCCAAGAGACTCGCGGGTGACCCGGAGGTCGCCTCCGTCGCCCAGGACAGCATCGTGTCCCTGGACCGCACCCAGAAGGATCCGCCCTCCTGGGGGCTCGACCGGATCGACCAGAAGAACCTGCCGCTCGACAAGTCCTACACCTCGCCCGAGCCGTCGGGCCAGGGCGTGACGGCGTACGTCATCGACACCGGAATCCGCGCCTCGCACGAGGACTTCGGCGCTCGCGCGAGCAGCGGATGGGACTTCATCGACAACGACGCCACGGCACAGGACGGCAACGGCCACGGCACGCACGTCGCGGCGACGGTCGCGGGCGAGAGCCACGGCGTCGCCAAGAAGGCGGACGTGGTGGGCGTCCGGGTGCTCGACGACGCCGGGTCGGGGACGACCGCGCAGGTCATCGCCGGCATCGACTGGGTGACGAAGAACGCCCGGAAGCCCGCGGTCGCCAACCTCAGCCTCGGGGGCACGGCCAACACTCAGCTCGACGCCGCCGTACGCAACTCCATCGCGTCCGGCGTCACTTACACGGTCGCCGCGGGCAACGACGGGCTTCCCGCGTTCCTGTTCTCGCCTGCCCGCGTGAAGGAGGCGGTCACGGTCGGCGCGAGCGACGTCAAGGACGCCAAGGCGAGCTTCTCCAACTGGGGCAGCAGCCTGGACCTGTTCGCGCCGGGCGTCGGCATCACCTCCGCGTGGAGCACGGACGACAGCGCCACGGAGACCATCTCGGGCACGTCGATGGCCTCGCCGCACGCGGCGGGCGCGGCGGCGCTCCACCTCGCCGATCACCCGTCGGCCACCCCGGCCGAGGTGGGCAAGGCACTGGCCGACCAGGCGGCGGTGGGCAAGGTGACGGGCGCCGGTCTCGGCTCGCCGAACAAGTTGCTGCAGGTCAACAACCCGTAGAGCACACCGCGGCACAGAACCGGCCCCGCCGAACCCGGCGGGGCCGGTTCTGCGTGTGTGGGTGCGGCCTTGCCTCCGGCGCCATCCCGAAGCACCCTCGATAGGGCGTCGGTCTTGTATGAGGCCTTACGCACCAGTAGTTAACGAAGAGTCGGATTGCCCGCCCGAAGTTGGTGGGAAGGCTCCCCCGGTACGCACACGGCTCAGTACGGTCAGTCACGACTCGGTACGGCAGTAGTGGCTCAAGTACGGCAGTCACGGCTCGAATACGGCCGAACAAGCGCGGCACGCAGTCGCTGAACCTCTCCATAACCCCGTATCCGCCCCACTCATGTAAAGCGGACAGGAGCGGTAATGCCCTCAACTCGCCCGTCGGCGACGCCCTCGGGAAAGGTCTCCACAAGAGTGCCCACGTCCCCGGCGCCCCAGCACGATCCACGGGACACGCAGGATCGGCGGGACCCGCAGGACCCGCCCCCCTCTCCCACCCTGGCCGCCCCCCTCACCGGCCGCATACCCGTCCTCGACATCGCGCCCCTCGTCCACGGCGGGCGGCGGCCCGCGAAAGCCGTGGTGGGCGAGGTCTTCCAGGTCACCGCCACCGTCTTCCGCGAAGGGCACGAGGCGGTCGCCGCCAATGTCGTCCTGCGCGATCCCGAGGGGCGCCCCGGACCGTGGACGCCCATGCGCGAGCTGGCCCCCGGCACCGACCGGTGGGGCGCGAACGTCACTCCGGACGCGGAGGGACACTGGACGTACAGCGTCGAGGCGTGGGGCGATCCCCTCACCCAGTGGCGGCACCACGCGCACATCAAGGTACCGGCGGGCATCGACACCGAGCTCGTCCTTGAGGAAGGCGCCCGGCTGCACGAACGGGCCGCGGCAGCAGCCGGGCCGAGCGAGCGTCACCGCGCCGTCCTCCGCACCGCCGTCGAGGCCCTGCGGGACACGGAGCGCCCCGCCGCGGCCCGTCTGGCCGCCGCCCTCACCCCGGAGGTCGACGCGGTCCTCGCCGAGCATCCGCTGCGCGAACTCGTCACGGAGTCGGAGCGGCTGCCGCTGCTGGTGGAGCGGGAGCGGGCCTTGTTCGGGTCGTGGTACGAATTCTTCCCGCGCTCGGAGGGCGCCGTCGTGCGCGAGGGCGAGCCCCCCAGGTCGGGCACCTTCCGCACCGCCGCCGAACGACTGCCGGCCATCGCCGCCATGGGCTTCGACGTCGTCTACCTGCCGCCCATCCACCCCATCGGCACCACCTTCCGCAAAGGCCCCAACAACTCCCTGTCTCCCGGCCCGCACGACGTCGGCGTGCCCTGGGCCATCGGCTCCCCCGAAGGCGGCCACGACGCGATCCACCCCGACCTGGGCACCCTGGAGGACTTCGACGCCTTCGTACGCCGCGCCGGCGACCTGCACCTCGAGGTCGCCCTGGACTTCGCCCTGCAGTGCTCCCCCGACCACCCCTGGGTCGACAAACACCCCGAGTGGTTCCAGCACCGCACCGACGGCTCCATCGCCTACGCCGAAAACCCCCCGAAGAAGTACCAGGACATCTACCCCCTGGCCTTCGACCGCGACATGCCGGGACTGATCACCGAGACCGTACGCCTGCTGCGATTCTGGATGGACCACGGCGTGCGCATCTTCCGCGTCGACAACCCGCACACCAAACCCGTCGCCTTCTGGGAGCAGGTCCTCGCCGACATCAACCGCACCGACCCCGACGTCATCTTCCTGGCCGAGGCCTTCACCCGCCCGGCCATGATGCACACCCTGGCCGCCATCGGCTTCCAGCAGTCCTACACCTACTTCACCTGGCGCAACACCAAGGAGGAACTCACCGACTACCTGCGTGAGTTGGCGGACGAAACCGCCCACTACCTCCGGCCGAACTTCTTCGTCAACACCCCGGACATCCTGCACGCCTACCTGCAGAACGGCGGACGTCCCGCCTTCGAGGCCCGTGCGGTGCTCGCCGCGACCCTCGCGCCGACCTGGGGCGTCTACAGCGGATACGAGCTCTGCGAGAACACCCCGGCGCGCGCCGACAGCGAGGAGTACCTGGACTCGGAGAAGTACCAACTGCGCCCGCGCGACTGGGAATCCGCTGAGCGCACCGGCTCCACCATCGCGCCCCTCATCACCGCGCTGAACCGCGTACGGCGCGCCAATCCCGCCCTGCGGCAACTGCGTGACCTGCACTTCCACCCCACGGACCAGGAAGCGGTGATCGCGTACTCGAAGACGGCCAGTGACAAGGACGGAACGAACACGGTCGTGGTGGTCGTGAACCTCGACGCCCACCACACCCAGGAGGCCACGGTCTCGTTGGACATGCCGAAACTCGGCCTCCAGTGGCACGAGACCGTGCCGGTGCGCGACGAGCTCACCGGCGACACCTATCACTGGGGCAGGGCCAACTATGTGCGACTCGCTCCGGGCGGCTCGCACGTATTGCTTTTCGGCCGGGGGCCCGAAGGGGTTCCCCCGGCCGAGCACAGCAGGGTCCTGCGACCGTCCTCACCGTTGATCGGAGGGTCACCCACACCATGATCATCAACGAGCCCGTCCAAGACACGTTCGAGGACACGCCCGCCAAGGACCGAGACCCCGACTGGTTCAAGCGGGCCGTCTTCTACGAGGTCCTGGTCCGCTCCTTCCAGGACAGCAACGGCGACGGCATCGGTGACCTCAAGGGGATCACCGCCAAGCTGGACTATCTGCAGTGGCTGGGCGTGGACTGCCTGTGGCTGCCGCCCTTCTTCAAGTCGCCGTTGCGGGACGGCGGTTACGACGTGTCGGACTACACCGCGGTCCTTCCGGAGTTCGGTGATCTGGCCGACTTCGTGGAGTTCGTGGATTCCGCGCATCAGCGGGGCATGCGCGTGATCATCGACTTCGTGATGAACCACACCAGCGATCAGCACCCGTGGTTCCAGCA
>NZ_JBFALJ010000037.1:79320-83443 GCF_040660195.1 Streptomyces sp. NPDC050147 | reverse complement strand
GGCGAGCGGCGGTGCGGTGGTGCAGGCTGCGGGAACCGATGCGTGGCAGGCGGTGCGGGACCGGGTCGCCGAACTCTTCGGGCGGGCCGACGCCGTTTCCGTTGTTGCGTCCGCGTCTGCCTCTCGCGTCTGTGTCTGCGGGCGGGGGGGCGCTGCCTCAGTGACGCGACAGATGCAACGCGGCGGGTTCTGTCCGGCCCGGAATGGAGGACAGGAAATCCGGCGACGGCGACGGCGACGGCTCCGAAGGCGCCTGTGATGCCGACTCGTGCTCGCCTCGCGGTGACCGTGACAGGACGACCACTCCGTACGCCGCGATCGCCGCGCCCCCGGCCGCCAGGAACAGCCCGGCCACGCCTCCCTGCAGCCGCTCGCCGAGCAGGGTGAGGCCGATGGCGGCGGCGGCCACCGGGTTGGCCAGGGTGACGACGGCCAGGGGCGCCCCGAGGCCACCGCGGTACGCGGTCTGGGACAGGAGGAGACCGCCCACGGCGAACGCCGCGACGAGCAGCGCCACGACGATCACCTGCGGGCTGAGCAGCGGACCCGAGCGGTCCGTCGCGGCGACCGTCACGGTCTGGGTGAGCGCGGACGCAACACCCGATGCGAACCCGGAGGCGGTCGCGTGACGCAGCCCCGGCCGCGTGCCGGGGCGGGAGAGCACGCCGACCACGGCCATCGTGGTGCCCGCCACTGCCAGCGCCTCCGTGAGGGTCAGTGTGTCGTCGGGCGCGGGCCCGGAAGCGGTGAGGAGCAGGGCGCCGAGGCCGATGAGCGTGAGCCCGGTGCCACGCCACTCCGCCGGGGTGACGCGCCGCCCCGCCAGGCGGGCGCCCAGCGGCACCGCGGCGACCAGGGTGAGCGCCCCGAGCGGCTGGACCAGGGTGAGCGGACCGTACTTCAGGGCCGCCACGTGCAGCAGGGCCGCGGACGCGTTGAGCCCGACCGACGACCACCAGGGGCCGCTGCCGAGCAGCCGCAGGAAGCCGTTGCCGGTGCCCGTGATGCGGTGGGCGAGGCGCTCCTGGGCCACGGCGGCACAGGCGTACGCGGCAGCCGAGACGAGTGAGAGCGCGACGGCGATGAGCGGCGCGTTCATCGTCGGACCCCGTGGGCGGCAAGGCCGTGGGCCGGCGTGTAGCGCCGCACGACGCGCGAGCGCGCGGGGTCCGGCAGCTTGATCACGGCGAGCGCGACGCCGAGCAGTGCGGTCACCACGAGGGCGTCGAGCCAGTAGTGGTTGGCGGTCCCGACGACCACGAGCAGGGTGATCAGCGGGTGCAGCATCCACAGCCACCGCCACCGCGATGAGGTGGCGACGACGAGTCCGACGGCGAGCATCAGCGCCCACCCGAAGTGCAGGGACGGCATCGCGGCGAACTGGTTCGCCATCGTGTCGGTCTGCGGAGTGGAGCCGTACACCGTCGGCCCGTACACCTGCCCGGTGTCCATGAGCCCCGCCGCGTCCAGCATCCGGGGCGGCGCAAGCGGGAAGGCCAGGTGCAGCACGAGGGCCGCCGCGGTCAGCGCGGCGAGCACCCGGCGGCTCCACACGTAATGCCGGGGCCTGCGCAGGTAGAGCCAGACCAGGAACAGCGCGGTGGCCGGGAAGTGCACGGTCGCGTAGTAGGTGTTCGCGATGTGCACCAGGGTGTCGCTGCTGAGCAGCGCGTGCTGCACGGCGCCCTCGCCCGGCAGGCGCAGGGCGCGTTCGGCGTCCCACACGTGGTGAGCGTTGCGGAAGGCCTCGCCGGTATGGCCGTTCGCCAGCTGCCTGCCGAACTTGTAGACGAGAAAGAGTCCTACGACGAGGAGGAGCTCGCGGACGAGGGGCGGTCGGGCAGATGTGTCCGGCTCCCGGACGGCTATGTCCGGTTCCCTTTCGGCAGGCTCGGTTCGGGATTCCATCCCCCGGCCCCTTTACGTGACGACTGGGTGGTGCGGTGGGTGAGTGACGGATCGCCGCACTCATCGATACGCCAGTGTACCGATACGCCAGTGTACCGATACGGACGCGTACCGGTACACTGGCGTATCGATAGGGTCGGTCGAAGCCGCCACATCGAGGAGAAGAGTCATGACGTCGCCGGACCGGGCAGCAGACGCAGGCGCAGCGGACCCCGTGGGTCCATGCACGGGTTCATCGCGCCGCTCCAAGATCACGCCCGAGCGAGAGCAGGAGTTCTACGAGGCCGTCCTCGACCAGCTCCGCGAGTGCGGGTACGACGCCGTGACCATGGAGGGCGTGGCCGCGACCACCCGGTGCAGCAAGTCCACGCTCTACCGCCAGTGGAAGACGAAGCCCCAGTTCGTGGCCGCCGCGCTGCGCGCCAACCGCTGTGTGCGGTTCGCGGGCATCGACACCGGCACGCTCGCCGGTGATCTGCGCGAGGCGGCGCGGGCCGCGGGGGAGTGGTCGACCCGTGACAGCATGCTGGTCCAGGCGCTGAGCCACGCGGTCCTTCAGGACGAGGATCTGCGCAGCGCGCTGCGCGAAGCACTGGTGGAGCCGGAGACCAGGGCGCTCGACGACCTGATCGAGCGGGGAGTGGCGCGGGGCGAGATCGCCGCGGACCACCCGGCCACGAGGTTCATCACGGCTCAGCTCATGGGCGTGGTCCGGGCCCGGCCCGTCCTGGAGGGCAAGCAGGCGGACGAGGAGTATCTGTCCGACTTCGTGGAGGCGTGCGTGCTGCCCGCACTTGGTCTGACCCAGGCCACCTGATCGTGGACCGGGGCCCGGTGGATGACGGGCCCCGATCTGCCTGGCGCGCCGCACCGTGGGGACGGGGGTGGCGTGGCCGCTCTTGGCCGGGCGGGCGGAATCCTCGTGGCTCCGCCCGCCCGGCTCTGACGTTCCCGGGCAGGGTCGCGCGAGGCCCGTCAGAGTTCCCTGTCAGACTTCCTGGCCGTTGCCGCCCCCGCCGCCCTTCGCGGCCTTGATCCCCTTGGTGATCTCGTCCATGACGGAGAGCTTCGGAGACTTGTCGTTCACGTCGATGCCGAAGCGGACGATGACGAGCTTGGACTTGTCCGAGGGGGACGGGAAGGCCAGCGACTGGACGTAGCCGTCGTCGCTCTTCTCGGTGACGGCCTTCCAGCGCACGAGGTAGCCCTTCTGGCCGGCCACGGTGACCGCCTTGGACTCCAGCTCCTTGTGCGAGGTGATCTTGCCGTAGGTCTTGCCGCCGTACGACTCCTTGGCGTTGACGGAGATGTCGGCCTTGGCGGCGGCTTCCGCCGTCTTGGCGTCGTTCTTGAACGCCGCCTCGGCTGGTCCCGAGTAAGCGCCGCCGCGCGAGCAGGTCTTGGAAGCCTCCCCGGGGCACGGATAGGGGTCCACGGACACCGAGGCCCCACCGCCCTGGCCGTTCGCACCCGTCCAGCCTTCGGGAACGGGGAGGCTGATGCCGCTGGCCACGTCGGTGGCGTACCCCTCCTCCGACGGCGGCGCGGAACCGCCGGGGGGCTGGGACTGCTCGGGGTCCTGGGGGTCCTGCGGGTCCTGGGGCGCGCCGGGCTTCGAGGGGGCGGAGGACGAGGGGTTCTTGGCGGTGTTGTCGCCGTCGCCGTCGTCATCGGCGGTCAGGAAGTAGACGCCGCCGCCTATCCCGGCCAAGACCACGAGGGCCACGCCTATGGCTATGCCCATGCGAAGGCCGCGCCGAGGGGCGGCGGGCTGTCCCGGATAGGAGGGATGGGCCGGGTACGCGCCCGGGGCACCCGTCGGGGCGTTGGGCGGATAGGCAGGTGGAGTCGCCGGAGCGGAACCGCCCCACCCGGCGGCGGAGCCCACCGCGCGGACCTGGTCCGTCCATACGTTCCCGTCCCACCAGCGTTCGGTACGGGGGCCGTCAGTCGTCTGGCCGGGGTCGGGGTACCAGCCGGGAGGGGTTACCTGGGTCATGGGCGCCAGGGTATGAGCATTCGGTGAAAGCGGCATGAGAGGGGGCGTCAACGAAGGTCACCGTTCGGCCACCACGCTCGCCATGCGTGGCCGACACCCGCCTGCACCGGGCCGTAACACTCGCCTGTACCGGGCCGTCACACCTGCCTGTACTGGGCCGTCGCACTCGGCTGGATCGGCCGTCACACCTGCCTGTACTGGGCCGTCGCACTCGGC
>NZ_JBFALJ010000037.1:0-79224 GCF_040660195.1 Streptomyces sp. NPDC050147 | reverse complement strand
AGGCTGGATCGGCCGTCACACCTGCCTGTACTGGGCCGTCGCACTCGGCTGGATCGGCCGTCACGCCTGCCTGTACTGGGCCGTCGCACTCGGCTGGATCGGCCGTCACGCCTGCCTGTACTGGGCCGTCGCACTCGGCTGGACCGGTCGCCACGCCCGCCTGCACTGAGCCGTCGCACTCGGCTGCGCCCAGACCGTCACCCTCGGCTGTACGCGGCCACGCTTCCCGGGCTCGGCGCTGTACTCGTCGGCGAGAGCGGTGAGTTCACCGCTCCTGCCCGTCCACCACCAACCGCACCGGGCCGCCGCCTTCAAAAGCGGGCACTCGCACGCCGGACCGACCCGGAGTGATCGACCCGAGCACGCTCGCATGCCGCGCCCCCGTGCTCTGCGGCACCGTCCCCGGCAGCCCGTGCGCCGTCAGGAAACCGAGGACCGCGAAGGCGTACGCCTCCTTCGCCGCGGACGGCAGGCCGAGCTCGTCGGAGGTGCGCACCGGGATCTCGGCCCCCAACTCCGCCCGCAGGAAGGCCATCAGCGTCGGGTTGCGGGTGCCGCCGCCGGAGGCGATGACCTCGGAGGCGTCCACCGACCTGACGGCGTCGGCGACCGTACGGGCGGTCAGGCGGGTGAGCGTGGCGACGACGTCCTGCGGGGCGAGCGCCTCGTATCCGGTGAGCGCCTCCCGTAGATAGGGCAGATGGAAGAGTTCCTTGCCGGTGGTCTTCGGGGCGGGGCGCGCGTAGTACGGCTCGCGGAGCAGGACCGCGAGCAGCCCCTCGTCGACCGTGCCCCGCGCGGCCATCTCGCCCTCGACGTCATACGTGAGCCGCTCCCGCGTCAATTCGCGCACGGCGGCGTCGACGAGCGCGTTGGCGGGGCCCGTGTCGAAGGCGGTGCCGTCCGCGGCGGTGATGTTGGCGATGCCGCCGAGGTTCAGCGCGGCGGGAGTGCCGGGCCTGCCGCGCAGCCACATCCGGTCGACGATGCTGACCAGGGGCGCGCCCTGGCCGCCCGCGGCGATGTCGCGGGGGCGGAAGTCGGCGACCACCGGAAGCCCCGTCGCCTCGGCGATCCACGCGGGCTGCCCGATCTGCAGCGTCCCGTGCACCTGCCCGTCGGACACCCAGTGGTAGACCGTCTGCCCGTGGGACGCAACCAACTCGGCACGCCCGTCGCACAGTTCACGGTCCGCCTCGGCCGCCGCGGTGGCGAAGGCCTGACCGATGAGGGTGTCCAGTCGGCACACTTCCGCCAGCGTGGTGGCGGCGGGTGGCAGCGCGGCGCCGAGCGCGGCCCGCAGCCCCTCGTCGTACCCGCGGGTGATCAGACCCAGCGGGGAGAGCAGCAGGCGGTCGCCGTCGATCGTCAGGTCGGCCGCCGCGGCATCGATGGCGTCGTACGAAGTCCCCGACATCAGCCCGATTACGCGCACGTACTGCCCCTTTCGCTCTCCTCACCAGTGCGTTTGATCATCGCAGCGAAGAAGGTGCGAGTGCACTCGCACGTACGATCCAGTTCAAGCCATCGACGCAGAGGGAGGGGTGACTTGTCCATGTCCGCCACGGGATCGGCCAGTACACGCCCGGGGGTGCGCCGCGCGAACGTCACCCGAACCGACGGTGCCTGGAACGGTCTGCTCCTCGAAGTGCGCGAGCGCCCACGGCCCGGTCTCCGTCTTTGGACCGCCGGGAACCGTCTGCTCCTGACGCAAGGGGCAGTCGCGAACCCGCTGCTGCTGGCCCTGGTGGACCCTCACCGTGACGGAGTCGACTTCTGCCGGACGGGTCGCTACCGCCCCCTCGTCCCACCCCTGCGCGCGCACATGGCCCGCGCCTTCGAGGGCTCAACGCAACGCTGGGCCCACCACTTCGCGGCCCTGCTCGCCACGTCGCCCGACAGCCCCCTGCACGACGGGCGTTGGGTGCTGTCGCCGGACCCGCTGCTGCTCCTCCGGCCGAATCACCGGGGCGCGTCTCACGGAGAGTACTGGCGCTCACTGCTCATCGAGGGCGATCCCGACGGGTACATCGACTGGTTCGTCCACGACGGCTCGTGGGAGGTCCTGCCGCTCAGGGCGATGCCCGACGCCGACGATCCCAGGGTCAAGGCGTACCGCAAGCAGGCGCGGGACGGCACTCTGCCGCCCGTCCTGCTCTGGTGGGTGAGCGGGCTCGACAGCCACCTCATCCTGGACGGGCACGCCCGGCTGGCCGCGGCGATCGCCGAATCCGTGGAACCGGCCGTACTGGAGCTGCGACGGACCGTCCCCCAGGACGAGGTGGAAACCGGTACGGAGCGGGCCGTGGCGGCATACGAGAGCGAGCTGGCGCGGTTCACCGCACTGCGTGCCGCGCAGGGCCCGCGCGTCCCCGACGGCGCCGAGTTCGCGGGACCGGCTCTTGTCCGGCGCCTGGATGAACTGCGTACGGCACGCCGCCCCACGTGGGCCTGGCCGCTGCAGGGCGGTGTCCAGGAGTGGCGCAGGATCGCCCGGGAGCAAGTGGGCGAGGGGGTTGGGGTGTTCAGGTGAAGGGAGTTTAGTGAGGTGAGCACGGGTGAGGGGGTGCGCGGCCTCACCTCGGTGCCGAGGAGAGACCGCGGAGCCGTCCCGTGGGTGGCGAAGCCCGGCGTCAGCGCAGGGAGAGGACGCAGAAATCGTTGCCCTCCGGGTCGGCAAGGACCGTCCACGGGACGTCACCCTGGCCGACGTCGGCGGCGGTGGCGCCCAGAGCCCGGAGCCGTGCCACCTCCGCCGCCTTGTCGTCGTCGGGGTACGGCGCCACGTCGAGATGGGCGCGGCTGCCCACGGACATCGCGCCGGACGTGCGCAGGAACTCCAGATACGGGCCGACCCCCTTGGCCGAACGCATCCGAGCGTGATCGTCGGACACCTCGAGCAGGGTCCAGTCCATCGCCTCGTCCCAGAACCGGGCCATGGCCCGCGGATCGGCGCAGTCGACCACGATCGCGGCGATCGGCCCGGTGCCCCGGTAGATCTCCCGAGGCTCAAGGACACAGAAGACGTTGCCCTCCGGGTCGGCGAGGACCGTCCACGGGACATCGCCCTGGCCCACGTCGGCGGGCGTCGCGCCGAGATCCTTCAGGCGTGCGACCAGCTCCGCCTGATGGGCCACAGAGGTGGTGGCGAGGTCGAGGTGTACGCGGTACCGCACCGTCTCGGGGTCCGGGACGGTGACGACATCGACGCAGATGGCGGAGGGGTCCGGCCAGGCGACGCCTTCGGGTTCCACGTTCGTGACGCCGGGGCCCTCGCTGGAAATGCCCCAACCGAGCGCCTTCGCCCAGAACTGGCCGAGCGCCGAGTCGTTTCGAGCCTTGAAGTTCACGTTCACCAGTCGCAGTGGCATGCCGCTGATCATATGCACACGTGATCGAGGGAAAACCTGGCCCGCGAGCCTCCTCTGAAGGAGGTGTCGTCGTCGATCTCCGGGCCCCTGAGGGCGGGTTGGCGGCGACGGTGAAAGGCCGGAAATCACTCCCGGTAGCACCCGGCCCCCCGCCTCCCGGCCAACACCAGCCGTCGGCACTCCCCGGGGCTGCCCCACGCGCCGCGCAGCGCCCGCGCCTTCGTCAGCCACAGCGACAGGTCGTACTCCGCGGTGTAACCGATGGCCCCGTGGAGTTGGAGCGCCGCCCGCGCGGCGCCGTACGCGGCTTCGCCCGCCGCCGCCTTCGCCGCGGCCACGTCACCGGTCTCCAGCGTCAACGCCGCCCCGAACAGCAGGGGCCGGGCGAACTCAAGGCTCATCAGGACGTCCGCGAGCCGGTGCTTGACCGCCTGGAAGCCACCGATCGGTGTGCCGAACTGGCTGCGCTGCTTCACGTACGCGACCGTTCTGTCGAGCAGCGCGAGCCCGACGCCCAAGGCCTGCGCGGCAGTCGCGAGCAAGGCCCAGTCGGCTGCGTACCGGGAAGCCTCCTGCACCGACGGGCCCGAGGCGAGGAGCTCACCGGGCCGGAGTCGGGCGAGGCGCCGCACCGGGTCCAACGAGCGCTCCACGCACGCGTGCCCGGAGGCCAGGCGCAGCTCGCCCCCAGCGGCGTACAGCCGCAGCGTCGCCGCGTCCGCGTCCAGAGCGAAAGGGCCCCCTTCCGGGAGAGCGAGCGTCGTCATGGCCTCCCCGGAGGTCACGGACGCGAGAAGCCGCTTGGCGGGAGCCGCCTCGCCCAGTTCGGCGAGCCGGGTGAGCAGGGCGCCCGCCGCCACCGTCTCGACCACAGGCCCCGGCACCGCATGCCGCCCCAACTCCAGCAAGGAGACGGCCATTTCCACCGGAAGCGGTCCCACCCCTTCGTACTCCTCGGGGGCGGCGAGCGCGAACACGCCCGCCTCCGCCAGACGTCCCCACAGGGCACGCCCGCGCGTATGGTCACCGGCGGCCCACGCGCGCGCGGCCGCCGGGGTGTCCGCAGCCGTCAGCATCGCGTCGAGCGAGCGCGCGAACTCGCGCTGCCCGTCGTCGAGGAGGAACCTCATCAGCGGCGTCCCTTCGGCAGTCCGAGCAGCCGCTCGGCGATGATGTCGCGCTGGATCTCGTTCGTGCCCGCGTAGATGGGCCCGGCGAGCGAGAAAACGTACCCCTCGGCCCACTCACCGCCCTGCGCCAACTCGCCCTCGGGGCCCAGGAGATCCAGGGCGGTCTCGTGCAGCGCGATGTCGTACTCGGACCAGAAGACCTTGTTCAGGCTCGACTCCGCGCCGATCGTCTCGCCCGCCGCGAAGCGCGACGCGTTGGCCCAGGTGAACAGCTGGTAGGCGCGGGCGCCGATCACGGCGTCCGCGACCCGGTCGCGCAGCGCGGTGTCCGCGGGGTCGCCGTGCGTGCGCCACTGGCTCACCAGGCGGTCGGCCGCGGCGACGAAGCGGCCGGGGGAGCGCAGGGTCAGGCCGCGTTCGTTGCCCGTCGTCGACATGGCGATCCGCCAGCCCTGGCCCGGCTCACCGATCACGTCCTCGTCGGGCACGAAGACGTTGTCGAGGAAGAGCTCGGCGAACGCGGGCTTGCCGTCGAGGCGGCCGATGGGACGGACGGTCACGCCGTCCGCGTCGAGCGGGAACATCAGGTACGTCAGACCGCGGTGCGGCTTGTCCCTGGTGGTCTCGTACGGCTCGCTGCGGAACAGGCCGAACGCGCGGTCGGCGAACGCGGCCCGCGACGACCAGGTCTTCTGCCCGCTGATCAGCCAACCGCCCGGCACACGGCGTGCGGTGGAACGCAAGCTGGCCAGGTCCGAGCCCGACTCCGGCTCGGACCAGGCCTGCGCCCAGATCACCTCGCCGCTCGCCATCGGGGGCAGCACCCGGGCGCGCTGCTCTTCGGTGCCGAAGTCGAAGAGGGTCGGCGCGAGGAGGTTGATGCCGTTCTGTGAGACCCGGCCGGGGGCGCCCGCGGCGAAGTACTCCTCCTCGAACACCAGCCATTCGACGATGCCGACGCCCTGCCCGCCGTACTCCTCGGGCCAGGAGACCACCGACCAGCGGTCGGCCGCGAGTTCGCCCTCCCAGGCGCGGTGGGCGGCGAAACCCTCGCGGGTCTCCAGCGACGGCAGCGGCTCGGCCGGCACGTGCCCGGCGAGCCAGTCACGTGCCCGCTGCCTGAACTCCTCTTCCCCGGCGGTGAAGTCGAGGTCCATCAGTGGCCCACCTCTTCGGTCTCGGTTCTTCTCCGGTCTTCTCCGGTTTCTTCTCCGGCAGCCTTCCGGGCTTCCCTAACAAGTGTTTGGTAGATTACCCTGAGGTGCAGTCAGCCGTCGAGAGCGAGTCGGGAGTCAAGGGAGGCCGAGCATGGACGCGCCCACATACGTGCCGGGGCACGGTCTGCTCGCGGGCCGCACCGCCGTCATCACGGCCGCGGCCGGAGCGGGCATCGGCGGCGCCACCGCCCGCCGCTTTCTGGAGGAAGGCGCGCGCGTCGTCATAGGCGACGCACACCCGCGACGCACCAAGGAGACGGTGGAGGCGCTGGCCGAGGAGTTCGGCGCCGGTCGGGTCGAGGGCACGCCGTGCGACGTCACGGACGAAGCCCAGGTGCAGGCGCTGTACGACTTGGCGGAGCAACGCCACGGCGGCCTGGACGTCGTCGTGAACAACGCGGGACTCGGCGGCACCGCCGAGCTCACCGAGATGACCGACGAGCAGTGGGACAGAGTCATCGACGTCACGCTCAACGGCACGTTCCGCTCCACCAGGGCCGCCCTGCGCCGCATGCGGGCCGCCGACCGCGGCGGCGTGATCGTGAACAACGCCTCGGTGCTCGGCTGGCGCGCCCAGGCCGGCCAGGCGCACTATGCCGCGGCGAAGGCGGGCGTCATGGCCCTCACTCGGTGCGCCGCCGTCGAGGCCGCGCCCCACGGCATACGGATCAACGCGGTGTCGCCCAGCCTCGCCATGCACCCGCACCTCGCGAAGGTCACCTCGCCGGAGCTGCTCGAGGAGCTCACCGCGCGCGAGGCGTTCGGGCGGCACGCCGAGCCGTGGGAGATAGCCAACGTCATCGTCTTCCTGGCCAGTGAGTACTCCTCGTACATGACGGGGGAGACGGTCTCGGTCAGCAACCAGCACGCCTAGGCGGAGAATGGCCGTGTGTCGAAACCGAAAACGAAACCGAAACCGAGCAGCACCAGCACCAGCACCAAGAAGGCCGCGGTGAGTCCCTCGCCCGAGCGCCGGGGGGAGCTCCTCGCCATCGCGGCCGACGTCTTCGCCGAGCAGGGCTACAACGCGACGACGGTCCGCAAGATCGCGGACGCCGCCGGCATGCTCGCCGGCAGCCTCTACTACCACTTCGACTCCAAGGAGTCGATGCTCGAAGAGATCCTCTCCACCTTCCTCACCGAGCTGTGGGACGGGTACGACACCGTGCTCCAGTCACAGCTCGGCCCCCGCGAGACCCTCGAAGCACTCGTCACCGAGTCCTTCCGGGAGATCGACCGGCACCGCTCAGCCGTCGCGATCTACCAGAAGGAGTCCAAGCACCTGGTGGCGCAGGCGCGCTTCCAGTACCTGGCCGACTCGCAACAGCGCTTCGAGAAGACGTGGCTGACGACGCTGGAGCGCGGCGTGGCGGAGCGCGTCTTCCGTGACGATCTGGACATCCGGCTCGCCTACCGCTTCGTGCGCGACACCGTCTGGGTCGCCGCGTCCTGGTATCGCCCCGGCGGCGGCCACAGCCCCGAGGAGATCGCCCGCCAGTACCTCTCGATGGTCCTGGACGGCATCGCCGTACGCACCACGTAGAGCGCGTCGCCCCCCCCGGCGACCGCACCGACCGAGGAGCACGAGGAGTACGCAGTCATGGCCGAGGCCTACATCGTCGAAGCGGTCCGTACCCCCGTCGGCAGGCGCAAGGGCGGCCTTTCCGCCGTCCACCCCGCCGACCTGGGGGCCCATGTCCTGCGGGCACTCGTCGCGCGCACCGGTATCGACCCCGCCGCCGTCGAGGACGTCGTGTTCGGCTGCCTGGACACGGTCGGCCCGCAGGCCGGGGACATCGCCCGCACCTCCTGGCTGGCGGCGGGACTGCCCGAAGAGGTGCCCGGCGTGACGATCGACCGGCAGTGCGGATCGTCCCAGCAGGCCGTGCACTTCGCGGCGCAGGGCGTCCTGTCCGGCACCCAGGACCTCGTCGTCGCGGGCGGCACACAGAACATGTCGATGATCCCCATCGCCTTCGCCTCCCGGCAGGCCGCCGAACCGCTCGGACTCACCGAGGGCCCCTTCGCGGGCAGCGAGGGCTGGCGCGCCCGCTACGGGGACCGGCCGGTCAACCAGTTCCACGGCGCCCAGCTGATCGCCGAGAAGTGGGGCATCACCCGCCGCGACATGGAGGAGTTCGCCCTCCGCTCGCATCAGCGGGCCGTCCGCGCGATCGACGAGGGCCGCTTCGACCGCGAACTCACCGCCTATGGGGACGTGACCACGGACGAGGGACCGCGCCGCGACACGACACTGGAGAAGATGGCGGGTCTCAAGCCCGTCCTGGACGACGGCACCATCACCGCCGCCTGCTCCTCACAGGTCTCGGACGGCGCCGCCGCCATGCTCATCGCGAGTGAAAGGGCCGTGCGGGAACACGGGTTGACGCCCCGAGCCCGCATCCATCACCTCTCCGTGCGCGGTGAGGACCCGATCAGGATGCTGTCCGCGCCGATCCCCGCCACCGCCTACGCCCTCAAGAAGACCGGCATGAGCATCGGCGACATCGACCTCGTCGAGATCAACGAAGCCTTCGCGCCGGTCGTCCTCGCCTGGCTGAAGGAGACCGGCGCCGACCCGGAGAAGGTCAACGTCAACGGCGGCGCGATAGCCCTGGGTCATCCCCTCGGCGCGACCGGCGTGAAACTGATGACGACGCTCCTGCACGAACTGGAGCGCACCGGCGGCCGGTTCGGCCTCCAGACGATGTGCGAAGGTGGCGGCCAGGCGAACGTGACCATGATCGAGCGCCTCTGAGGCGTCCAGCTCTGGACTTGGCCTTCACCCCTTGTGGGAGTTGCTGCCCGGACCCCGCACCGCGAGGCCTTCTCCCCAGCTAGTCTCGATGTCTGTACGTCGATTGAGCGACCTCGGGAGGTAGCGCGATGACGCAGGGACGGCCCGGAGGCGCCACCGGGGCCCCGTTGTGGGAGCGCGACGCGGAACTCGCCGCGGCCACGAGGGCCGTTGACGAGCTGTGCTCCGAATCGACGACGGCGGGCGGGCTGCTCGTCTTCCAGGGCGAGGCGGGCATCGGCAAGACCGCGCTGCTCGCCGAGGTGCGCCGTATCGCCGAGGGGCGGGCCGTGGTGTGGTCCGCGCGAGGCGGCGAGACCGTCACCTCCGTCCCCTTCAACGTCGTACGCCAGTTGCTGCAACCGGCCCTCGTCGCTCTCTCGCCCGAAGAGGCACGGGAGTATCTCGGCGACTGGTACGAGATCGCGGGCCCCGCTCTCGGCATAGCCGAGCCGACCGGTCTCCAGGCCGACCCGCAGGGCGTGTGCGACGGCCTGGTCGAGGCGGTCGCCCGGCTCTCGGGGCTGCACTGGCCGTTGGTCCTGCTCATCGACGACGCGCACTGGGCCGACCAGGAGACCCTGCACTGGCTGGCCGCGTTCGCCCAGCGCCTCGGTGAACTGCCCGTCCTCGTGGTGGTCGCCCACCGGCCCGACGATGCCACCGGCGAGAGCGCGCGCCACCTCGCGGCGGTCGGCGAGGCGGCCCGTCCGCTGCCCCCGCTGCGCGCGCTCACCCCGGACGCGGCCGCCGGTCTCACCCGGGCCACCCTCGGCGAACACGCGGACGCCCCGTTCTGCCGCGAGGTCTGGGCGGTCACGGGCGGCAATCCGTACGAATCCGTGGAACTGCTCGCCAAGGTGCAGGACAGCGACCTGGAACCGGTGGAGGGCTCCGCCGCCGAACTGCGCGCCCTGAACCGCTCGGCGCGCGGTCGTGGACTCGTCGCCCGTCTCGAAGGACTCGGCGCGGACGTCACGCGGTTCGCGTGGGCGGCCGCGATCCTGGGCACCGCCATCCCGCTGGACCTGGCCGCCTCGCTCGCCGGGATGACCCGCGAGAAGGCCGAGCGGTGCGCGGAGCGGCTGCGCACCGCGCGCATTCTGCTCGGTGCCGACGACGGCCTGGAATTCGTTCATCCGTTGATCGCCAGCACGGTCTACCGCTCGATCCCGCCCGCCACCCGCACCGCGTTCCACGGCCAGGCCGCCTGGGCCGTCACGCTGTCGGGCCGTGGCGCGGCGGCCGCGTCCCGGCATCTCCTGGAGGTGCATCCGGACGACGACCCCGAACTGGTCGAGCAGTTGCGTGAGGCGGCGGCCGAGCACCTCGCCGTCGGCGCGCCGGACGCGGCCCGCCGCTGCCTCGAACGCGCCCTGCGGGAACCGCCGCTGCCCGAGACCCACGCGCGCGTGCTCTACGAACTGGGCTGCGCCACCCTCCTCACCTCGCCCGCCACGACCATCGGCCACCTGCGCGAGGCCCTCCACACCCCGGGCCTCGACCGCAAGCTCCGCGTGGACGCGGTGTGCCGCCTCTCCCAAGCCCTGGTGCACAACGACCAGTTGGAGGAGGCCCTGCGCGTCGTGGACGCCGAGGCCGAGCGTCTCGACCCCGGACCCGACCGGATGCGTCTGGAAGGGGTCCACTACATGTGGGAGGGCATCCACGCACGCGAGGACGACGCGACGGGACGTTCGCGCCGCCTTGCCGCGCTCGCCGGGCCACTGCCGGGACGCGACAACTCCGAGCGCGCCCTGCTGATCCTGCGCGCCTTCGACGCCATGACCCGAGGGGAGAACGCGGAGGAGGTCGTCGAGCTCTGCGACCGCTCCCTGGTCAACGGCCGCCTCGCACCCGGGCTCGGCTGGACCGACACGGAGTGGGGCTTCGAGCTCTTGACGATGCTGGGCGGCGCCTACATCTTCACCGACCGTCTCGACCGCGCGGAGAGCGTCTTCGCCGAGGGGGTGCGCGCCTATGAGGCCGCGGGCTGGAGCGGCGGTCATCTGGCCGTCGCCAAGGCCTGGTTGGGTTTGGTGTACCGCAGGCGTGGACGTCTTGCCGAGGCGGAGGAGTCGCTGCGGGAGAGCCTTCGTCTCACCGACCGTGTCGGCAGCGGCCTGCCGATGCACTGGGACGCCGCGTGCAAGCTCATCGACGTGCTGCTCTCCCGCGGCAAGGTCGCCGAGGCCCAGGAGGCGGCCGATCGCTACGGCATCGCGCCGCCCTACCCCTCCACGATCTTCCTGCCCGACATCCATTACGTGCGCGGCCGTCTGCTGATCGCCTCCGGCCGACGACCGGAGGGCATCAACGAACTGGAGGTGGCGGCGAAGACGGCGAACGAACGCGGCTGCTACAACACGGTCGTCAATCCCTGGGCGTACGAGCTCGCCCGAGTGCTTGCCGTCGAGGATCCTCGGCGGGCCGGGGAGCTGGTCGCGGAGGCACGGGTCCGTGCGGAGCTCTTCGGAACGGAGACGGCGATCGGCGAGGCGCTGCGGTGCGCGGCGTCCCTGGAGAGCGGCCAGCGGGCGGTCGAGCTGTACGCACGAGCCGTCGCCTGCCTGGAGGCGTCGCCGTGCGCCTACGAACACGCGGTCGCACGGGTCGAGTACGGCATCGCGGCAGGCTCCGCGACGGAACTGGCGCGCGGTCTCGCCCTGGCCGAAGTATGCGGGGCGGCAGGGCTGGCCGCCCGAGCGCGGGCTTCCCTGCAGGTGGCAAGGGTCTGAGCAGCCCCGGCGCGGGCGGCGTCCAATGCCTGCCTGCCGGCCACCCTGCCGCCGGACGGCCTCGGCAACCCTGCCCGCAGGACCGCCCCAACGCCGTGCAAGCCCGGCACCCTCCGTACACTGGCGGCGTTTGCACCCCGCCGGGTAGACCCCGCCGTACGGCCCGCTAAGCGGCTCGGGGGCTGAGAGCAGACCGGCGCCGTCCGCGCACGCGCCCGCACATCGGCCGACCGCCTGCGCCCCGGTGGGCATCTGCCGCCATACACGGGCCGGAGGACCTGGGCCCCGGCGAACATCGGCTCCGGTACATCGGCCCACCGCCTGCGCCCCGGCGAGCATCTGCCCCCCGTACACCGGCCAACCACCACCTCCGCCCGTAAGCATCTCCCCCCGGCACACCCGCCCGGCGTCTCACCCCCGGAAGGGATCGGGTAAAGCCCCCGGAGGGCCCAGTTCACTGCTCAGCGCGCCGCAGGCCGCCGTTCAGTAGTTGTGCCGTCACCGTCGTCGCCTCCGTCATCACCCCCGTGACCAGCTCCTCGCACGACGGCAGGTCCTCGATGATCCCCGCCACCTGCCCGGCGGCCATGACCCCCGCCTCCGGGAAGCCGTCCACCATCGCCGACTTCAGCATCATCGGCGTGTTCGCGGCGAGCAGGACCTGGCTCCACGTCATTCCCTTGCCGTGGCGCATCGCGAGGCCGTCCCGGATCATTTCCCGCCACCCCATGCCGGACATCTTCCGGAACGCCGCCGCGTGCCGCACGGCCCGCGCGAGGGATGCCGTCCGCCCCGACTTCTCCAGCGACGCGACCAGCTCCGTCCGCAACATCCGATGGGGGAGACCGTCGACGCGCGTGGTGACCGTGACGTCCTTGACCGACGCGGCCAGATAACGGGCCTTGACCGCGTCCGGAACCGTCGAGTCCGACGTCAGCAGGAAGCGCGTGCCCATCGCGACCCCCGCCGCGCCATAGGCGAGCGCGGCGACGAGCCCCCGGCCGTCGAAGAAACCGCCCGCCGCTACCACCGGAATGTCCACCGCGTCCACGACCTGCGGCAGCAGCACGGTCGTGGCGACCTCGCCCGTGTGCCCGCCACCCTCACCGCCCTGCACGACGACCGCGTCGGCGCCCCACGCCGCGACCTTCTCGGCGTGCCGGCGCGCGCCGATGGACGGGATGACGACCACCCCGGCGTCCTTCAGCTCCGCGATCAGCTCCTTCGAGGGGGCGAGCGCGAAGGACGCCACCCGCACCCCCTCGTCGACGATGACCCGCACCCGGTCCCGCGCGTCGCCCGCGTCGGCGCGGAGGTTGACCCCGAACGGCTCACCCGTACGGGACTTGACCTCACGGACGGCGGAGCGCAGCTGGTCGACGGTCATCGTCGCGGAGGCCAGGATGCCGAGGGCGCCCGCGTTCGCCGTCGCGGAGACCAGGCGCGGGCCCGCCACCCATCCCATGCCGGTCTGCACGATCGGATACCGGACGCCGACCAGTTCGGTCAGCGCCGTCTCCATGCTCGGCGGGGGCGGCGTCACGAGCGCACCTCGCGCTCGCGCAGACCCCGCGGGTCGACCACGTCCCGGATCAGCCGCAGCTCCTGCGCGGACGGCTCGCGGGTGCGGGGCACCTCGTCCGCCGTCGCGAGCGCGAAGCCGGTCGACTCACGCACCTGCTCCACCGTCACACCCGGATGCAGGGACACCAGGCGCATCGCGTGATCCGCCGCCCCGAAGTCGAAGACGCCGAGATCCGACACGACCCGGCGCAGGTCGTGGAAGCGGGTCGCGGAAGGGCCTGCCGCCGCCGCGCTGTCATAACCGACGCCACTGATCATGTCGACCCTCTCGACGAAGACGCGCGTCGAGTGGCGTGGGATCCAGTAACTCACGGGGTTGTTGAGGGTGTTGACCGGGGCGCCGCGCACTCCGAGCAACTGGCGTCTGGGCCGTTCCCAATCGCCGATGCAGGAGATGTTCTGGTTCCCGAAGCGGTCGATCTGGCTCGCGCCCATCATCACGTGACGCCTGCCGCCCATGACCATCGTCAGATGCTTGCGGTACGGCAGCCAGCCCTCCGTCACCGCCGACGGCGCCCCCACGGCGGGCACGTCGCCGATCAGCATCGCCTCCCCGTCCGTCAGCAGCAGGTCCGCCGAGAACGTCAGCTTGGCCAGGCGGGCGGCGATCGTGGGAACCGTGCCCATCGGCGACGCGAGGATCTCGCCGGCGTCCCGCCATGCCTCGGCACAGGCGATCACGCAGTATTCGGCGCGGGTGGCGGCGGTCGCATCGGCCGCACCGGACGCAGCCGTCGGGTCGGTCCGCGTCATCGCTGCTCCTTGTGCCAGGTCTGGACGGCCGCTTGGTAGTCCTGCTCGGTGCCGGTGAGGAAACGGTCCTCGAATTCCTTCCAGGTGTCCGGGTCGCCCGCGGCGGCGGCGTACGCCTTCTGGAAGGGTTCGTCGCGGTCGTAGTCCGGCACGCACGACGTGAAGTGCGCACCCTGGGGCGTCTCGGCCACACCCGTCACGGCGTGCCGGGAGACCAGCATCGTCTGCGGCGCGGACCGTTCGGTGAGTTCGCTCGACTCGACGATCCGCTCGCACGACACGTACGCCGTGTCGGACGCCTCGCAGAACAGGTCGTCGAAGTACGGGTCGGGGCCCAGATACTGGGCGTTGCCCAGGCGGTCGGCGCGGTTCAGGTGGACCAGCGCCGCGTCCATCCGCAGGGCGGGCACGGCGACCAGCTTCTCCCCGTCCTCGTACGGCGAAGTGATCGTACGCAGATGGGGGTTGACCCGCAGGACGTCCGAACCGAGGCCCGCGCGGATCGGCAGGAACGGCAGCCGCTGGGCACCGGCGGTCAGACCCTGCATGAACATCGCCTCGTCCAGCTCGACCAGTTCGAAGGCGCCACGCTCGCGTGCCGCGCGGAAGTGCGGCTCCAAGGGGATCGAGTCAAGGGTCGTGAACGCCGTGACCAGCTTGCGGATCTTCCCCGCCGCGGCGAGCAGGCCGACGTCCGGGCCGCCGTACGAGACGACGGTGAGGTCGGTGATTCCGGACCGGAGCACGGCCCGCACCAGTGCCATCGGCTTGCGGCGCGAGCCCCAGCCGCCGATGCCGAGCGTCATTCCGCTGCGCAGCCGCCCCACGACCGCGTCGGGCGTCATGGTCTTGTCCGTCATGCCCTGCCCTCCTCGCTCTCCGTCCCGGGGCCCGTGCCGAAGCCCTCGCGGATCCGGTCGGCCAGGCCGCTCAGGTTCGCCTCGAAGGTGAAGCCCTGCTCGAAGCGGTAGCTGCGGTGCACGTCGACCGGGTCGATGCCGTTGATCGCCGCCTTGGCGAACCGCAGCAGCGTCCCGTCCTTCCGTGCTATCTCGCAGGCCAACTCCAGGGCGGCGGCGCGCAGTCGCCCGCGCGGCACGACGCGCCACACGGAGCCGTGCGCGTGCAGCTGTGCCGCGGTGGCCGTGCGCGAGGTGTAGTACAGGGCGCGCATCAGGTGCTGCGGCACCAGGCGCGCGAGATGTGTGGCCGCGCCGAGCGCACCGCGGTCGAGCTCGGGCAGGCCGAACGTCGCGTCCTCGCTCGCCACGATCGCGTCGGCGTTGCCCACCAACCCGATGCCGCCGCCCAGACAGAAGCCGTTCACCGCGGCCACGACCGGGACCTCGCATTCGTAGACCGCTGAAAACGCTTCGTAGCACCCGCGGTTGGCGCCTATCAGGGCGCTGTGGCCGCTGTCGCGCTGCATCTCCTTGATGTCCACGCCCGCGTTGAAACCGCGGCCCTCGGCGGCCAGGACGACGCAGCGCGTCCCGGTGTCGTGGCCCGCCGCGCGCACGGCGGACGCCAGGTCGAACCACCCCCGCACGGGCAGGGCGTTGACGGGCGGGAAGTCGACGGTGACGACGGCCACGCCCTTCTCCGGGGTGGAGGTGGAGACAGACATCAGAGGATCCGCTACCTTTCAACCAGGCCCTTCAACCAAACATTTGTTAGTTGGAAAGGTAGCAGCGATGACTGACACCCGACAGGTGGTCGTCGTCACCGGCGGCACCCGAGGCGTCGGCGCCGGTATCGCCCGCAGCTTCCTCGCCGTCGGCGCGCGGGTGGTCATCTGTGCCCGCAGACCGCCGGACCGTCCGGTCCAAGCGGCGGGAGCAGCCGCCGAGTTCCGGCCCCTCGACCTGCGCGACGCGCAGGCGGCGCACACGTTCTTCGCCGCGGTGGCCGCCGACCACGGCCGGTTGGACGCCCTGGTGAACAACGCGGGCGGCACGCCCTTCGGACTGCTCGCCCAGTCGGCCCCGGCCCGCCAGGCCAAGATCGTCGAACTCAACCTGCTGGCCCCGCTGTACGCGTCCTTGGCGGCGTACGAGGTGATGTGCGGCCAAGAGGACGGCGCGGGCAGCATCACCATGATCGGAAGCGTCAGCGGCTCCCGGCCCTCACCCGGTTCCGGTGCCTACGGGGCGGCCAAGGCCGGCCTGGAGAACCTGGCGCGCACGATGGCCGTGGAGTGGGCCCCGAAGGTGCGCGTGAACACCGTCGTGCTCGGCCTGGCCCGCACCGAGAACGCCCATCTGCACTACGGGGACGAGGACGGCATCGCGGCGGTCGCCCGCACCGTCCCGCTCGGCCGCCTCGCCGATCCGTCGGACGTCGGCGACGCGTGCGTGTTCCTCGCCTCAGACGCCGCGCGCTACATCAGCGGCGCCGCACTGCACCTGCACGGGGGCGGCGAACGCCCCGCCTTCCTGGACGCCGCGTCCGTCAACCGTCGAACGCATCCGAGGAGTTCCGCATGACCTCAGCCAAGAAGCCGGGCACGGGAATCTGCGCGGGCCGCGTCGTGATCGTCACGGGAGCGGGCCGCGGCCTCGGCCGTGCGCACGCGCGCGCGTACGCCGCCGAGGGAGCCAAGGTCGTCGTGAACGACCTGGGTGTCGGTCCCGACGGCTCCGGGGCGTCCGGCGGGCCCGCGCACGACGTCGTCGAGGAGATCCGCGCGGCGGGAGGCGAGGCCGTCGAGCACGGCGGTGACATCGCCACGACCGAGGGCGCCGCGTCCCTGGTGCGGGCCGCGCTCGACACGTACGCAAGCCTCGACACCCTCGTCAACAACGCGGGGTTCCTGCGGGACCGGATGCTGGTCAATCTTGAGGAGGACGACTGGGACGCGGTGATGCGCGTTCACCTGAAGGGGCACTTCCTGCCGATGAAAGCCGCGGCGGCGTACTGGCGCGGCGAGGCGAAGGCGGGGCGCGCGCGGCACGCGTGCGTGATCAACACCAGCTCCGGGGCCGGGCTGCTGGGGAGTGTGGGGCAGGGGAACTACAGCGCGGCCAAGGCCGGGATTCTCGGGCTCACCATGGTCGCCGCCGCGGAATTCGCCTCCTACGGCGTGCGGGTCAACGCCATCGCGCCCGCCGCGCGCACGCGCATGACGGAGCGCACCTTCGCGCAGACCATGGCCGCACCCGAGACAGGCGGCTTCGACGCTATGGCCCCGGAGAACGTCTCGCCGGTCGTGGTGTGGCTCGGCTCCGAGGCGTCCGCCGGTGTCACGGGCCGGGTCTTCGAGGCCGAAGCGGGGCGCATCACCGTCATGGAGGGCTGGCGGCCGGGGCCGACGGCCGACAAGGGGGCCCGCTGGACCCCCGCCGAGGCGGGCGACGCGGCGCTCAAGCTGCTGGCCGGGGCCGAGGTGCCCCAGCCGGTGTACGGGGCGCGATAGGGCGAACAGCCGCCCGAGCCGGGACGGGCCGCACCACGGGGCCCGCCCGGCGCACGATGTGACCGTGAGGCCCCGGACCCCACGCCCCCGGGCCCCGGACTCACGCTCCCGACGCCACCCGCACCGGGTCCGTGCCCTCCGCGCTGTGCCGCTCCGCCCAGTTCTCCAGCGACGTATGGCAGGCGTGGTCCAGATGCCGCAGCCCCGTGAGGTCGAGCTCGACCGGGCGGTCCGGGGGCAGCGCCTCCAGCGCGTCGAGAAGCTTGGGAAGCCGCAGGAAGGTCGCGTTGCCCGACAGGTGCACGTGGATGGGGCCCACGTGCTTGTCGACGACCTCCACATGCACGTGCGACGTCTCCCAAGCGGACTTGGTCACGGCGAGTACGAGACCGATGAGGACCCCTTCGAACATGCTCACCGTGACGATCGCCGTGGCCGTCACGACCAGGACCACCGCCTCGCCACGGTGCTCGCGCCACAGCTGCGCCAACTGCCGCACCGGGATCAGCTTGCAGCCCGCGTGCACGAGGACGCCCGCCAGCGTCGCGACCGGGATGAGGCCGAGCGCCGCAGGCAGCAGCGCCGCGAAGAGGAGCAGCCAGACGCCGTGCAGGACGCGGGACGCCTTCGTCCGCGCGCCTGCCCGCACGTTGGCCGAGCTGCGGACGATGACCGCGGTCATCGGCAGCGCGCCGAGCAGCCCGCTCACGGTGTTGCCCGCGCCCTGCGCCATCAGCTCCTTGTCGTACGACGTGCGCGGGCCGTCGTGCATGCGGTCCACGGCGGCCGCACTGAACAGGCTCTCCGCCGACGCGATCAGGGCGAACGCCAGGACGGTGCCGATGGCGCCGAGGCTCAGCAGTTCCCCGAAGGCCGCGGAGTCCGGCATCCGCACCGCCTCGACGAGCCCCCGCACTTCGACCGTGGCCACCGGTGGGGTGATGAGCAGCGAGGCGCCCGTGGCGAGCACCACGGCGGCCAGCGGCGCGGGGACGACGCGGACCTTCGAGGGCAGCCGCTGCCAGCACCCGAGGACGACGATGGTGCCCACGCCGAGTCCGAGGGCGGCAAGAGCGTCCTGCGAACCGACCGCGTCGGTGAGCATCGCGGGCAGCCCGGCGATCTTGCCGAGGCCGCTCGTGGGCGCCTCGCTGTCCGTCATGGCGTACAACTGGCCGGCGATCAGGATGAGCCCGATCCCGGCGAGCATGCCCTCGACGACGGCCACGGAGATGGCGCGGAAGAAGCGGCCGAGGCGGAGGAAGCCCATGACCAGCTGGAGGAGGCCGGCGGCGAGCACGAAGGCGCCGAGCGCGCCGAGACCGTACTGCTGCACGGCTTCGTGGACGAGGACGGTGAGTCCCGCGGCGGGACCACTGACCTGGAGGCTGCTGCCGGGCAGCAGGCCGGTGACGAGACCGCCGACGATGCCGGTGATCAGGCCGACTTCGGCGGGCACTCCGGAGGCGACGGCCACGCCCGCGCACAGGGGAAGGGCGACCAGGAAGACGACCACGGAGGCCGCGAAATCGTGTCGCGCGCCGTCGGATGCCGTGAACACGGAGCGGGCGCGGTCGAGCAAGGTGGCGAGGGAAGGCTGCATGTCGGTTGACTCCTGAGCGCCGTGGGGGGCGCATCGGTGTGACGTGGACCGGTTCGGGTCCGGCCGACGGAGCCGTCAGGAGGAGAGCCCGACGGCAGGGTCGTGCCGGAGGGCCCGATCAGCAGCGGAAGACCTGGAGAAAGGCCGGTAGTTCGCGGCCCGGGGGTTTCGGCCCGGTGTGGGCGACGGCAAGGGAGCGGCACGCGCGCGTGCCGTCGTCCGCCATCGCGTCCGTACGGGCGTGGAGCTGCGGCGCGTTGTCGGGGGTGAGGTCACGGCAGTGCGGGCGACCGCGGGCCGGGAAGCGCTCGGACTTCTCGGTGTGCGTGTCCTCGCCGCACTGCGCGTACGGCGCCGTGGCCGGTGGCGTACGGGATTGCGCGGCGGACGCGGATGCGTCGAGCCCGTGCGCGAAGAACTGGACGATCACCAAAAGCACGGCGACCAGCGCTGCGGACAGCATCCGCCCGCGTCCTCCGGCTCCCGTCACAGTGGCAAAGTCCTCACGTGGCCGCGTAACTCCCATGGTCGCCAAGTAACTTAACCGCCAGAACTGTCACCTGAGTGACCGCTCGGTGACGTGGCGCGAGAGCCACCCTTCGGTCAGGTGTGCGTGACGCGTTTGCGTGAGATATGCGTGGTGCGTTTGCGTCGGGGGCGCGTGACGCACCCGAATTGCGCCACCCGAAACCCCTGCGAAACCACCCCACCGCGCCGCCCGCCTACACTCCGGCCCATGGCGCGGATCCTGCCCTTCCAGTCCAGGCGGCTTCCCACCGGCGGCGAGAGCGAGCCCGCCCTGCGGTTCCGCACCGTGCACGGCTACCGGCGCGCGTACCGCGTCGCGGGCGAGGGGCCGGCGATCCTGCTGATCCACGGCGTCGGCGACTCGTCCGCGACGTGGGCCCCGCTGATCCCCCGGCTGGCCCGCACCCACACCGTCATCGCACCCGACCTGCTCGGCCACGGCGCGTCCGAGAAGCCCCGGGCCGACTACTCGGTGGCCGCGTACGCCAACGGAGTCCGAGACCTGCTCGGCGTGCTCGGCATCGAGCGGGTCACCCTCGTCGGGCATTCGTTCGGCGGCGGGGTCGCGATGCAGTTCGCCTACCAGTTCCCCGAACGCGTCGACCGGCTCGTCCTGGTGAGCACAGGAGGCGTCGGCCCGCAGGTCACCCCCGTGCTGCGGGGTGTCTCGCTGCCCGGCGCCGCACTGCTGCTCTCCCTGCTCGGGCTGCCCGGCGCCGGTCTGCCGGTGCGGGCCGCCGTCGCGCTGCTGCGGCTGCTCGACACCGGTCTCGGACAGGACGCGCCGGAGCTGGTGGGCCTGGTCGACGCGCTGCCCGACGTGTGGGCGCGGGCCGCGTTCATCCGCACCCTGCGGTCCGTCGTCGACTGGCGGGGCCAAGTGGTCACGATGCTGGACCGCTGCTACCTCGCCCAGGGCATGCCCACACTCATCGTCTGGGGCGACCGGGACGGCGTCCTGCCGGTCGACCACGCGTACACCGCGCACGAGGCGATGCCCGGCAGCCGCCTCGAGATCTTCCCGGGGGCCGGGCACTTCCCCTTTCACGCAGATCCCATGCGCTTCCTCGCGCTCGTCGAGGAGTTCATCGGGACCACGGAACCGGCCAGTGGGAGCACCGAGCAGTGGTGGCGTCTGCTGCGGGCGGGACGGCCGGGCGACGAGGCGTACGTCGACGCGATCGAGCGGCGGTATCGCGAGGCGAGCGAGCGGAGCGCCACCTGATCCTGGAGCGCCCTTCGGTCACGGCATGCGGGCACGCGCTCAGGCAAGGCGCCCTAGGGCGCCCGCCACACCGTCATGTCCGCGGTCAGGAAGCTGAATCCGTCGTTCGGCAGCGCGGTCGACTTCACCTGGACCACGAGCAGGGCGATGTCCCCGGAGGGGTGCTTCACACAGATCTCGCTGCCGGCCGCCACCGCGGCCAGCGGGAGGTCGTGACTGTCGGCGCCCTGGAGGGCGGTGCGGCACGAATCGAGGGTGGCTCCCGGCTTGCTGTACAGCAGGGTGATCACGCTCTTGTCGCTCTGCAGCGCACAGCGGCCCTCCCCGCAGACGAAGCGGATGTCGCCCTTGCGGTCCTTGCGTGCGACGGGTTCCCGGAGGCTCACGGAGTTCTTCTCGTCGAACCATTCCTGGGGGTACGCGACGGGTCGCGGCGGTGCGGACGCGGTGCCGGAGGACTTCGAGGACGGGCGCGACGTGTCTGACGTCCCGTCGCTCTTGTCACCGGCCTCGGAGTTCTCGCCGGTCGACGACCGCTCGCCGTCCCCGGACCCCGATGTGGACCCCGACGTGGACCCTGACGACCGTCCGGAGGCATCCGAGCCGGAGGCGTCGGAGTCGGACGCGTCCGACTGGGAGAAAGTGTCCCGGACGCGCAGGCCCGTCGCGTCCATGACCGTCCACGTCAGGCCGAGCACCAGCAGCGCGCTCACCGTCACGATGGCCGTGATGAGCGCGTTGCGTCTTCGGCGGGCCCGCCGCTCGTCCGTCCCCGGCGACTGGGTCGCCGGCAGGGAACGAGGCGGCGCGAACAGCGGCAGCGTGTGCACCGGGGTGGGGTGGGGGACCGGCGCCGGAACCGTGACCTCGGGCCCCATGACGTCCCGCCAGACGGCCGGTCCCGCGCCCGCGTCGGTGTCCCGGCCAAGACGCTGGCGGCACCACTCGACGATCTCAGCCGGGGTGGCCCGCTCCGCCGGATCGGCGGCCAGGCACTTGGCGAACAGCGGACGGAGCTGCGCGGGCAGAAGGGAGAGATCGGGCTCCGAGTGCACGATCCGGTACAGCACGCTGACCGAGGGACCGTCCCCGTACAGCGGCTCGCCCAGTGCCGCGAAGGCCGCTGTCTGGCCGAGCGCGAAGACGTCGGTGGCCGCGGTGACCTCACCCGCGGACGCCTGCTCGGGGGCCATGAACTGGGGCGTGCCGACGGCGGAACCCGTGGCCGTGTACGGGGAGGTGGCGCTGGAGGTCAGCGAGATGCCGAAGTCGATCACGCGGGGACCGTCGGCGGCCAGCAGCACGTTCGACGGCTTCAGGTCACGGTGCACGATCCCGGCGCCGTGGATGGCTTGCAGTGCCTCGGCTATACCCGCCACCAGCCACAGCACCGCCGGTACCGGCAGCGGGCCGCGCCGGGCGACGGCCTCCGTCAGGGAGGGGCCGGGTACGTACAGCGTGGCAAGCCAGGGCGGGACGCCTTCCGCGTCGGCGTCGATCAGCTCGGCCGTATAGGCGCCCCGGACCCGCTGGGCCGCCTTGATCTCCCGGCCGAACCGCCGCCGGAAGGCCGGGTCGTCGGCCAGCTCGGGCCGTACGACCTTGATCGCGACCGGCCGGCCGCCCTGCGTGTGCGACAGATAGACCCGGCCCATGCCGCCCGCGCCGAGCCGGGCCGCGAGACGGTATCCGGCCACCACCGGCGGATCCTCCGCCTGTAGCGGCTGGAACACCTCAGTCGCGTCGTACATCGCCTCTTGCCCCCCGGTTCCCCTGGACTCCTGATCCCCCTGATCAGCAGCAGCCTAAAGGGTCGGCCCGAGACCTTTTACTCCTCTACTACTCCTCTGCTACTCACTACTGCTACTGGGCTGCTCCTCGGCCAGCACCCGCTGCGCCACCGCGAACGCCGAATTGGCCGCGGGTACACCGCAGTAGACCGCCGTCTGGAGCAGCACCGCGCCGATCTCCTCGGGGGTGAGCCCGATGCGGCGGGCCGCCCGGATGTGCATGGCCAGCTCCTCGTCATGCCCGTGCGCGACCAGGGCGGTCATGGTGATCATGCTGCGTTCGCGGCGCGCGAGGGTGGGGTCGGTCCAGATCTCACCCCAGGCGTAGCGGGAGATGAAGTCCTGGAAGCGGGCCGTGAAGGGTGTGGTGTTGCCCTGCGCGCGGTCCACGTGCGCGTCCCCGAGCACGGCTCGGCGCACCTGCGTCCCGCTCGCCGCCACCCCCGTCAAGTGCGTCCGCAACGCGGCGATCACGGCCTCCGGGCGCTCCGCGGGCGCCAGATGCGAGGCGCCCGCCAACTCCGTGAGGGAAGAGTGCGGCACCGCGTCGGCGATCTCGCGCGCATGGGCGGGCGGCGTCGCCGGGTCCTCGCGGCCGGCGACGACGAGCGTGGGCGCGGTGATCGACGCCAGGGAATCCCTGATGTCGTACGCGGCCAGCGCGTCGCAGGAGGCGGCGTACGCGTCGGGGTCGGTGTTCCGGTGGTCGTCCACGAGGCCGGGGACCGTGAAGCCGGGCGTGAACCAGCGGTCCGGTGCGCTCTCCGCGAGAGTGGCGAGGCCTTCGCGGCGTACGAGTGCCGCACGCTCCTCCCAGCGGGCGCTGCCGCCGAAGTGCGCCGACGAGCAGATCACGGCGAGGCTCTCCACCCGCTCCGGGTGGTGCGCGGCCAGATGCAGGCCCACGGCGCCGCCGAGTGAGACGCCCGCGTACGCGAAGCGGTCGATGCCGAGGGAGTCGGCGAGCGTGAGGACGAGGGAGGCCAGGCCGGCGACGGTGGCTCCCGGGCCGATCAGGTCGGCGGGGGACTTGCCGTGTCCGGGCAGATCCCAGCGTATGACCCGGTGGGTGGTGGCGAGTTCGGGCGCCACGGCGTCCCACAGGGCGGTGGAGGTGCCGAGGGACGAGCCGAGGAGGAGGGGCGGTGCGGTCGGGGCGCCCTCGGTGGTGTGGTGCGGCAGCTTGCCGGTCATCGTCGCTCCAGGGCTCGGTCGGTGAGGGCTCCGGCGGAGCCGGTGTAACGGGCGGGGTCGGTGAGGTCGGTGAGGTCCACGCCGGAGAGGTCGGGCTCTTCGGAGAGGATCTCCGCGAGGGGCCTGCCCTCGTCGCGGGTACGGCGGGCCGCCGAGGTGAGCAGCTCCTTCGCGCGGGCCCGGCCCAGGAGGGGGGTCAGCTCCGCGGTGAGGCGTTCGGAGACGATCAACCCGTGGGTGAGGCCGAGGTGTTCGCGCATCACCTCCGGATGGACCCGGAGGTTCTCGGCGAGTTCCGCCGCGTGGTGGCTCGCGCCGCCCACCGTGCGCAGGAGGTCGCGCAGGGTCTCCCACTCGGCGTGCCAGGCCCCCGCCGGGCGTTCGTCCTCCGCGGCCATCGACGCGTGGAGCGTCGCGGCCAGGGCGGGGGCGCGGCGGGCGGCGGCCGCGACGAGGGTGGAGCCCACCGGGTTCGCCTTGTGCGGCATGGCGGAGGAGCCACCGCCCGCACCCTCGGAAACCTCGGCGAGCTCCGTGCGGCCGAGGGTGAGGATGTCCGCGGCGGCTTTACCCAGCGCCCCCGCGGCAAAGGCAAGGGCCGAGGCGAGATCGGCGACCGGGGTACGGAGGGTGTGCCAGGGCAGATCCGGTTCGGCCAGCTGCAGCTCGCGCGCGTAGACCACAACGAGCCCTACCCCGAGCCCGCCTCGCGCAGGCGATGCATCCTCCGGCGGCACGTCCGCCGGAGAGCCCTCCGGCGCTACCCCCGACGCACCCGCCCCCGCCGGCCCCCCGCCCGTCCCGTACGCCCCGAACGCCCCGAACGCCGCCAAAGTGCCTGCTGCCCCGCCCAGTTGGGCAGGGAGTGTGTCGCGTACCTGCCGTACTCTGTCCCGCGCGTCCAGGATCATCGACCGCCAGCCCGCGGCCTTGAGTCCGAACGTCGTCGGGACCGCGTGCTGTGTCAGCGTGCGGCCCGGCATCACCGTGTCCCGGTGTTCCGACGCGAGGCGGGCCAGTGCCGCCTCCGTGCGGGTCAGGTCCGCCAGGAGCAGGTCCAGCGTGCGCCGTGCGACCAGCATCATCGCCGTGTCCATGATGTCCTGGCTGGTCGCCCCCCGGTGGACGTACGGCGCCGCCTCCTCGGGCACCGCCGCCGTCAGGTCGGCGACCAGCGGGATCACCGGATTGCCGCCGGAGCGCGCGCGGAGCGCCAGATCCCGTACGTCGAAGCGGTCGGCGTCGGCCGCGGCGGTGACGGCCACAGCCGCCCGGGCCGGGGCCAGGCCCACCTCGGCCTGGGCCCGGGTCAGCGCCGCCTCCGCGTCCAGCATCGCCTGCAGAAAGGCGCTGTCGCCCGTCGCCGCCTCGGCGTGTGAGCCCGCTCGCCCGGGGGCGAGCAGACCGACGTCGGTACCTTCAAGACTCACGGGAACTCCAGGAACACCGTTTCGCCCTCGCCCTGAAGGCGGATGTCGAAACGGTACGTGTGGCTCGTCTCTGGGCGCGCGATCAACGTCGTACGCCGCGCCGGGTCGAGGGAGCCGAGGAGCGGGTCGCCCGGCTCGTCGACCAGGTAGGCGCGCGTGTACAGGTGGTGGAGCAGACCGCGCGCGAAGACCGCGACCGCGATGTACGAGGCCCCGCCGGGCGGGAGCGTACGGACCGCCCAGTGACCGTCCGCGTCGGTCGGGACGCGGCCGAACCCGGTGAAGGCGACGCCGTCACGGCCGATGACCTCGCCTGTGACCGGGTCGTGCCGCAGCGATCCCGGAGCGCCCGTGCGGGAGCCGTCGGGTGCCGGCTGCCAGGTCTCGATGAGCGCGTCGGGGACGGGGGCACCCGCGCCGTCGTACACCTGTCCGTGCAGGGTGATCGTGTCCGGATGCCCGGTCGGCGCGACCTCGCCGCCCCGCGGGAACGGCAGCGCGTAGCCGTAGAAGGGGCCGACCGTCTGAGAGGGAGTCGGAGCGTACGACATCAGTGGTTGTCGCCTTCCTCGAAGAGCGTCGCGGACGGGCCGTCGAGCACGATGTCCCAGCGGTAGCCGAGCGACCACTCGGGGGCGGAGAGATCGTGGTCGTAGGCGGATACCAGGCGCGCCCGCGCCGCCTCGTCGGTGACCGAGCGCAGGACCGGGTCGTAGGGGAACAGCGGGTCGCCCGGGAAGTACATCTGCGTCACCAGGCGCTGCGTGAACGCCGTGCCGAAGAGCGAGAAGTGGATGTGCGCGGGGCGCCACGCGTTGACGTGGTTGCGCCACGGGTACGCGCCCGGCTTGATGGTGGTGAAGGAGTACGTGCCCTCGTCGTCGGTCAGGCAGCGGCCGAAGCCCGTGAAGTTGGGGTCGAGCGGCGCCGGGTGCTGGTCCAGCTGGTGGGCGTACCGGCCGGACGCGTTGGCCTGCCACAGCTCGACCAACTGGCCGCGCACGGGCCGCCCCGCACGGTCCAGGACGCGGCCGGACACGGTGATCCGCTCGCCGAGCGGCTCGCCCAGGTGCTGGCGCGTCAGGTCGCGGTCGAGCGCGGTGATGTCGGTGACGCCGAACGCGGGGCCGCTCAGCTCCACCGCCTCGGGATCGCGCAGCGGGACCAGCGGCTGCTTGGGGTGACGGAAGTGGCTGCTGCGGTACGGGGGATAGTCACGCGGCGGGTGGTCGGAGGGCGCGGCGGAAGCCTGCGCCTTGGCGACCTCGGTGTCTATCTCCCGCTGGCTCAGTCCGTCGGGCAGGGGTTCGGTGAGGGTCATGTCTCTCGGCTCCGTGAGGTACGGCGTGGTGGTGACTGCGGGGGGCGACGGGTCAGCGTTCGAGGACCAGGGCCAGGCCCTGGCCGACGCCGATGCAGAGGGTGGCGACGCCCGTGCCCGAGCCGCGCCGGGCGAGCTGGTGGGCGACGGTCCCGGCGAGTCGCGCGCCGGACGCGCCGAGCGGATGACCGAGCGCGATCGCGCCGCCGAGCGGGTTCAAGGCCGCCGGGTCGAGGTCGGGCCACTCGGCCGCGCACCCCAACACCTGCGCCGCGAAAGCCTCGTTCAGCTCCAGCGTGCTCAGCTCACCGAAGGACCTGCCCGCCTTGGCGAGGGCGCGGTTGACGGCCTCGACCGGCGCGAGCCCGAAGTAGTGCGGCTCGGTCGCGGACACGGCGGACGCCGATACGCGGGCCAGCGGCTCGCGGCCCGTCGCCCGCAGGCCCTCCTCGTCGACCAGGAGCAGCGCGGCGGCGCCGTCGTTGAGCGGCGAGGCGTTGCCGGGCGTGACCGTGCCTCCCGAAGCGCGGAAGGACGGCTTGAGCTTGGCCATGGCCTCCAGGGACGCGTCGGCGCGTACGGACTCGTCGCGTTCGAAGAGGACGGGCTCGCCCTTGCGCCGCGGGATGGAGAGGGGAGCGATCTCCGCGTCGAACAGGCCGTCACGCTGCGCGGCGGCGGCCTTCTGATGACTGCTCAGGGCGTACGCGTCCTGCTGCTCGCGGGTGATCCCGTGCTTGTCCGCGATGAGTTCGGCGCTCTCGCCCAGCGGGACCGTCCACTGCGGCTCCATCTTCGGGTTGACCATGCGCCAGCCCAGAGTGGTGGAGTACAGCTCGGTGTGCCCGGCGGGGAAGGGGCTCTCGCTCTTCGGCAGGACGTAGGGGGCGCGGGTCATCGACTCGACTCCGCCGGCCAGGGCGATGGAGACGTCGCCGAGCGCGATGGCCCGCGCGGCCTGGATGACGGCTTCGAGCCCGGAGGCGCAGAGCCGGTTCACGGTCACGCCCGGCACCGTCACCGGGAGACCGGCGAGCAGGGCGGCCATGCGGCCGACGTTGCGGTTCTCCTCGCCCGCGCCGTTCGCGTTGCCGAAGTAGACGTCGCCGATCCGGGCGGGGTCCAAGTCCGGGGTACGGGCGAGGAGTTCACGGATCGCGTGTGCACCGAGGTCGTCCGGGCGGACGCCCGAGAGCGCGCCGTTGTACTTGCCGACGGGGGTGCGTACGGCGTCGACGATGTAGACGTCACGCAGGCTCATGACGGGGTTCCTTCGGAGGGGGCGTCGGGGAGGGCGGCCGGGGTGGTCGCCTCGTGGAGGGTGTCGGGGATGTGGACCTTCGCCGCGGTCTTGGCGGTGATCTCGCCGGGACTGACGCCTGGCGCCAACTCCACCAGTTCCAGGCCGCTTCCGGTCACGTCCAGGACGCCCAGATCGGTGATGATCCGGTCCACGCAGCCCTTGCCGGTCAGCGGCAGCGCGCACTCCTCGAGAATCTTGGGGGAGCCGTCCTTGGCCGTGTGCGACATCGCCACGATCACCGTGCGGGCGCCGTGCACCAGGTCCATCGCCCCGCCGATCCCCGTGATCATCTTGCCGGGGATCGCCCAGTTGGCCAGGTCGCCGCGCGCGGAGACCTGCATGGCACCGAGCACCGCGACATCGATGTGGCCGCCGCGGATCATGCCGAAGGACAGCGCGGAGTCGAAGTACGAGGCGCCGGGGCGGACGGTGACCGTTTCCTTGCCCGCGTTGATCAGGTCCGGGTCCACCTCGGCCTCGGTGGGGTAGCGGCCGACGCCGAGGATGCCGTTCTCGGACTCCAGGACCACCTCGACGCCCTCTGGGAGGTGGTTGGGGATCAGCGTGGGCAGTCCGATGCCCAGGTTCACGTACTGCCCGTCCCGCAGCTCGCGCGCGGCGCGTGCGGCCATCTGCTCTCGCGTCCAGGCCATCAGTGGCTCACCGTCCCTCGTGCCTCGGGCGCGGAGACCGTGCGCCGCTCGATCTGCTTGTCGGTGGCCTGCTCGGGGGTGAGCTCCACGACGCGCTGGACGTAGATCCCCGGCAGGTGCACGGCGTCCGGGTCGATCTCGCCCGGCTCGACCAGCTCCTCCACCTCGGCGATCGTGGTCCGGCCGGCCATCGCGGCCAGGGGGTTGAAGTTGCGGGTGGACTTGTTGAACACGAGGTTCCCGTGCCGGTCGCCCTTGGCGGCCCGCACGAGCGCGAAGTCGGTCCGGATGCCGTGCTCCAGGACGTACTCCTGCCCGTCGAACTTCCGCACCTCCTTGGCCGGCGAGGCGAGCGCCACGCCGCCCGAGCCGTCGTAGCGCCACGGCAGCCCGCCCTCGGCGACCTGCGTGCCCACCCCGGCAGGGGTGTAGAAGGCGGGAATCCCGCAGCCTCCCGCGCGCAGCCGCTCGGCGAGCGTGCCCTGCGGGATCATCTCCACCTCCAGCTCACCGCCCAGGTACTGACGGGCGAACTCCTTGTTCCCGCCGATGTACGACCCGGTCACGCGCGCGATCCGGCCGGCCGAGAGCAGCACGGCAAGGCCCGACTCCATCGCCCCGCAGTTGTTGGACACCACCCGCAGGCCCGACACACCGGCCTCGTACAGCGCCGCGATCAGCACGCCGGGCACACCGCTCAGCCCGAACCCGCCCACCGCCAGGGACGAACCGTCCCGCACATCGGCCACCGCGTCGGCGGCCGAGGCCACCACCTTGTCCATCTGTCGAGCCCCATCTCTTCCAGGCCTTCGATGCCCTGCCCATTAATCAGGGCACTGACTATCTCCACGAGGTGGAACTTACGCTGCCACTCGTTCCCTAGGCCGTCAAGGGCGAGTACTGTTCAGTGCACATACAGAAAGAGCCGAGCCCAAACAGGCTTGAGCAGCCACAAGGCAGCTCAAGCAGGCACAAGGCAGCTCAAGCAGGCACAAGGCAGTGGAGGAACTCATGGCCGCGGTGGACCTGACCACCCACCCCGGGCACCTGGCCCGGCGTCTGCAGCAGGCGCACTACCTGCTGTGGAACACGATGGTCTCCGAGGAGATCACCTCGCCGCAGTTCGCCGTGCTGAACGCGCTCGTCGCCGAGCCCGGCCTCGACCAGCGCACCGTCGGCGAGCGGGTCGGCCTCGACCGGTCCACCATCGCGGAGGTCATCAGCCGCCTGATCCGCCGCGAGCTGCTCGACAAGGTCCGCGACCCGCAGGACGGCCGCCGCTATCTGCTGCACCTCACCGACGAGGGCAAGCGCACGCACCGCAAGCTGACGGTGCGCACGGCCCGGATGAACCAGGTCTTCCTCGGGCCGCTCTCAGCGGACGAGCAGAGCACGTTCTTCGACCTGATCCGGCGGGTGTCCGACGCGGCGGAGGGCCTGCGCAACCCCGCAGAGCACGTCGCCGTCACCAACGGCTGACCCGTCCGGGGCTCGTCACGCCTTCGCGTACACCACCCACACCTGCCCCTTCGCGAACGGCAGCGGCCCGCCGTCGTCCGCCGTCGTGAACTCCGTGCCCTCCTGCGGGGACGGCCGCTCCCAACGCGCTTCGTAGGCGCGGCCGTCCCGCAGGACCCGCGCCTTCCCGGAGCCGACGGTCTCGGTGAACGGCGTGTTGTTGCCCGAGCGGTCGTGGAACCGGGACTCGCGCACCTTCACGTACTGCACCACGACCGTCGAAGCCGCGAGCGTCTTGCCGTCGGCCGTACGCGCCCGCTCGCCGTCCATGGAGACCAGCCAGCGCTCCTGCCCGGCGGACCAGGTGAAGGTGAACCGCGCCGCCGGGAAGCGGACGGTGCGCTCACGTTCCGGGGTGCCGCCCTCGGGGCGCGGGCCGAAGCTGAAGCCCGTGCTCTCCAGGCCTGCGCCGCCCGGATCGGCGTCCAGTGCCTTCGGGCGTACGAAGAGGTTGTGCGGGGCCGCCTTGCCGCCGCCCCGGAAGTAGGCGTCGCCCGGCGCCTTGCCGGGCGACAGCTGGCGCAGGGGGGCCGCCGAGATCAGCGGGAGGAGCTTCGACTGTGCCCCGGAGAACACGAGCGCCGGGTCGTCGAACTGCCGCAGCAGCTCCAGATCCGTCTCCCGCGCGCTGCGCACCGGGCCGATGACCGGCGGCAGCCGGCTCGCGTACACCGCCATCAGGCGGCTCAGCCCCGCCTCGACCTGCTCCGCGTACACGACGTCCGCCGCCTCCAGGCCCGTCTGCGGACGTGCCGGACGTACGTTGTCGATCTTCACGGCGAGCACGCGTCCTCCGTCGCCGGTGGAGGTCCCCTTCCCGTCCGTGTTGCTCAGAGTGCAGCCGGGGGCCAGGGCCAGGGCGGCGACGGCCGCCACCGCCGCCACCGTCATGCGTCGTCGTGTCCGTGTCCGCGTTCCCATACGGGCTTCCTACCCCGTACGCCCCTGCTTTCCCGCATTCAGCCCAGATCGAGGGCGTTGCGCAGACCGAGCCGGTAGCGGGTGCGGTCGTGGCGCTTGAGGAGTTCGATCGCGGGAGCGCGGAACAGTGAGGCCACCGTGCACGGCGCGGCATCCGAGCCGACCCTCTCCAGAACGGTGTTCACCGCCTGGCGTGCCGACGTGTTGGCGCCCTCCATCGTCGCGAGGTCGATCGGCACGGCCACGTAGTCGCCCGCCAGACAGAGGTTGGGAATCTTCGTCGCGGCCGACGGGCGGTTGTGCAGGGTGCCGACCGGATGGATGAGCAGCTCGTCCTCGTTGGTCGGGTTCGGCGTCCCGATGCCGTCGACGCCCGGGTCCAGGAACCACGAGTGCAGCTTGCCGTCGCTCAGGACCACCTTGCCGGTGTCGTTGAGCGCGGCCTTGAGCTGCGCCCACACCTCCTTGGCGACCTCGTCGCGGGTGCACTGCTTGGCGGTCTTGCCGTAGAGAATCCCCGGCTTGTCCCATTCGGAGATGTCCACGGAGAGGCAGTCGACCGCGACACCGTCCCCGTAGTCGGCCGGGAAGTCACGGTCCGGCCAGTGGCCCGCCTGGGCGATGCCGGTGAGAGACCAGGGCGAGTCGATGCAGTTGAAGTGTCCCTTGACGGTGGGCGGGCGTTCCGTCAGATAGAACTGGATGCCCGTCATCCAGTCCGTCTCCAGCTTGTCGCAGCGTGCCAACTGCGGGTCCGCCGCCTTCAGTTCCGCGCTCCAGGTCTTGCGCGCGTGCTCCACCGGCATGGCCTGCACGTAATGGTCGGCCGTGATGTCGCGGCGTGCACCGTCGGGGTCCTCGATGACGGCCTTGGTGACGCGACCGCCCGCGAAGCCCAACTGGCGCACGCTCCAGCCGATCTTGAACTCCACGCCCAGCGACGTCAGATGGGTCACCCAGGGGTCGATCCACGCCTCGTTCGTCGGCGCGTTCAGCACCCGGTCCGGCGGCCCGTCCGCGCCCTGGCCGAGCGCGTTGAAGACGAAGGCCTCGCCGAGCGTGCCGACGGTGCGGGTGCTCGCCTCCTCGGCCTTGGTGGCGACGATGTTGCGGGTGACACCGATCGCGAGGATGCGCTGGTAGTCCTTCGACATCTTCGCGGCGCGCACGAACTCCCACCAGGGCGTCGACTCCCAGGTGGTGTCGCGGCGTTCGTCGCAGCTGGTGAGGAAGACCAGGGCGCGGTTCACGAAGTACGCGACCTCGTGCGCGGGCAGGTTGAAGGCGGTGTCGAGCAGCGCGGTGAGCGCACGTGCGATGTCGTCCAGGGTGAGCTTCTCCGGCTCGCTGCCCGGCCACGGGATCGGCATCCGGATGTCCTCGCGTCCGGTGCGCGCGAACGACATCTCACGCGGCGCAGCGAGGTTGTCCCAGACGCCGTTCGCGTTCCCGGGGAAGGGGATGCGGCGCATCGTGTCCGGGAGGTTGTGATAGATCCCCGGGATGAACCGGAACCCGTGCTCGCCCGGCAGCGGCTTCCGATTGCCCTTCGCGCTGTTCGGTACGTCCATGCTGCGGGCCTTGCCGCCGAGAGCCCTGCGCTCGTAGACCGTGACGGCGAAACCGCGCTCGGCCAGCTCGTGCGCGGCGGTCAGGCCCGCGACGCCGCCGCCCAGCACGGCCACGGAGATCTTCGCCGGATCCGCCCGCGGGGCGCCGTCGTCGGCCGCCGGAAGAGCCGCCGCCGACGATGCCGTCACCCCCAGCGCCGCCGCGCCGCCCACCGCTGCCGCCCCTGCGACCAACGTCCGTCTCGTGCTGCCCGCCGCTCCCGAGTACCCCATGGCCCGGCCCCCTTACCGTAAGTAACTCCCGTATCAGGCGAGGGAGCTTACGGTCGGCGCCGGTGACGTGGAAGCGGCGCGAGGGCGCGGGGGCGAACATTGGCGTGAATGTGTTCTCGGCGGGGCGTCACGCACGGCCGCGGGCGGTGCGGGGCGGTGCGGGCGGTGCGGCGTCCGGGCGGTGCGGCGTCCGGGCGGAGGTCGGGCATCTGACCTAACGCAGCACATGCGCCAGGTCGTACCGGACCGGCTCCTCCAGCTGGGCGAACGTACAGCTGTCAGGCGTGCGGTCCGGACGCCAGGTGCGGAACCGCGCGGTGTGCCGGAAGCGCTGCCCGTTCTCCATGTGGTCGTACGCGACCTCGCAGACGCGCTCGGGGCGCAGTGGCACCCAGGACAGGTCCTTCTTGCCCGTCCAGCGGCTGGGCGCGCCCGGCATCCGGGACGTCTCGTGCGCGGCCTCGTCCGCCCAGGCGGACCAGGGGTGATCCTGTGCCGACTCCAGGCGCAGCGGTTCGAGCTCGTCGATCAGTTCCGCGCGCCGCCGCATGGAGAACGCGGCGCAGACGCCGACGTGTTGGAGGGTGCCCGAGTCGTCGTACAGGCCGAGCAGGATCGACCCGACGACGGGGCCGCTCTTGTGGAGGCGGTAGCCGGCGACCACACAGTCGGCCGTGCGCTCGTGCTTGATCTTGAACATGGAGCGTTCGTTCTGCCGGTAGCGCAGATCGAGCGGCTTGGCGATGACGCCGTCGAGGCCCGCGCCCTCGTACTGCTCGAACCACTCCCCGGCCAGCTCGGCGTCCGTGGTGGCGGGCGCGAGGTGAACGGGGGCGCTCACGCCGTGCAGGGCTTCGGTGAGCCGCGCGCGGCGGTCGCTCAGGGGTGTGTCGAGGAGCCCCTCGTCGTCCAGGGCGAGGAGGTCGAAGGCCACGAAGGAGGACGGGGTCCGCTCGGCGAGCGTGCGCACCCGGGAAGCGGCCGGATGGATGCGCTCCGTGAGAGCGTCGAAGTCGAGATGGCCGTCCCGGGCGATCACGATCTCGCCGTCCAGGACGCAGCGGGCGGGCAGGCGGTCGAGCAGGGCCTCGGCCAGTTCGGGGAAGTAGCGGGTCAGCGGCTTGCCCGTACGGCTGCCGATCTCCAGCTCCGCGCCGTCCCTGAAGACGATCGCGCGGAAGCCGTCCCACTTGGCCTCGTACTGCATGCCCGGCGGGATCCTCGCCACGGGTTTGGCGAGCATGGGCTTGACGGGGGGCATCACCGGCAGATCCATGCCTTGATTCTGGCCCTATACGTCACTTTGTGCCCGGTATGCGACTCTCGTCCATTGCGCCTAGCGTGGCGGCATGGGTGGTAAAGCGGTGGAGCTCGACGCGGGCGGGCGGACGGTGCGGCTCTCCAGCCCGGACAAGGTCGTCTTTCCGGAGCCGGGCTTCACCAAGCTGGACGTCGCCCGCTACTTCCTCGCGGTCGGGGACGGGATCGTCCGCGCCCTGCGGGACCGCCCCACGACGCTCCAGCGCTTCCCGGACGGGGTCACCGGCGAGTTCTTCTACCAGAAGCGTGTCCCCAAGACCCACCCCGACTGGATTCCCACGGCCACCATCGCCTTCCCCAGCGGCCGCACCGCCGAGGAGATGTGCCCCACGGAAGTCGGCGCCGTCATCTGGGCCGCCCAGTTCAACACGCTGACCTTCCACCCCTGGCCGGTACGGCGCGGCGACACCGACCACCCCGACGAACTCCGCATCGACCTGGACCCGCAGCCCGGCACGGACTACGCCGACGCGGTCCGCGCCGCCCACGAACTCCGCGCCGTCCTGGACGAGTACGGCCTCCAGGGCTGGCCCAAGACGTCCGGCGGACGCGGCCTGCACGTCTTCGTGCCGATCGAACCCCGGTGGGACTTCAGCGGGGTGCGCCGGGCCGTGATCGCCTGCGGTCGCGAGCTGGAGCGCCGTATGCCGGACCAGGTCACCACCGCGTGGTGGAAGGAGGAGCGGGGCGAGCGGATCTTCGTCGACTACAACCAGGCCGCCCGAGACCGCACCATCGCCTCCGCCTACTCGGTGCGGCCACGGCCGAACGCCCCCGTGTCGGCGCCGCTGCGCTGGGACGAGGTGGACGACGCGGTGCCCGAGGACTTCGACATCGGCACCATGCCCGAGCGGTTCGCCCAGGTCGGCGACGTGCACGCGGACATGGAGAAGCACGCCTTCTCCCTGGACGCGCTCCTCGAACTCGCCCGCCGGGACGAGCGGGACCACGGCCGCGGCGACCTGCCCTATCCGCCGGAGTACCCGAAGATGCCGGGCGAGCCGAAGCGGGTTCAGCCGAGCAGGGCCAGGCACGAGGACTGACGCGGTGGGAAGGCCGACGGCCCCCGCGCCCGAGTCGGGGCGCGGGGGCCGAAGCCGGGCCGGTCAGAAGCTGACTACAGCTCCTTGATCCTGATGTCCCGGTACGAGATCACATCCGTGACCCCGTGCACCTGGAGCCCGACGTAGCCGGACGAGTAGCGCCGTCCGTCCGTGCCCGGGTCGTCGCCACGCGGCGGCGTGAAGACCTGGCCGCCCGTGTTGTCGAACTCGTTGATCAGGACGCCGTTGCGGTAGATCGAGTAGTGCTGGTCCACCACCTTGATCTCGTAGTCGTTCCACGTGCCCTTCGGGGTGACCCCGGCGCCGCCGAGACCCACCCGGTCGAAGCCGTAGATCGACCCCGTCTTGTACATGTCGCCGTCCATCCGGTCGAGCATCTGCACCTCGTGCCCGTACTTGATGGCGACCCACTCCGGACGCGACTCCTCCGGGTGGTCGTGGACCTGCGGGAAGCGCACGAAGGCGCCACCGTTGGCGTTGCCGTTGCCCGGCGCGTCGTCCCGCCACTGGAGCCTCAGCGAGAAGTCGCCGTACTTGCGCTCGGGGAACCACAGCATGCCCATGCCCTGGACGGTGGTGCTGCTGGTGATCGAACCATCCGGGTTCAGGCCGAACTTGCCGCCACCCACCTGCTCCCACTTGTTCAGGGAGTCCTGGGTGCCGTCGAAGATCTTGCGGTAGCCCTCGGTCTGGCCGGGCTTGCCGATGCCGGACTGCTTCGCGGCGCGATTGATCTTGTTGTACTCGCGCTGGTCGATCTCACCCGCCCTCAGGAGCTTGTCCGTGACGCTCTTGACGTGCTTGAGGAAGAGCGCGTGGGACGTCCACTCCTTCTCGTCCTCGATCAACTCGTTGATGCGGCACCGGTTGTTGGTGACGCGGTTCGGGATCCCCGTGTCGACCGTGCCGACGATGACCGTCAACCGCTCGTCGAACTCGGGGCAGTTGGGGGCGGGAACCCCGCCGCCCTCCGCGACGGTGAAGGACGCGTCCTTGGCCGCCGAGGTGTTGCCCGCCTTGTCGCTCGCGCGGTACGCCACCGTGTGCCGGCCCACGCGGTCGACGACGACCGGGTCGGTGTAGGCGAGGTACGGGCCTCCGTCCAGGGAGTACTCGACCTTGTCGACGCCGGAGTCGGCGTCGGTCGCGCTGACCGTCACCTTCGCCTTGCCGACGTACGCGCCGTCCGAGTTCTTGTCGCCCTCGACCTTCGCGGTGGTCTCCGGCGGCGTCTTGTCCTCGACCGGCGGCGTGACCACGGCGAACTCGACGGCCTTCTCGGCCGCCTGGTTCCCCGCCTTGTCGGACGCGCGGTAGCGGATCTTGTGCGCGCCCGCCGCGTGGACCATGACCGGCGCGGTGTACGCCGTCCAGGCGCCGCCGTCACCGACCGCGTACTCGATCCTGTTGACGCCGGAGCCGGTGTCGGACGCCGTCACGGTGACGGTCGCCATCCCGACGTACTCGCCCTTGTCGTTCTTCTCGCCGCTCACCGTGGCCGAGGTCTCCGGCGGTGTCTTGTCGTCGGTCGACGGCGGGACCACCGTGAAGTCGACGGATTTCTCCGCCGCCACGTTGCCCGCCTTGTCGCTCGCGCGGTAGCGGATCTTGTGGGTGCCGACCTGGTCGACGACCACGGGCGCCGTGTACGGCTGCCAGGCGCCGTCGACGCCGACCGCGAACTCGGTCTTGTCGACGCCCGAGCCCTCGTCGGTCGCCGTCACCGCGACGGTGGCGGAACCGACGTAAGCGCCGTCGGAGTTGGTCTGCCCCTCGACCTTGGCGGCCGTCTCGGGCGCCGTGGTGTCCTCGCCGCCCCCCTCGGTCACCACGAGGATGCCCTGCATCGCGCCGTGGCCCGGGATCGTGCAGTGGTAGCGGTACCGGCCGGGCGACAGAGTGACCTCCGCCGTGTGCTTGCCGCCCTGGTCGTCGTTCGGGTTGGCCAGGATGTTCAGCGGTACGTCGTTGTTGTACTCGGGGTCGGAGACGTCGAACGTCAGCGTGTGCGGCATGCCGGTGGTGTTGCCGGTCGCCTCACTGTTCTCGAAGACGATCGTCGTCGCGCCCGCGACCGCCGTGGCGGGCGCGGAGGTGTACTTGTCGATGTCGTTGCCCGCGGTCCAGGTCAGTGTCCGGGCCGCGGCCCGGCCCGGGTTGTCGGGCTGGCTCGCCGCCGTCGACGTCAGGCCGAGCACCATCAGGAGCGACGCGAGAAGCGCCGTCCAGAGTCTTCGCTTGCCTACCGCGGGTATCGTCATCCCGCCCTCCTTGCCAGGTCCTTGGCGGCCGGTGTGGCCTCGCCGCCCGAGTAAGTGACGCGCCACAGCGCCGACTTGGAGTCCGAGGTGAAGAAGCCGCGACCGTAGTCGAGGACGTAGAGCGAACCGTCGGCGGCGAACTTCCAGTCCATGAGGTTCTTGATGCCGTCGTTGCCGATCGGGATGATCTTCTTCAGGGATTCGGCGTGCGTGGGCAGGCCGCCGCTGCCGACCGTCTTCGGGTCGGTCAGGACCGCGTGCCGGGGCTGGTCGGCGTCGTAGAAGTCACCGACGAACCACTTGCCGTCCCAGTACGAGGGCCACTTGTCGGCGCTGGTGCTCGTGGCGTCGTGGCGGTAGACCGGGCCGTTCATCGTGGCCTGGCCGCCGCCCTTGAGCCACGGCAGGAGGATCTTCTGCTCCGACGTCTTGTAGCTCGGGACGCCGTTGGCGTCACGCGGGTAGTCGACGCCGCCGCCCTGCGGCGAGTACCAGATGTTGTTCGGCTCGGCCGGCGGGATGTTCACCAGACCGTCGTTGTTGGGCGACTCGTTCTTCAGGTTCTTGCAGTCGTACCAGCCCAGCGGCTTCGTCGGGTCCGGCAGGTTGCGGTCGCGGTAGGGCTGGTTGTTGCCCATGCAGTACGGCCAGCCGCGGTTGGAGGCGTGGGTGATCGCGGCGAACGTGTCGTACTTCGCCGGGCCCCACGTCGTGGACGGCTCACCGGCGTCCGGGCCGACCCAGCCCGCGTAGAGGGTGTCGGTCTTCTTGTCGACGGAGATGCGCGCCGGGTTCCTGACGCCCATCACGTAGATCTCGCCGCGCGTCTTGCCGCCGCCCTCGTCCGGCTCCTTGCCCGTGAAGAGGTTCCCCTCAGGGAGCGTGTACGTCCCGTCTGGCTCCGGGTGGATGCGCAGGATCTTGCCGTTGAGGTTGTTGGTGTTGCCCGCGGTGCGGCGGGCGTCGGCGAAGGAGACGCCCTTGAAGTTGGGCTGCGGGTTGTTGCCCGAGTATCCGTTGCTGAAGCCCGAGGAGTTGTTGTCGCCGGTGGCGATGTAGAGGTTGTTCTTTGAGTCCCAGGCCATGCCGCCACCCGCGTGGCAGCAGCTGTGGATCTGGACCGGCCACTTGAGCAGGACCTTCTCGCTGGCGAGGTCCAGCTTGTTCGTGCTCTGGTCGAGGGTGAAGCGCGAGACGTAGCGCTCGGCCATGTGCGTCTCACGGTTGATCTTCGAGTGGGGTGTGTAGTGCAGATACACCCAGCCGTTCTGCTCGAACTTCGGGTCCAGCTCGATGCCGAGCAGACCTTCCTCGACCTTGATCAGCTCATCGCCGCCGCCCTTGTTGCCGAAGACGGTGAGCGCCCCGGCGAGCGTCGACTTCTTGGTCTTGGGGTCGTAGACGTGGATCTCGCCCTTGCCCTTGCCGATGTCGGGGTTGTTCCAGTCGGTGATGACCGGCTGCGAGGAGTCGGCGCCGCCGCGGCCGATGTGGAAGACGCGTCCGTCGGGGGCGGTGACCAGGCCGTGCGGCTCGCCGATCTGGTCGTTCTGTCCCGGCTGGTTGGCCTGGGTCAGGCGCGTCGCCTTGTAGTTGGCGTTGATCGTCGCCTTGCAGTCGGCGCGCGCGATGCGGGTCGTCCAGAGCAGGGCGCCGCGCAGGTGCTGACGGAAGTCCGTCTCGTCGTACGAGGCCGCCGTGCCGCCCATGCCGGTGTAGAAGGAGCGCCCGCCGTCGTAGTCACGGCACCAGGAGACCGGGTGGTCGGCGCCGTTCTTGCTCGCGCCCGGCTCGTACGTCGACTCGCGTACGCGGGCCACGGTGTGCACGTCACCGGACGGGTTCTTGGTCCAGTTCAGCCACTGGTCGGGGCGCTTCCACTGGAGGGGCAGGTCCTTGGTGGCCGGATTCTCCCGGTCGCCGACCTCGACGGTGGCGCGCTGTACGTTCGTCGGGCTGGAGTCGGCGGGGCGAGCGCCGATCAGTCCGGTGAACCAGTTCGAGTACGGCTCGGCGCGGGCCGCGTCATGGACGCCGAGGAAACCGCCGCCCGCCTCCATGTAGGCCTCGAGGCCCGCCTCCTGCTCGGGGTCGAGGACGTCGCCGCCGCCGGTCAGGAAGGCGATGGCGTTGAACCTGCCGAGCTTGGTCTCGTTCGTGAAGACCGCCGGGTCGTCCGTCGCCTCGATCTTGAACCGCTGGGCGGCCGGGCCCGACAGTCCGATCTTCTCGATGGCCTCGATGCCGGCGTTCACGACGGGCGACTCGTCGCCGCCCGCCGCGGAGCCGTGGAAGACCAGGACGCGCACGTTCGCCTGACCTGGCGGCGACGGCAGGGACATCGTTGTCAACGGTGGCTCGGGATAGGGCCGCGCGGTCGCGGCCTGTGTGGAGAGCGCGCCGGTGACCATGACCCCGGAGATCAGGGCGGCGGCCCAGGCGCGGCGTGAGCGGCTCCCGTTCCGCTGTCGGCTTCGGTCGTGGCGGTTCGGTCTGCGTCTGACTCTGCTCAACCCTCGTACAGCCAAGGGCTCTTGATGCGGTGTGAGCCGCATGAGTACACCCACCCCTCGTCGGTCACAGCAACAGGCGCGGATGAAGCTAGACCTCTTTCCGCCACTCGCCAATAGGTACGGACGGAATTCCGCGAACTTTGTCCTGCGTGTGGATAAACGAAGATCCCCCCGATACCGTGTGGCCGTCTCGGGGGCCACCTGCGCCCCGTCAGTCTCCGTACCGCAGTGGGGAGTTCGGCATGGACAGACGGAGCTTCAACCGGCGGATGCTCGTGGGCGGGGCCGTCGCGACGGCTGGGGTGACATCGTTGTCGCTGGCCGGCGCGCCCGAGGCGAGCACGGCCGAAGGGCCCAAGACCGCCCCCGCGGGCGGCGAGGTGCGCCGCATCAAGATGTACGCCGAGAAGCTGCCGGACGGGCAGATGGGCTACGGCCTGGAGAAGGGCAAGGCGTCCATCCCCGGCCCGCTCATCGAGCTGAACGAGGGCGACACCCTGCACATCGAGTTCGAGAACACGATGGACGTGGACGCCAGCCTGCACGTGCACGGCATGGACTACGAGATCTCCAGCGACGGCACCAGACACACCCACAGCCATGTCGAGCCGGGCGGCAAACGGACCTACACCTGGCGCACCCACGCGCCCGGCCGCCGCAAGGACGGCACCTGGCGTCCGGGCACGGCGGGCTACTGGCACTACCACGACCACGTCGTCGGCACCGACCACGGGACGGGAGGCGTGCGCAAGGGGCTCTACGGCGCGCTGATCGTGCGCCGCAAGGGCGATCTGCTGCCGGACAAGACCTTCACGATCGTCTTCAACGACATGACGATCAACAACAAGGCGGGCCACGACAGCCCCAACTTCGAGGCCACGGTGGGTGATCGGGTCGAGTTCGTCTCGATCACGCACGGCGAGTACTACCACACCTTCCACGTCCACGGTCACCGCTGGGCGGACAACCGCACGGGCTTGCTGACCGGCCCCAACGACCCGAGCCAGGTCCTCGACGACAAGATCACCGGGCCGGGCGACTCGTTCGGCTTCCAGGTCATCGCGGGGGAGGGGGTGGGCGCGGGCGCCTGGATGTACCACTGCCATGTGCAGAGCCACTCCGACATGGGGATGGCGGGGCTCTTCCTGGTGAAGAAGGCGGACGGGACGATCCCGGACTACGAGCCCCATCATGCTTCGGCCGCCAAGAAGTCCGGTGGGTCGGGCGATTCCGGTGGGTCGGGCGACTCAGATGGAGCCAAGTCCGGGGCGTCCGGGCACGATCACGGCTAGAGGTCGCGCAGGGCCTTGATGAGATCGGGCACGGTTCAGGCCCTTCTGGCGGATCTCCGCGGATTCGCGACGCCCGGCACCCCCCCCTCGCCGCACGGCACAGAGGGACAGGTGGATCCGCCACATGACCCTTCGCACCGCATTCCCCCAGGCTTCGGCAGGGGGAGCCCAGGGCACGCACCGAACGCCGCTCCTTCTCCCACGGAGATCCGTCAGAAGGGCCCTGGGCTCCGTGCGCCGGGCGCCCGATGAGGACCCGGCGACCGACGACGCGCGTGCGCCGAGGGGTGTCACACGCCGGGTGCGCTGATGTCGAGAACGGTCCACGCGGTGTACGGATCCTCCTGTACGTAGACGCGCGGGCCACGGCTGACGGTCCTGCGGTGCCCGAGTGGCCCACCGCCGGGCCCGACGAGCCGCCCGGACGCGTACGGCCGGAGCTCTTCGGGCCGGAGCTCTGCGTCCACGAGCCGGTCGCGCTCGTCGCCGTACCCGCCGATGAAGGTCACCCGGCCCTGGTGCACGGCCAGCGCGGTGGCTCCCTCCAGCTCGTTCGCGTGCTGCCGGACCGCGCCGCCGGGGCGGACCTCCAGGAGTGAGAAGTCGTCGTAGGCACAGACCCAGACGGCCTCCTCGGCCACGTTGAGCGCGTAGCAGTCGTAGATCTGGCTCGCGCCCTCCGCCGCCTCGTACGCCCACAGGGGTTCGCCTTCGGCGCTCCAGCAGCGGAGGCCCGGGTGGCTGAGCTCGTCGTCCCCGAACACTCCTTCGTCGAAGTAGCCGACCCACAGCCGCCCGTCCCCATCGGCCAGCAGGTCCTCGACGGCGTCACCGACGCGGAAGGCCCACGACTCCCGCCCGAGCACGTCGAAGATCTGCACGTGCTGCTCCGACCGGCGGCTGCGCGCGTCCGCGACGACGAAACCACCGTCGGGCAGAGCGTCGATCAGCGGGAAACGGGCCCGCACCGCGCTGAGTTCCGTCGCGTGGTCCCGGCCGTCGGTGTCGACGGTGACGACCACCGCGTCGTACGGCTTCATCGCGCCACGTCCGGGGCCCGGCTCGCGTGCGGCGAGAAGCCAGTGGGCCCGCCCGAAGGCGTCGACGGTGCTGTGCGCGATGTGGTGGTCGTGGAAGCGGCGCGGCAGTCGCGCGTACGGGGTGAGCGGCGTTTCCCGCGTGCCGGGCCGGGAGCCGGTCCCGGTGCGGTCCGCGGTCGGCCGCGTGCTCTCCTCGGTGTCGCCCTTTCTGTTCGTCATGTGGAGATCGTGTAGGACAGGCCGATCCTCGCGCCATCCCTTTACCCGGAGGACCACGTTGGGTGTACTCCTTGTACGCCTCATCCATGCGCGGAACCCGTACGTCCCCTGTGCGCACCCGGTCGTGAACCGCCAGTCAAGGGAGCCGAGTTGAGCAAGGACAGCGTGTACGACTACGTCATCGTCGGTGCCGGTTCCGCGGGATGCGTTCTCGCCGCGCGGCTCTCCGAGGACCCCGCGGTGCGGGTGGCGCTCGTCGAGTCGGGGCCACGCGACCGGAAACCCGAGATCCGGATCCCGGCTGCCTTCCCGAAGCTGTTCAAGACGCCCTACGACTGGGACTACTCGACCGTGAAGCAGTCCGCGCTCGACGGCCGCGAACTGTACTGGCCGCGCGGCCACACCCTGGGCGGCTCGTCCTCGATGAACGCCATGATGTGGGTGCGCGGCCACCGCGACGACTACGACGCCTGGGGCGAGGCAGCGGGGCCCGAGTGGTCCTACGACGCGCTGGAACCGTACTTCCGGCGCGCGGAGCGGTGGACGGGCGGGGCCGGTGGGGGCGGTGCGGGCCGCTCCGGCGGGGCGAGCGGCGACAGCGTGTACGGCAGCGACGGGCCGCTCTGGATCTCGCCGCCCCGCACCCTCAACCCGACCACCGGCGCGTTCCTCGACGCCTGCCGGGAGGCGGGTCTGCGCGAGCTGACGGAGCTGAACGAGCCCGACCACAGCGGCTTCGCGCTCACCCCGGTCAACCAGCGCCGCGGGCGCCGGTGGAGCGCCGCCGACGGCTATCTGAAACCGGCCCGGCGGCGCCGCAATCTGCACGTCCTGACCGAAGCGCGGGTCCGCAGGCTGGAGTTCGACGGGACGCGCGTGGCCGGGGTGATCGCCGACGGCGTCCCCGGGAAACTGATAGCCCGCCGCGAGGTGCTTCTGTGCGCGGGCTCCATCGGCTCGCCGCAGCTCCTCCAGGCCTCCGGCGTCGGTGACCCGGACGACCTCGCGAAGGCGGGCATCGAACCACGCGTCGAGTCCCGGGGCGTGGGCCGCCACCTCCAGGACCATCTCGCCTACGCGATCACCATGCGCTGCCCGGAGCCCGTGACGCTGACCGGCGCGGACTCCCTCGCCAATGTCGGCCGCTTCCTGGTCGGCGGGCGGGGCCCGCTCACGTCGAACGTCGGCGAGGCCGTCGCGTTCATCAAGACGCGGACGGAACTGGCGGCCCCCGACATCGAGTTGGTCTACGCCCCCGTTCCCTTCGTCCACCACGGCCTGATCCCGCCCACCGAACACGGCATCACGATCGGCGTGGTGCTGCTCCAGCCGGAGAGCGAGGGACGGATCACGCCGAGGGGTCCCGGCGTCGGCTCCGCGCCCCTCATCGACCCCGGGTACCTGACGGCGGAGGCCGACATCCGCACGCTCGTCGCCGGGGTGCGCCGCGCCGAGGAACTTCTCGCCGGGCGCGCCCTCGCCCCGTACGTGTCGGGTCCGCTGGCGCCGCATCCCGGCACGGTCGACGACGCGACGCTGGCCCGGACGATCCGCGGGGCCTCGGAGACGCTCTACCACCCGGTCGGCACCTGCCGCATGGGCGACGACGACGCCTCCGTCACCGATCCGGCGCTGCGGGTGCGGGGAGTGACGGCGCTGCGGGTCGTGGACGCCTCGGTCATGCCGCGGATCACGCGCGGCCACACGCACGCCCCCACGGTGGCGATCGCGGAGAAGGCGGCCGAGCTGATCAGGGCGGGCGCGCGCGGGTGACGCGGGCAGGGGGACATCTCCCTGCCCCGCCCACCGGTCGTATCCTGACCGGCGCACCAGCCAGCCGCCCCCGAGGAGCCCCACGTGACCGAGCCGCCGAGCGCCGCCCCGCGCCCCACCCTGGAGGCCGTGGCCGCCCGAGCCGGAGTCTCGCGGGCCACGGTGTCCCGCGTCGTCAACGGCGACGCCGGAGTACGCGAGATGCTGGCCGAGAAGGTCAGGCAGGCGGTCGACGAGCTCGGCTACGTCCCGAACCGCGCCGCCCGCAGTCTGGTCACCCGCCGCCACGACGCGGTCGCCGTGGTGATCGCCGAGCCGGAGACCCGGGTCTTCGCCGACCCTTTCTTCGCGCTTCAACTGCGGGGCATCAGCAAGGAGTTGACCTCCCGCGACGTCCAGTTGGTGCTGCTGCTCACGGAGGGGCGGGACGACCACGAGCGGGTCGGCCGCTATCTGGCGGGTGGCCATGTGGACGGCGCGCTCGTCTTCTCCCTGCACCTGGACGATCCGCTGCCCGGCATCATCCGGGGCGCGGGGGTGCCGACGGTGTTCGGCGGCCGTCCGGGGTGGCCGGAGGGGACGGTGACGTCTCCGTACGTCGACTGCGACAACCGCGGCGGGGCGCGGGACGCGGTCCGCCACCTGCTCTCGCTGGGCCGCTCCCGCATCGCGCACATCACCGGCGCGCTCGACCAGACGTCGGCGGTGGACCGGCTTGACGGCTTCCGCGACGTCCTGCCGGAGGCGGGAGAGAGGTTCGTCGCACAGGGCGACTTCACCCCGGCGGGCGGCGAACGCGCGATGCGTGAGCTCCTGGACCGCGTCCCTGACGTGGACGCGGTCTTCGCCGCCAACGACCTCACGGCGTCCGGAGCGCTCCGGGTGCTGCGGGAGCGGGGGAAACGGGTGCCGGAGGATGTCGCGGTGGTGGGCTTCGACGACATGCTGGCCGTGGCCGAACAGGCGGATCCGCCGCTGACGACGGTGCGCCAGGACATCGAGGAGATGGGCCGCCTGATGGCCCGCATGCTCCTGACACGCGGCGAGCTCCCGCCTCAGAGCGTGGTGCTTCCGACGGAGCTGGTGCGGAGGGGCTCTGCGTAGGAGACCGGGTCCTGTCGGCCGCTTCCGTGTCGGCCGCTCCCGTGGTTCCGGCAAGGTGTCCTGTCGGGCCACGGCCTCCTCGCTCCCGCGGCTGTCGGTCCCTTCTTCGCCCGGACGCCGTCCCGGCACCCGGGCTGTTCATCCCACTAACGGGTGCCCTCGTTCCCCCGCACGGGCCATCCGCGTTTTTGGCGGGCCGTCGCCCGGGTGAGGCTCGGTGCAGCACTTCCACTCACCGGAGGTAACACCATGCGCAAGTGCGCGATCCTGGCAGCAGCGGCGTTCGCCGCGGTCACCGTCATCGGCGGGGCCGGCTCCGCAGTCGCCAACCCCGGCCCCGGCGCCTACGCCGAGGGAACGGCCAAGAACTCACCCGGCGTCCTCAGCGGCAACGTCGTGCAGGTACCCGTCGGTGTCGACGCCAACGTGTGCGGCAACACCCTGAACGTGGTCGGGCTCCTCAACCCGGCCGAGGACAACTTCTGCAAGTAGGCCTCCGGACCGGCGGGCGAGCCCTGCCGGAACCGGACCCGCCCCGCCGCGATCAACTCGCGGCGGGGCGGTGTGTGTGGGGGGGAGGTGGGGGAGGAGCGCCGGGAGGTCAGGAGCCGACGCTCACCGTGAAGCGGCGCGGGTTTCCGTCGTGTGCCGCACCGGACACGTCAGGCTCGCCGTCCGGCCGGACGTCGTCGTACGGGAACGCGTAGCCGATGGGCGAGTTCGCGTGCACCACACGGGCCCAGTGGTTGGTCACGTCACCCTTGTAGTAGTCCCCGGCGCCCGCCCCGTTCGGCTGCTCCGCGTGTGTCAGCATGATGCTCCGGTTGAACCCCGCAGCGAGCCGCGCGAGCAGGCCCTTCTTGTCGTCGGAATCTCCGGGGTTGTTGGTGAAGGGGCCGTGGTTGCAGGTGAAGATGTCCTTCGACGTCGGCTTGGGGAACGTGTGCCCGCCGTTGAACGTGAGGGTGTCGCCGCTCACCCGGCCCGTGAACACGCCCCGGCCGCCCTGCAGGTCGATCTTGAGGTCGGTGCTCCGGTACTTCTCCCACGCCTGGTCGATATAGCTGTTCCACACGTCCCGGAAGGGCATCTCGGCGGGGCGGTCGAAGTACGGCGCCATGAGATTCTGCGGCGAGATGACCCGGAGTACGTCTCCACCGTCCCCGCGGATCACCAGATCGCCCCAGGGCTGCCCGTCCTTCTCCCCCTGGGCGACGAGGTCGGAGGCTATCTTGCCGACCGCGCCGTCCGGCAGCGGGGCAACCGTGTGTGTGGCGTCGCCCTCCAGGGTCAGGCCGATGGGGAGGGCCGTGACGAGGTCCACGTAGCTGATGTTGGCGTACAACTGTGTGCTGTTGAAGGTGAATTCGCAGAACGACCAGGTGCGCCCGTAGTTCGCGTCCTCCTTGGTCGCGAAAGCGGGCTCGACCAGCGAAGGACCCGGGTTCAGGAAGAAGTCCAGCTTGTCGTCCCGCACGAAGTAGACGCGGGCGCCGTACATCTGAGGCAAAGTCAGAACCTTGGGGGCGGAGCCCGCCGCGCCGAGCGGAATCGCGCAGTCGACGGGCAGCGGAGTCTGCGGGGCCGAGGGTGAATCGGGCCGGTAGACGCCCCCGTCCGGCTTCAGCAGGACCCAACGGTCGGTGCCCTGCTCGTGACCGGTGACGTAGGCCCGGACCTCACCGGGCAACGACTTGTTCCGCAGGGCGAGTTCGCAGGTCGCGGGCGCGGCCTTGGCGCCGGGGCTGAGGGCGCTTCCCCAGACGGGATAGGTGAGGGCTCCGGCGGCGCCGGCGGCAGTGGACAGGAACACTCGACGCGAAATCACGGAAGGTCTCCCGGGATGTGTGTGGGGGGATGTCATGCGGCCGTGGGGGGTGGTGGCCGTGTGGTGCGACCACTGTCGCGTCGGCCAAATCAGCCGTCAAGAGTTGTGACTGAGAGCGCTCTCAGAATCTTGGTTCTTTCACAAGATGGCAGCGTGCGCGCACTGTCAGTGCCGGGTGCCAGACTCGGAAGGACGGCAGAGAGATGCGACAAAGGAGTCGATCATGCTCAATACCCGTTATGCCCAGGGCGCCCCCACGTGGGTGGACCTCGGCACCCCGGATCTCGAAGGAGCCCATGCCTTCTACCGCGCGCTCTTCGGATGGGAGTTCCAGTCGGGCGGCGCGGAATTCGGTGGATACGGCATGTATCAGGCGGACGGAAAGACCGTGGCGGGCGCCATGACCGTCACCGCCGACCAGGCACCGGCGGCCTGGACGCTGTACTTCAAGACGACGGACGCCGACGCGACGGTGAAGGCGGTCGAGCAGGCGGGCGGCAGCACGGTGTACGAGGCGATGGACGTCGGAGACCTCGGCCGCATGGCCGTCCTCAAGGACGCCCAGGGGGTCGGCTTCGCCGTGTGGCAGCCCGGCACGAACAAGGGCCTCGACCTGGTCGACGCCCCCAACAGCCTGTGCTGGACCGAGCTCTGCAGCCCGGACATCAGGGCGGCCCAGGAGTTCTACGCCTCCGTGTTCGGCTGGGGCGCCACCACCCAGGCCTTCGAAGGCGGTTCGTACACGATGGTGCACCCCGCGGGCGGCGCCGAGGACGACATGTTCGCCGGCCTGTGGCCGCTGTCCGCCGCCCCCGAGGAAGCCGAGGCCGGGCCGTACTGGACTCCGTACTTCCAGGTGACCGACATCGACGCGGTGCTCGCCGAGGTCGAGCCCGCCGGAGGCACGGTGCGGGTGGCCCGCATGGACCTCGCGGGCGTCGGCAGCTTCGCCAAGCTCGCCGATCCCTTCGGGGCGCGGTTCGCACTGATGCAGCCGGAGGCGCCGACCGCGGGCTGAAGCAGTGGGCGAGAGGCCGGGAGCAGCGTGTGCGGGGCCGAGGCGGAGAGAGCCTCGGCCCCCGTGGCGCATGAGCGCGCCCATGAGCGTTTCGCCTCGGTCCCCGCGGGCGAGCCGGAGTAGCCTGAAACGGCGACTGTCGCGGCGTTGATCGTTCGTTGATCTCCTGTTTCGCCCGCCCTGCCAGCATCGGCGGCATGCAGATCGACATGACAGCCGAGCCGGAACTCGCCTGGCAGGAGCAGGCCCTGTGCGCCCAGACAGGATCCGAGTTCTTCTTCCCCGAACCGGGCAGCTCGGTGCGCGAGGCCAAGTACATCTGCCGGCTCTGCGAGATGCGCCCCGCGTGTCTCGAGTACGCCCTGGCCCATGACGAGCGGTTCGGCGTCTGGGGAGGCCTCTCGGAGAAGGAGCGGCTCAGCCTCAGACGCACCTGACCCCTCACGGGCACACGGCCGCGCCCACCCCAGGGTGTACGCGGCCGCACTGACCGCAGGGGTACGCGGCCACGCCGACCTCAGGAGGACGCGGCGGCGCGTACGTCAGGCGTAAGTGACCGTGAACCTCCTCGTCCCCGCCGGAATGTGTACGTCGTCCCCCGTCACCGTCAGGTCGCGGCCGTCCGCCGTCACCGCTCGCACCGGGCCGAACCGGCACGGATAGACGTACCGCACCCGTTCCGGTGACCGCGTGATGTCCACGCTCACCTTCCGCTCGCCCGCGTCATGGGTGAGCCGGTAGCCGAAGGGCGCGCCGAACAGGTTCGGGGCGTCGTCGACGGCCACCGTCGCTCCGTCCGGCACCCAGTGCGGGCGTATGCCCGGAGCGATGTAGAGATGCGGGTCGCTGTCCTCGTCGGCCTCGAAGAAGAGGATGTCGCGGATCAGGAGGAGATACTCCGCCGCCGCCCAGCCGTGCGGGATGTCCCCCATGTACCAGGGGCGGGAGGGGACTTCGCGGAAGTCCGAGGCGATGGGGAAGGCGTGCTGCTCGTTCCACGCGCCGAGCGCCACCACCCGTTCCTCGGTCCGCGGCAACGACGCGCCGACGATCCAGCCGAGCAGCGCGTCCATTCGCGCGGCGTCACCGGCCAGCAGGTAGGCGTGGGCCAGCTGGGTCGTGAGGTAGGGGCCGTAGGTGTTCCACGCCGCCTCGTGGCGGTACCCGCCGGTGACGAAGTGCGCGTACATCGTGTCGAGCGTCCAGCGGGCCGCCCGGTCGATGTCCTCGCCCAGTTTGCTGCCCATGTGCAGCCGCAGCGGATGGAAGAACGCCGCCGTGCCGATCATCGTCGAGTCGAGCCGTCCGACGTCGCCGGGCCCGGTCGGGATGTACGTCTCCCAGGCTCCGCGCCTGCGCTGCTCCTCCAGGACCCAGCGCACCGAGGCCGCCGTGGCCCGTTTCAAGTCGTCGAAAGCGCCCCAGAGTTCGGGCACGTCGGGGGAGCCGAGCCGCTCCGCGAGCCGCGCGGCCTCATAGAGACCGGCGAGGCCCCACAGGTCGTCCCAGTAGTGCGGCTTGTCGCGCTCACCGACGTGCTCGGCGCTCCAGCCGCTGTGCAGCAGGCCGTACTGATCGCGGTTGTCCCGCAGCCACCGGGCGCCGTCGATGACGTACGGCGTGTAGAGCTTCGCGCCGAAGGCGGTGGAACGGCCGTGCGTCCGGTCGAATCGGCCGATCGCCCACAGCGCCTGCCCGTTGCTGTCCCACTCGCGGTCGTCCTTCTCGTGCGGCCCGCCGTAGAAGCCGTACTCGGCACAGGGCCCGATGCGGCCCGAGCCGCGGTTGAACTTCAGCGGGTAGTGCGTTCCCAACTGGTGCTCCGCCAGCGACGCGTCGCCGACCAGCGAGCACGCCGTGGCCTCGACGGAGGAGTCACGGATCCAGAAGGAGTCGTACACCGTCGGGCCCGGATGGATCTCCCCGTGGTCGGAGAGGATCAGGAGCTGCGAGCGGCACTGGTGGAACTGGTCGACCAAGTGAGCTACGGGCTGCGGCAGTTGCGGCTGCACGCCCTGGTCGATCAGTTTGCCCGTCCAGAACACCCGGTTGGCCTCCTCCAGATCCGCGGCAGGCGTGGCCTTGATCTCCGCCAGATCGGCGGCTCCGCTGTAGAGGTCGACAGGAAGCCGCACGTCGAGCTCGAACAGCTCGTCGTCGGCGATCCGGTAGGGCCAGGCGAACGCCGCGCTGCACAGCCCGGCGATCTGGTCCTGCGCCTCCAGGGCGCCGTTGAGCTTGCCGCCCGTGACGAGGTCGTGGAACGGGTTGCTGGTGAGATAGAAACCCGGGTCGTACGTGAACTCCGAGTTGCCGTAGACGCCGTACTGGTCGGGGGCCGTGTCGAACACCGGGCCCCAGCCGGAATTCGTCTCCACCCGTCCCTCGCCCGGCAGATGGCGCAGGAACGTCAGACGCCGGTCGGTGATCTGGCGGCCGTTGCGGTCGTGGCGCTGGAAGCCGCTCGGCCCCGCCGGCATGACGGCCGCGCACAGCCAGCCCTCGCGCGGCTGCCCGGTCGCGCTGCCCACGGTCAGGCGGGTCACGACGAGGTCCCGCTCCCGGGGTCCGACGACCGTGCCGAAGGTCCGCTGCACGAACTCGGTGCCGTCAGCGGTGCGGAACGTCGTCAGGACCACCGGCAGATGGGGCGCCTCCATGCGCTGGCCGAGAGTCCCGGCGTCCGTCAGCTGCGGCAGATGGACGGCGCCGGTCGACGGCGAGTAGAGGAAGAAGGACAGGCAGTACTTGTCGTAGACCGGCTCGATCTCGCCCGCCTGCCCGATCAGGGACTCCTGACGGTGATCCTTGACGCCCACCATGTGCCAGTAGCGGTACAGGGCGTTGGAGGCGAAGGCGGCCTCCTTGGATTCGTACGTTCCCGAGTCGAAGTCGTCGCTCCAGTGCCGGAAGGCCGCCTGCGCCCACCACGGAACGGGGTAGGGCACTTGAGCCCGTCCCGCCCAGCCTCGCCACATGACCTCGTAGAACATCCATTCATGGGCCTGTGCCATGGGTTCACCCCCGCTGCCCACCGTTGCACCAGGGCGGGCAGTCGTAAATCGGTTCGGCACGGCGGTCCTCGCGCGGTTAGGCTCCGGGAGCGCGGGCGGACCCAATACCGCTGGTCCGCGCGTGTGCGGGTCCTGTAGAGCAGAGGCAGACTCACCGCCATGGCATGGCGGATACGCCGGTTCGAATCCGGTCGGGACCACGAGCAGACGGTACGGGCGGGGCGGGACGGATGAGTGAGAGCGGCGGGAACGGCGAGGCGATCAGCGAGGCGGAGCTCGCCGTCTTCCACGATGTGGTCGGCAGGCTCCGCGAGCTGCCGGTCGACGATCCCGTACGGCTGCGGGCCGAGCAGGTCGCCGCGTCCTTCGCCCGCGACGGACGGCTGCGCAGGCGCAAGGCACGAGGGGCCGAGCTCTCCGCGGCCGACGCGGCGGTGATGGCCGCCACCGCCACCGGGGCGGACGACCGACGTGAGGACGCGCCGCTGGTGGCCGAGGGCGCTTCGGGTGCTCCGGTAGTTCCGGGTGCCGCGGGTGCCGCGGGTGTAGCGGGTGTCGTCGGGGTTTTCCGGAAGCCGCGGCCCTGCTACGTCTGCAAGGCGTCGTATCGGCAGGTCGACTCCTTCTACCACCGGCTCTGTCCCGACTGCGCCGCCGACAACCGTGCCCGGCGCGCGCTCACCACCGATCTGAGCGGGCGCCGCGCGCTGCTCACCGGCGGCCGTGTGAAGATCGGCTTCCAGCTGGCCCTGATGATGCTGCGCGACGGCGCCGAACTCCTGGTCACCAGCCGCTTCCCGCACGACACCCGGCGGCGCTTCTGTGCCGTGCCGGGCAGCGAGAAGTGGCTCGACCGGCTCACCGTGCTCGCCGTCGACCTGCGTGACCCGCGCCAAGTCCTCGGCCTGTGCGATGAGTTGCGGCAGGAGGGTGAACCGCTGGACATCATCGTCAACAACGCGGCGCAGACGGTGCGAAGGCCGCCCGAGTCGTACGCGGCGCTCACGGCGGGGGAGTGGGCGCAGCTGCCCGCCGGGGCCCGCGGCGCGCCCGGGTTCCTGCCGATGGCGGCGCTGGAGGGCTCGGCCGCGACGCGGGGCGCACTCGCTCTCGTCCTCAGCGAGGACGGCCTCCTGGGCGAGGCCGGCACCCTGGGTGAGACCGGCCCTCCGGTCGAGTCCGCTGCCCTGCGCGTGGCCGACGAGGCGGGCCTGCTGCGTGATCCCTCGCCGGAGAACTCCTGGTCGGCCCGGCTCGGTGACCTCGACCCCGCCGAGGTCCTGGAGACCCAGCTGGTCAACGCGCTCGCTCCGGCGCTGCTCTGCGACCGGTTGCTGCCGCTGCTGCTCGCCTCGCCGCGCCCCCGCACGTACATCGTCAACGTCACGGCGGTCGAGGGCCGCTTCGCGGTGCGCAACAAGACGGCCGGGCATCCGCACACCAACATGGCCAAGGCCGCCCTGAACATGCTCACGCGCACGAGCGCCGCCGAACTCGCCGAGCGCGGGGTGCACATGTGCGCCGTCGACACCGGCTGGATCACCGACGAGAACCCGGCACCGAAGAAGGACCGCATCGCCGGCGCGGGGTTCCGCACGCCCCTCGACGTGGTGGACGGGGCGGCCCGTGTCTACGACCCCATCGTGCGGGGCGAGGCGGGCGCGCCGCTCTCGGGTGTCTTCCTCAAGGACTACCGGGAGGCGGAGTGGTGAACGGACCGCCCGAGGCACCGCGGTTCGCCGGTGTGCCCCGCGTCGACCCCCGCCCCGCCGCCGAACTGGCGCCCCTCCTCGCCACATCGCGGCACGCATCAAACGCCGCCTCGCCGCATACAGCGCACACATCCCGGCACCGACGACCCCACCGGACGTGGCGGCGGTACGCAGCGTGCACCGCTGAGGCCGCGACGCGACCCCGGAACTCCGGAACCGCAAAACCCCGGAAGCCCGGAACCCCGGAGCCCTGAGCCGGCCCAGGGCTACTACGATTCATCTCAAGGCGGGGCGTAGCGCAGAGGCTGTCGCGTCGGTCTCCAAAACCGGAACACGCTGGTTCGACTCCAGCCGCCCCGCCCCCTTCGCCATTCGCTGTCCCCCGACCGGTCTCGCCGGGCAGAATCCGCGCATGGCACCGCACGAGAAGACCGCCGCCCAGTACTTGCTCTCCGACCTCGATCCACTGCCCTGTCCGCGGCGGGTGCGGGAGATCGCCGAGAGCGCCCGGGACTTCGCGAGGCGCGGAGCGCTGCGGTCCGTTCTGGCGGAGCTTGAGCGCGGCGGCCCGTACGAGCGCGGGGTGGCCGTCCTGCTGGCCTGTGCCGGTGGCGACGCCGAGTGGACCGGGGCGCGGCTCGCCGACCCCGACCCCTTCGTGCGGGGGCACGCGCTGCGGGTCGCGGAGAGCCATGGGGTGCCGGACACCGCGTTCGAGGCCGCTTTGGACGACGCTCCCGAGGCGGTGCGGCGGCAGTTGCTGCGGGCGATCGTCGCCGGGCGCCGCACCGCGCTCGCCGATCGCGTCATCGACCCGCTGCGCCGGCAGTGGGGTGACGCAGAGGCGGCCAGACTGCTGCCCGGTTGTTCACGTCCCGTGGTCGAGCGGCTGCTGCCGGGGCTCTTCCATGCCGTACGGGGCTGGCGGCCACTGGCGAGGCGGCACGCGGGAGTCCTGCTCGATGTCGCGGCGCGCGAGCTCGAAGTGCTGCCCGACGCACTGCGGGACGCGTGGTGGCAGCGGTACGCGACAGGGGTCGCGGCCGTCACGGAGGCGGAGCCGACCCGGGTGCTTGACCTGCTGGACCGGTTCGCTCCCAGTGCGTTCCCGCTTCGACTCCACGCGCGCCTCGGGGTGATGGCCGATGCCGCGCCCGGGCGTGTCCTGGCGATCCTCTCCGGGAGCTGGGGGTGGTCCCTGCGGCGCAGCGGCGCGCTGACGGCATCCGTGCTGCGCAAGCTCGCCCGCTCCGGCGCCCCCGAACTCCGCGCGTACGCCCGGGCCGTCGCCGACGAGTCCGGCGACCTCGCCCGGCTGATGCGCGCCCACCCGCCCGCGGAACGCGCCGCCGTCCACGCGCGTGCCGTCGAGGGGCGCGGCGCGGGGTTCGTCACCGTCGACGAGGTCATCCTCGGCGCGCTGCCGCGCAGCGCCGTGGCCGAAGAGGCGCGACGGATGGCCGCACGGGCCAAGGAGCACGGCGAACACTGGAGCGCGGTGCTGTTCGCGGAATCCTTCCTGCCCTGCGCAGAGGTGCGCGACCGGCTCGTCGCGGCGACCCGGCGGCCCGCCGCCGAGGACCGCGCGCAAGCGTGGCCGCTGCTCGTCCGCAACGCCGCGCGGTCCGGCGAGAAGGCCCAGGTCACCGCCGTACTGGAAGAGATGACGCGGCTCGCGAACGAGCAGAATTCCGTGCGGTCCGCGGCCCTGAACGCGCTGGTCGATACCAGCCCCGCCCTCTTCGGAGCCGAGGCCGAACCGCTCCTCGACCGCATCTGCGCAGACGCCGTCGCGGCCCGCGACACCTCGCACGCCACCCGCGGCAGCCTGAGCCGGCTGGCCGTCACCGTACTGCGTGAACACGCGGCGGGCGGGCGGCAGGAGTTGGTGAACTGGGCGCTGCGCACGCTCGTCCGGATCTCCGGGAACACCGGAGGCGCCGACCTCGGACACCTGGACCACACCCTGCGCCGTGGCCAGGAGCACGACGTGTTCGCGGCGCTGCGCCCCTGGATCGAGGCGGGCGCCGAGAAGGCCGACTACAGCCTCGCCTTCGCACTGGCCCGCGCGGTCGGCCGACGTGCCGCCGGGATGCGGGAGCTTCAGGAACTCCTCTGGCAGGCCATCCGGTTCGGCGACAACGCGACGGTGTCGAGGGCGGTCGACCTGTGGCTGGAGCCACCGGCGACCCGTGATGAACGCGTCGCCCGCGTCCTGGCGCAGGAGCCGTCGACCGGCGTGCTCACCCCGGTCCACTCCGTGCTGTGCTCCCGCCGCACGGACCTGCTCGACCAGCTCCTGGTCGACACGCCGCCGTACGGACGGTTCCTCACCAAGGGCGCTGCCTGGACCGTGCCGGCCGACGCCCACCAGATCCGTCGTTGGCTGCCGCGCCAACAGCAGGCGCTGGCCAGGCGGTTGGAGCGGGCCGCGGGTGACGCCGGGTTGCCGAAGTGGGACCGTGCCGCGGCGATCGCACGCGGCGTGAGCCTTCCCGGCGCGGGGGAGGATTTCGTCCGCCGCTGGACCGGATCGTCCGACACCGTGCTCGCCGAGGCGGCCATCGGCGCCCTCGCCCACACCTCGCGGCCCGGTGACGCGCTGCCCGAACTCCTCGCGCACGCGGGTGGCGAGCGGGCGCGGGTCGCGGTGTACGCGGCCACGCGGGCGTCACGTCATGTCGCGCCGTCCCGGCTCGCCACCCTGTTGCGGGAGGTTCTGTGCGGGCCCGGCAAGAAGGTGACGAGCCGCAAGGAGGCCGCGCGTCTGGCCGCCGTACGGCTGCCCGCGCCCGAGGCGGCGGCGCTGCTGGGCGACGCCTACGAGACGCCGGGCGCCCACCGCGACGTACGGGCGGCGTGTGTCGCCTTCGCGGGCGGGCTGCTCGGCGAGGAGCGGGTGTGGGGGCTGCTGAGGGACGCGGCCGGGGGCGAGGCGGTGCTGCGGACGGCCGTGCTGCGGGTCCGGCCGCTCGACCTGGCGCAGGAACATCGGGAGCCGTATGCGCGCCTCGTGCGCGAGGCGGTCGGAGCCGGTGACGACGAGGCGGCGGGCCAGGCCCTCGCCGCGCTGGCGCGGTGGGCCCCGTGGTCGCCGGACGCGGCGCCGGTCCTCGCGGACGCGGTCGCCGATCTCGACCGGCGGGCCACGTGGCAGGTGGCCGCGCGGGGGCTGGTGTCGGCGGCGGCGACGGCACCGCGTCGCGGCGAGACGTTGTGCGGAGCCCTCACGGCGCTGGCGGCTACCGCCGTGCCCGCGTCGCCGGACCGGGATCTGCCCGCGCGGCGGCGGATCGAGTACGTGGCCCGGGCGCTGGCCGACGGGGGCGAGGTGTACCGGACAGCTGCCCTGAAGGCGGCCGAGCTTCTTGCCGGGTACGAAGAATTCGTGCCGCAGGCCGCTGAGATGCTTGCCGGCGCCGTCGCACTGGACGGCGAACCCGCGGAGGTGGCGGCAGCGCTGTCGCGACTGGCCCGGCTGCACGAGGGGCGGCCGGCGATGGCCGTGCGGACGGCGTCGACGCTGGGCTCGCGCCTCTGCGACACGGAGGCCGCGGGCGAGGTCGCCGCGCTGCTCGCGGTGGCCCGTCACCTCGCCGGGGACGGCGGCCACGCGTCCGGGCTCTTCGCGGTGACGGCGCTGAAATCCTGCGGGGAGCGGGACGGCTGGGCGGCCCCGTCGCGGAACCTGCTGGCGTCCCTGCGGGGGCACGCCGTCCCGGACGTACGGGACGCGGCGCTGTCGGTGTGCACGTCGGACGAGTGACGGTGGGGCCGGCGGACGGGTGGGCGGGGAAGAACCCGCCCACCCCGCGGCCCGCGGGGCAGGGGGCCTACTTGCCCCGTGCGGCCATCCGCGCCTTGCGGGCGGCGAGCTTCTCGTCGAACTTGCTGGCCTCGGTGTCCAGGCCGTTCATGTAGAGACCGAGCTCCTCCTGCGCCTTGAGACCCTCGGGGCCGAGCCCGCCGATCTCCATGACCTTCAGGTACCGCAGGACGGGCTGGATCACGTCGTCGTGGTGGATGCGCATGTTGTAGATCTCGCCGATCGCCATCTGCGCGGCGGCCCGCTCGAAGCCGGGCATGTTGTGGCCGGGCATCCGGAAGTTGACCACGACGTCGCGCACGGACTGCATGGTCAGGTCGGGGGCGAGCTCGAAGGCCGCACCCAGGAGGTTGCGGTAGAAGACCATGTGCAGGTTCTCGTCGGTGGCGATGCGCGCCAGCATGCGGTCGCAGACCGGGTCGCCCGACTGGTGGCCGGTGTTGCGGTGCGAGACGCGGGTCGCGAGCTCCTGGAAGGCCACGTACGCGACCGAGTGCAGCATCGAGTGGCGGTTGTCGGACTCGAAGCCCTCGGCCATGTGCGCCATGCGGAACTGCTCGAGCTTGTCCGGGTCCACGGCGCGCGAGGCCAGGAGGTAGTCGCGCATCACGATGCCGTGGCGGCCCTCCTCGGCGGTCCAGCGGTGCACCCAGGTGCCCCAGGCGCCGTCGCGGCCGAAGAGGGAGGCGATCTCGTGGTGGTAGCTGGGGAGGTTGTCCTCGGTCAACAGGTTGACGACAAGGGCGATCTTGCCGATGTCGGTCACCTTGGACTGCTCGGGCTCCCAGGCCTCGCCGTCCTCGAAGTAGCCGGGGAAGTTCCGCGCGTCGGAGAACGGGACGTACTCGTGCGGCATCCAGTCCTTCGCCACCTTCAGGTGGCGGTTGAGCTCAGTCTCGACCACTTCTTCCAGGGCGAACAGCAACCGGGCATCGGTCCAGTCGTCCGTGCTGCCGAGATGAGGAGAGGTGATCGTCACAGGGGCTCCAGGGGGACGGGAGTTTTTTACGGATTACGTGCGTAGGGGTTACGCGGTAGCACGAGCGGGTGCTACCTACCTACGGTCTCGTAGGTTACGTTGCCGTAGGTTAAGCCCTCCGTAAAGTGCTTGCGACAGCGGGGCTCTTGTGCCCCTCTCGCCCCATGCGGCCCAGGACTGGTCAGGCGTACAACCCCCTGAGTCGCACTGAGAGGCATGTCACACAGCCTTCGAGCTTCTCGAACTCCCGGATATCCACCACGACGGGATCGAAACCGAGATCCGCGAGCAGCTCCGCGCTCTTCGGTGCGCTCGCCGCCATCAGCAGCTTCGCGCCGCCGAGCAGCACCACGTGCGCCCCCGACTCCTCGGGCACCGGCAGAAAGCGCGGGAAGAGCGAGGGAGCGTCCACGAGCGGCGGAAATCCGATGACCGTGCCGTCCGGCAGCGCCGTCACCGCCGACTTCAGGTGGAGCACCTTGCTGACGGGGACGGTCACGACCCGCGCCCCCAGCGGCTCGAAGACGGCTCGCAGCTGCCGCACACCGGCGGCGTTGGTCCGCCCGCCCCGGCCCACGTAGATCGTGTCGTCGATCTTGAGGATGTCGCCGCCGTCCAGCGTGCCCGGCTCCCACACCCAGTTCACGGAGGCGCCGAGCCGGGCCACGGCCTCCTCCACGGCGGCCGTCTCCGCCCGGCGCGACTCGGCGCCCGGCCGGGCGATCAGCGCCACGTTGCGGAAGACGACGACCGTGTCCTCGACGAAGACCGCGTCCGGGCAGTCGTCGGCGGGCTCCACCTCGACCGTCTCCCAGCCGTGCGCCCGCAGCGCGTCGGCGTACGCCTCCCACTGTTCGAGGGCGAGCCCCGCGTCGACCGGAGCCCGCTCGACGTGGGTGACCAGGCCTTCGGCGAGCCGCGGGCCGGGGCGGCGGATCAGCGCTTTCCTGCTGGGCACGGGGTTCTCCGTAGGGGGAGCGGCGGGGGGCGCCCCTGTCCGGCGAATGCCGGGCGGGGTCTTGCCGCACATCATGCAGCGCGCGAGGGGGTCAGGCCCAGGTCTTGTCGCAGATGATCGGCGGTGAACGAGCCTTCCGCGTCGATCAGCTCTTCCGGGGTGCCCTCGAAGACGATCCGGCCACCGTGCTTGCCGCCGTCGGGGCCGAGATCGATCACCCAGTCCGCGTGCTTGACGACCTCCAGGTTGTGCTCGACGACGATCACGGTGTTTCCCGCGTCCACGAGCCGGTCCAGGAGGGCGAGCAGACCGTCCACGTCCGCCATGTGCAGGCCGGTCGTCGGTTCGTCCAGGACGTACGTCGTGCCGGTGCGGTGCAGCTGCGTGGCGAGCTTGATGCGCTGCCGCTCGCCGCCCGACAGGGTGCTCAGTGGCTGCCCCAGCGTCAGGTAGGTGAGCCCCACGTCCTGCAGGGCCCGCAGCCTGCGGCGCACTGCCGTGTCGTCGACGGCCGCGAGGAAGTCGAGGGCGCGCTCGGCCGTCATGTCGAGCACGTCGGCGATGGAGCTGCCGCCGACGGTCAGCCGGAGCACCTCCTCCTTGAAGCGGCGCCCCTCGCACGCCTCGCAGGTCGTCGTCACCGGGTCCATGAAGGCGAGATCGCTGTAGGTGATCCCGCGGCCCTGGCAACTCTCGCACGCGCCCGCCGAGTTGAAGCTGAACAGCCCCGCCTCCTGGCCGGTCTCGCGCGCGAAAAGCTTGCGCAGCGAGTCCATGATCCCGAGGTACGTCGCCGGGGTCGAGCGGCCCGAGATGCCGATGCCCGACTGGTCCACGACCACCGCGTCCGGATGCTCGGCGACGAACGCCCCCGACACCAGCGTGCTCTTGCCCGAGCCCGCGACGCCCGTCACGGCCGTGAGCACCCCGGTCGGCACACGCACGCTGACGTTCTTGAGGTTGTGCAGGTCGGCGCCCTTGACCCACTGCCCGCCGATGGCCTCGCGCGGGTTCTCCTTGACGCCCGTGGAGCGCCTCAGGTGCCGGCCGGTGAGTGTGTCGGCGTGCCGCAGCTCGTCCGGTGTGCCCTCGAAGACGACCAGACCGCCGCCCGTGCCCGCCGCCGGGCCCATGTCGACGACGTGGTCGGCGACGGCGATCACATCCGGGTCGTGCTCGACGACCAGGACGGTGTTGCCCTTGTCGCGCAGGCGCAGCAGCAGGTCGTTGAGGCGTCCCACGTCGCGCGGGTGCAGGCCGATGCTCGGCTCGTCGAAGATGTACGTCATGCCGGTCAGGCTGGAGCCGAGATGCCGCACCGTCTTCAGACGCTGGCCCTCGCCGCCGGACAGCGTGGACGTCTCGCGGCCGAGGCTGAGGTAGCCGAGGCCGATCGCCTCGACGCGTTCGAGCGCCGCCACGGCCGCCGCCGCGATCGGACCCGCCACCGGGTCGTCGATCCGCTCCAGTGCGGCGATGAGGTCGGTGACCTCCATGCGCGAGCAGTCGGCGATGTTCATGCCGTCGATACGGGTGGCCAGTGCCGCAGTGTTGAGCCGCGCCCCGTCGCAGGCGTCGCACTCGCCCTCGACGAGGAAGCGCTGCACGAGATCGCGGGTCTTCTGCGAGAGCGCCGACAGGTCGCGGTTGAGGTAGAGCCGCTCGAAGCGGTCGGCGAGCCCTTCGTAGTCGATGTCCCGTGCGCCGCCCGTGTTGTCGATGCTGACCTTGCCGCCGCGCTGTCCGCCGCGCATGAGGAACTCCCGCTCCCGCGCGGTGAATCGGCCCACGGGCTTGTGCGTGTCCAGCTCGGGGGTGTTGGTGTAGGTCTGGCCGTGCCAGGTCCCCACGGCGAACGGCGGGAAGAGGATCGCGCCGTCCGCCAGGGACTTGGCGGGGTCGAGGATGCGGTCGTAGTCGGGCCGCACGGTCTTGCCGAGACCGTGGCACCGGGGGCACATGCCCGACGGGTCGTTGAACGAGTACGCGGTGGCCGGACCGGCGCTCGGGGTGCCGTGCCGTGAGAACAGCACGCGCATCACCGAGTAGATGTCCGTCATCGTGCCCACGGTGGACCGCGAGTGACCGCCGATCGGCCGCTGGTCGACGACGATCGCGGGCGAGAGATCCTCGATGGTCTCCGCGTGCGGCCGCTCGTACTTCGGCAGCCGGTTGCGGACGAACCACGTGAAGGTCTCGTTCAGCTGGCGCTGCGACTCGACCGCGATCGTGTCGAACACGACCGACGACTTCCCCGACCCCGATACGCCGGTGAAGACCGTGAGCCGGTCCTTCGGAATGCGCAGGCTCACCTCCTTGAGGTTGTTCTCACGGGCTCCTGTGATGGTGATGTATGGGTGCATATACGCGAAGCTAGCCGGGATACCGGACAGCTTCTGTCGTGATTTCTTTCATTTCTCCGTCGAGAAGCAGCCAGCGTGTGATGCCGATCGATTCAAGGAACGGCACGTCGTGACTGGCCACGATCAGCGCTCCCTCGTACGACTCCAGGGCCGAGGCGAGCTGCTTCGCGCTCGCCATGTCCAGGTTGTTCGTCGGCTCGTCGAGCATCAGGAGCTGCGGCGCGGGCTCCGCAAGGAGGAGCGCGGCAAGCGCGGCACGGAACCGTTCGCCGCCCGACAGGGTCGCCGCCCGCTGATCGGCTCGCGCACCCTTGAACAGGAAGCGGGCCAGGCGGGCCCTGATCCGGTTCTTGGTGGCGTCGGGCGCGTAGCGTGCCACGTTCTCGGCGACGGTCAGGTCCTCGTCGAGCACGTCGAGCCGCTGCGGCAGGAAACGCAGCGGGACATGCGCCAGCGCCTCTCCTTCCACGGGCTCCAGCTCTCCGGCGATGGTCCGCAGGAGCGTGGTCTTGCCCGCGCCGTTGCGGCCGACCAGCGCGATCCGCTCGGGGCCGCGCAGCTCGAACTGGCCCCCCACACGCGCTCCGTAGCGCAAGGAGAGCTCGCGCAGCGTGAGCACCGTGCGGCCCGGCGGGACCGCGGTGAACGGCAGGTCGACGCGGATCTCGTCGTCGTCCCGCACCGCCTCGACGGCGTCGTCCAGACGTTCCTTCGCCTCGCTGAGTTTCTCCTCGTGCATGATGCGGTGCTTGCCCGCGGACACCTGGGCCTGGCGCTTGCGCTCGCCCATGACGACCTTCGGCTCGCGCTTGGTGTCCCACATCTTCTGGCCGTACCGCTTGCGGCGGGCCAACTTGACGTGTGCCTCGGTGAGTTCACGCTTCTGCTTCTTCAGGTCGGACTCGGCGACACGCACCATGCGCTCCGCCGCCTCCTGTTCGGCGGCCAGGGCTTCCTCGTACGCGGAGAAATTACCTCCGTACCACTTGAGTTCTCCGTCCCGCAGATCGGCGATCTGATCGACCAGGTCCAGGAGTTCACGGTCGTGGCTGACCACGACGAGAACGCCGGACCAGGCCTCGACGGCCGCGTACAGGCGCCGACGGGCGTGCAGGTCGAGGTTGTTGGTGGGTTCGTCGAGCAGGAGCACGTCGGGGCGGCGCAGCAGCAGCGCGGCCAGACGCAGCAGCACGGACTCGCCGCCCGACACCTCACCGGTGGTGCGGTCGAGGCCGATGTGGCCGAGGCCGAGCTGATCGAGGGCCGCGACGGCGCGCTCCTCCACGTCCCAGTCGTCACCGACCGCCGTGAAGTGCTCCTCGGCCACGTCGCCGGACTCAATGGCGTGCAGGGCGGTACGAGTTGCCGCGATGCCGAGCACTTCGTCGACGCGCAGGGTCGTGTCCAGGGTGACGTTCTGCGGCAGGTACCCGATGTCACCCGCGACGTGGACGGCACCTTCGGTCGGCGTGAGTTCACCGGCGACGAGCTTCAACAGGGTTGATTTTCCTGACCCGTTGACGCCGATGAGACCCGTCCTGCCCGTCCCGAAGGCTGCCTGGAAGCCGTCGAAGACGCCGGTGCCGTCCGGCCAGGTGAAGTCGAGCGCCGTGCACGTGATGGAGGTGGGGTGAGTAGACATGTGGTCCTCGCGGTTGCGTGAGATGAAGCGCGGTCAGGGGCAACGCGTTTCGGGACACCGCGAGGTGCGACAGGAGGACAAGAGCAGCGTCGTCAGAGGAGACGAGGGCAGAAAAACAGGCCCTGTGTCGCAGGAGACGGCTCGTACACCGAGGTCGCACGCTACGCACACGGCCGAGCCGTGTGACGCGGTGACTCCAGACCTCAGACGAGCAACGTCCTACTCCTATCGGCGACAACAGAACCATTATACACCGTAGGGTGCGCCCCGGTCGCTGTCAACGCTTTATCGCGAGCGCGCCTTGTCACGGACGTGGACGGCCCCCGCCCCCCGGGCTCCTGGGGGTGATGCGCAGGCCGCGCAAGGCGCTGGCGTCGGCCCTCTCGGCCGCGGAGGCGGCCAGGTCGGGCGGCAGCGGGGGCGGGTGCGGCTGAGGGCGGACCTCGGCAGGGAGCTAGCAGGCGTCCCGCATCAGATCGGCGAGGTCCTGGTCCAGGTCGACGTACAGATGCTCGTCGCCCAGGGGCACCAGGGAGAGCGAGCGGTGCAGGAAGCGGCGCAGCTCGCCGGTGCGGACATGGACGATCGCCGTGCCCTCGGGGGCGTGGAACTCCACGACCGTGCGGTCGAAGCCGTAGGGCCGCACGCGGACGTCGCCGTCACCCACCGCCTGCTCCATGCCCTGCACGAGCAGTTCGCGGGCGAAGGTCCAGTAGACCTCGATGCCCTCCAGGGTCGCCGGGGCGGGAAAGGTCATCCGGACGGCGAACGGATCGTTCCGGTCGTAGTGCAGCGTCGCGGGAATGGTCGACATGCGCGGTGCGGCGGCGACGAGGCGGGCCTCGACGGCTTGCTCGATGCTGGTGGACAACGCCTGCTCCCTCAACTACGGCTGGACGACTCGGCTCGGCACTTGGTTAGACGTCGGAATGACGGAATCCGTGCACGCGAACACGGAGTGACCTCGGTCACCGCGTGCTCTTCACCGTCTTCACAGAATTCCCGGACGGAATCCTGCGTTCCGGTGGTACCTTCGCCCGCCATGAAGTCCTTGGGGAAGACGAGGTGGTCGCGGTCCGTGGGCCGTGCGGTGTCGGTGGGACTGTGCGGGGCGGCGCTCGCCGCGACGGCGCTGGCCGCGCCGGGTCCGGCCCAGGCGGCCCCCGGGGGTCAGGCCGGGCGGGGCGGCGGCTGGGAGCTCAAGGACAGCGGCACCGACGCGCGCTTCCGCGGTCTCGCCGCCGTCAGCCGGCACACCGCGTGGGTGGCCGGCGCGAAAGGCACCGTGCTGCGTACGTCGGACGGCGGCGAGAGCTGGCGGAACGTCTCTCCGGCCGGGGCCGAGGGGCTGGAGTTCCGGGACGTCGAGGCCTTCGACGGGCGCCGCGCGGTGATCCTCGCCATCGGTGAGGGCGAGGCCTCGCGGATCTTTCGCACGACGGACGGCGGAGCGACCTGGACGGAGTCCTTCCGTAACGCCGACCCCAAGGCCTTCTACGACTGCATGACGTTCTTCGACCGACGCCACGGCCTGGCGATGAGCGACCCGGTCGACGGCAAGTACCGCATCCTGTCCACCGCCGACGGCGGCCGCTCCTGGAAGGTCCTGCCGAGCGACGGCATGCCCGCCGCCCAGGAGGGCGAGGCGGGCTTCGCGGCCAGCGGCCAGTGCCTGGTGAGCTCCGGCTCCCATGACGTGTGGCTCGCCACCGGGGGAGCGCCGCGCGCGCGTGTCCTGCACTCCGGCGACCGGGGCCGCACCTGGACGGCCACGGACGCGCCGATCCCGGCGGGCGATCCGGCGCGCGGCGTCTTCGGCCTCGCTTTCCGCGACCGTACGCACGGCATCGCGGTCGGCGGCGACTACAACGCGGGCAAACCCTCGCCCAAGGCCGCGGCCACGACCCGTGACGGCGGCCGCACCTGGACCACGGCCGCCGAGCCCCCGCCCGCCTACCGCTCCGGGGTGGCCTGGCTGCCCGGAAGCCGCCGGGGCGCGCTCGCGGTCGGGCCGACCGGCACGGACGTCACGGCGGACGGCGGGCGCAGTTGGCGGACGATCGACCCCGGGTCGTACGACACCGTCGACTGCACGCGGGACGGGGCCTGCTGGGCGTCGGGCGAGAAGGGCCGGATCGCCCGCTGGGAGCGGGGTTAGGGCGTGCGGCCAGGGCAGCTCCCGCCGTGCGGCCAGGGCGGCTCCCGCCGGTGCGGCTAAGGCAGTTCCTGCCGGTAGGGGGCGAGCTCCGGGGCCGTCTTCGTGGCGATGAACTCGGTGACGCGGTACGCGCAGACCTCCGCGAGCACGAAGGGGTCGCTCGCCGCGATCTTCTCGATCGCGGCACGGTCCTCGGCCACGGCCAGGATCACGCCGCCGTCGCGCGGGTTCTTGCGCCCGGAGGCGATAAAGACGCCCTGCGCGTAAAGCTGGTCGAGCCAGGCGACGTGGGCCTCAAGCTCCTTGTCGACGGCGGACACGGGCGCGGTGTAGGTCAACTCGAGAACGAACATGAGCGCGAGGCTACCGCCGCGCGCAGCCATACGTGGCCGTGGCCCGGGGCGATCGCGGTCCCTCGGCTGATCGACTCTTATGCTGACTGCTCAACCTGCCGCTTCATGGGGCCACCTTGTGCCGCGCGGCTGCCCCATTTCTGCCGGGAGTTCACCTTGCTGTACAGAAAGACCACTTTGCGCGTTGTCGCGCCTGTGGCCGTGCTCGCCCTCGCGCTGACCGCCTGCGGCGGCGGCGAAGAGAAGGGCACCTCCGACAGGAAGCAGGTCGCGCGCGGCACCGGCGAGAGCGCCACCGGCGAGGCCAAGGAGGGCAGCGTCTTCGTCACCTACGATCTCACCGCGCGGAAGGTCGAACTGGGTACGGAGGCCGAGACCGCGAAGATGGTGGCGGAGCCCAAGGAGGCAAAGGGCCTGATCCCGGCCATCGCCTACGTGAAGTACACGCACAGATCCGGCCCGACCCTCACGCAGCGCCCGCGCGCCAGCCACCCCACGACGATCTGGGCGGACGGCAGGCGCGGAACCCTGATCGTCGGCGCCGCCGACGACGCGCCGGGCTGCGAGGCCCCCTCGTCCGTCAAGAGCTGGAAGCAGGGTGAGTCCCACGTCCTGTGCGAGACCTATCTGGTCCCCAAGGACGCGAAGGACCTGGAGGTCCACTGGTCCGAGCAGAACGGCCGGACGTTCGTCTGGAAGTTCCCGGCGGCCAAGTGAGCCCCGGCGACGCCTAGGCTTGCCCGCACGATGACGACGCACACGACTGCTCTCTCCCACGCGCCCGAGGACTGGCCCACCGACGAGCCGGCCGCCCGCGCGGTCCAAGGCCGGCTCCGCGCCCGGGTCGTGCTCGACGAGGCGGGCCCCGAACCGGGCACGGGACACCTCACGGGCGTCGACGTCGCCTACGACGACGAGCGTGACATCGTCGCGGCCGCGGTCGTCGTCCTGGACGCGGCCACGCTCGACGTCGTCGAGGAGGCCACCGCGGTGGGCCGCGTGTCCTTCCCGTACGTCCCGGGCCTGCTCGCCTTTCGCGAGATCCCCACCGTGCTCGCCGCCCTGGGGGCGCTCGAAGCCGCGCCCGGCCTCGTCGTCTGCGACGGCTACGGCATCGCACACCCCCGCCGGTTCGGCCTCGCGAGCCACCTCGGCGTCCTCACCGGCCTGCCCACCATCGGCGTGGCCAAGAACCCCTTCACGTTCGCGTACGAGGCTCCGGACGCGCCGCGGGGCAGCGCGGCCCCGCTCCTCGACGGAGACGAGGAGGTCGGCCGCGCCCTGCGCACCCGCGAGGACGTCAAGCCGGTCTTCGTCTCCGTCGGCCACCGCGTGAGCCTGGACAACGCCTGTGCCCACACGCTCCTCCTGACGCCGCGCTACCGCCTCCCGGAGTCCACGCGCCGCGCGGACGCCCTGTGCCGAGCGGCACTGCGTGAGGCGACCGGCGCGGCGCGGGGCGGGGCGAGCGCTATCGCCACGCCGCCACCCGGAAGCTGAGCCCGGCCGCCGTCAGTCGCGCGGTCAGCGCGTCGCCCATCGCCACGGCGGTGGTCAGCTGCCCGGCCACGTCCGGCAGGCCGTCGTCGACGGCCAGGCACAGGGCCGCCTCGCCCAGCATCTTCGCCGTCTCGTCGTATCCCGGATCGCCGCCCGAGACCTCCGTGAAGACCCGCTTGCCGCCGCCCTCGCCGACGAACCGCACGGAGAACCAGCTGTCCGCGCGCCGCTGCCGGCTCGGCCCCTCGCCCGGCTTCAGGCGTGAGGACAACCAACGCCGCGCGGGCGGCAGTTGGGCCGCGGCCACCAGGCCGCCGACGGCGACCGCGCCCCCCACCGCGAACGGCAGGGTCTTCACGGCCGCGTAATGCCGGTAGCGGAAGTCGGGCCCGTAGCGCTCCAGCGCCCGAGCCGATCGCTGCACCACCTGCGGGTCGATCGTCGGCAGGGGAAGGGCCCAGGCGCCGACCTCGCCCGCGTAGCGGGGCGCACTCGGCGGCGCGTACGCCTTGCGGCCCACAACGCGCGGCTCGTGCCGTCGCCGGTCCCGTGCGGCGGCCAGCATCTGCGGGCCGCGCGCGAACTGGGCGAGCGCGGAGGCGAACGTGCCTCCGGAGAAGGTCGCGTTGCTGCGCACGAACCCGTCGACGCGCAGCGGCACGCCCTCGGGGAGCCGGCACACCGTGAAGTACGCGCCCAGATCGTGCGGGACCGAGTCGAAGCCGCAGGAGTGCACGAGGCGTGCGCCCGTCTCCCGTGCGCGGGCGTCGTGCCGTACGTACATGAGGTCGACGAACTCCGGCTCACCGGTGAGGTCCACGTAGTCGGTGCCCGCCTCGGCGCACGCGGCGACGAGTTCCTGGCCGTACTCGAGATAAGGCCCGACGGTCGTGGCCACCACGCGCGCGTGGTCCGCCATCTCCCTCAGGGACGCCGGGTCCGCCACGTCGGCGCGGACGAGGGGGAGCTGCGCGCAAGCCGGATGTGCTTCGGCGAGCTGGTCCCGCAGCCGCGCCAGCTTCCCGGTGTCGCGCCCCGCGATGGCCCAGCGCAGCCCCTCCGGGGCGCGCGCCGCGAGGTACTCCGCGGTGAGCGCACCGACAAAACCGGTCGCCCCGAAGAGCACGATGTCGTACGTGCGGTCCGCCGCACGCTCCTTGCCGTTGCCGTTGCCGTTGCCGTTCTGACTGGTCATGGCACCTCTCTGCCGTGCGCCCCGCGCCGATGTCGGTGGCCGAGGCTAGCGTGAGAAGCCGGAGCGGTTACCGGGAGGTACCCCGTCGGCCTCGATTTGTCTAAGCGCTTGCTTGCTAGGGTCTTGTGCGGAGTGGAACACGTTCTTAGCATCACTGGTGTTACATCAGTTGTGTCATAGCTGTGTCATAGCGCTGGGGGCTCAATGGCAGTTCCGGACAGGGGCGTTCACGGACCGCTCGCAGGGGTGCGTGTCGTCGAGCTGGCGGGCATCGGTCCCGGCCCGTTCGCGGCCATGCTCCTCGCCGACCTCGGAGCCGACGTCGTGCGCGTCGACCGACCGGGCGGCGGCGGCCTCGCGATCAATCCCGAGTACGACGTCACCAACCGCAACAAACGCTCCGTGATCATCGACCTCAAGGCAGCGGACGGCGCGGACCGCGTCCTCGATCTCGTCGACCGCGCCGACGTCCTCATCGAGGGATACCGCCCCGGCGTCGCCGAGCGCCTCGGCGTCGGACCCGTCGCCTGTCACGCCCGCAATCCGAAGCTCGTCTACGGCCGGATGACCGGCTGGGGCCAGGAGGGACCGCTCGCCCAGCGCGCCGGGCACGACATCGCGTACATCGCGATCACCGGCACCCTCGGCATGATCGGCAACCCCGGCGAGCCGCCCACCGTCCCCGCGAACCTCGTCGGGGACTACGCGGGCGGCTCGCTCTACCTCGTCGTCGGCATCCTCGCGGCCCTGCATCACGCGCGCGCGAGCGGCGCGGGGCAGGTCGTGGACGCCGCGATCGTCGACGGCACCGCCCACCTCACGTCGATGATCCACGGCATGCTCGCGGCCGGCGGCTGGCAGGACCGGCGCGGCGCCAACCTCCTGGACGGCGGCTGCCCGTTCTACGGCAACTACGAGACCGCGGACGGCGGTTACATGGCCGTCGGCGCCCTTGAGCAGCAGTTCTACGACGAGTTCATCGAGTTGCTCGGTCTGGCGGGGCAGGCGCCCGAGCGTAAGGACCTCGCCCGCTGGGGCGAGCTGCGCGAGGCGGTCGCCGCCCGCTTCAAGACGCGCACGCGCCAGGAGTGGACGGCCGTCTTCGAAGGCTCCGACGCGTGCGTCGCGCCTGTGCTCTCCCTGCGCGAGGCCCCCGGCCACCCCCATCTCGCCGCCCGCGGCACCTTCGTCGACCACGGCGGCATCACCCAGCCCGCCCCCGCGCCCCGCTTCTCCACGACCCCGACCCACGTACGCGGCGGCCCCGCCCAGCCGGGAGCGGACACCGAGGACGTGGCCCGCGACTGGGACGTACCCGCCCTCGCCCGGCACTCCGGCACTCCGGCAAAGGAAGACGACTGATGCAACTCTCCGCACCTCTCGCCTACGCGGGCGACCCGCGGCAAGCCGCCGACGATGTCGCGGCCCTGGAGTCCGCCGGTCTGGACGCCGTCTGGGTGGCGGAGGCGTACGGCTTCGACTCGCCCACCATCATGGGCTACCTGGCCGCGCGCACCGAGCGTATGAAGATCGGCGCCGCGATCCTCAACGTCTACTCGCGCACCCCGGCCCTCATCGCCCAGACGGCGGCCGGACTCGACGCCATCTCCGGGGGCCGCGCCATCATCGGTCTCGGCGCGTCCGGCCCGCAGGTCGTCGAGGGCTGGCACGGCAGGGCGTACGACAAGCCCTTGGCCCGCACCCGCGAGGCCATCGAGCTGACCCGCCGCATCCTGCGCCGTGAGGTCATCGACCACCACGGCATCACGGACATGCCGCTGCCCGCCGAGAAGGGCGGCAAGCTGGGCAAGCCTCTCAAGATCCTCACCAAACCGGTCCGCTCCGAGGTGCCGCTGTACGTCGCCTCCCTGGGCCCGGCCAACGTCCGCATGACCGCCGAGATCGCCGACGGCTGGCTGCCCACCCTCTTCATCCCGGAAAAGGCCCATCAGGTGTGGGGCGCCGCGCTCGCCGAGGGCGAGGAGAAGCGCGATCCGGCGCTCGGACCGTTGCAGACGGTCGCGGGCGGGCTGCTCGCCATCGGTGACGACGCGGCGGCCGTACGGGATTTGGCCCGGCCTCAGATCGCCCTCTACGTAGGCGGCATGGGAGCGGTGGGGAAGAACTTCTACAACGACCTCGCGGTCGCGTACGGCTACGAGAAGGAGGCGGCGCGCATCCAGGAGCTGTATCTCTCGGGCAAGAAGAAGGAAGCCGAGGCCGCCGTCCCCGACGAGTTCTGCGAGCTCGTGTCGCTGTGCGGACCCGAAAGCTACGTCCGCGAGCGTGTCGAGGCGTTCCGCGAGGCGGGCGTCACCATGCTCAACGTCATTCCCGTCGGCCCCGAGCCGGCCAAGTCGATCGAAACCGTCAAGGGCTGGCTCTAGGGCTCCAGGAGGCCGTACGTGAAGCGACAGATCTTCTCCGCCGAACACGAGGCGTTCCGCGAGACCGTCCGCACCTTCCTGGCCAAGGAGGTGCTGCCCCACTACGAGCAGTGGGAGAAGGACGGGATCGTCAGCCGTGACGCCTGGCGCGCCGCGGGCAAACAGGGGCTGCTCGGACTCGCCGTGCCCGAGGAGTACGGAGGCGGCGGCAACACCGACTTCCGCTACAGCGCCGTCCTCGCCGAGGAGTTCACCCGCGCGGGCGCGGCCGGGCTCGCTCTCGGCCTGCACAACGACATCATCGGCCCGTATCTGACCTCCCTGGGCACGGACGAGCAGAAGCGGCGCTGGCTGCCCGGCTTCTGCTCCGGCGAGATCATCACGGCCATCGCGATGACCGAGCCGGGCGCCGGTTCCGACCTCCAGGGCATCCGCACCACCGCCACGGAACAGGGCGATCACTGGCTGCTCAACGGCTCCAAGACGTTCATCTCGAACGGCATCCTCGCCGACCTGGTCGTCGTCGTCGCCAAGACGTCGGCGGAGGGTGGCGCGAAGGGCCTGTCCCTCCTGGTCGTCGAGCGCGGCATGGAGGGCTTCGAGCGTGGCCGCAACCTCGACAAGATCGGCCAGAAGGCCCAGGACACCGCCGAGTTGTTCTTCAACGACGTACGCGTTCCCAAGGAGAACCTTCTCGGTGAGCTCGACGGCGCCTTCGTCCACCTGATGACGAACCTCGCGCAGGAGCGCATGGGCATCGCCGTCGCGGGGATCGCCGCCGCCGAGCACCTCCTGGACATCACCACGACGTACGTCAAGGAGCGCGAGGCCTTCGGGCGCCCGCTCTCCAAGCTGCAGCACATCCGCTTCGAGATCGCCGAGATGGCGACCGAGTGCGCCGTCACTCGTTCGTTCCTCGACCGGTGCATCGTCGATCACTCGAACGGGGAACTCGACGCCGTACACGCGTCGATGGCCAAGTGGTGGGCCACCGAACTCCAGAAGCGGGTGGCCGACCGCTGTCTCCAACTGCACGGCGGATACGGCTACATGACCGAGTACCGCGTCGCCAAGGCCTTCACCGACGGCCGTATCCAGACGATCTACGGAGGTACGACCGAGATCATGAAGGAGATCATCGGCCGCTCCCTGCTCGCCTGAGTCCGACCGGCCCTCATCTTCAAAATCTTCAAAGTTCTTATGCGAAAGGCTGCTGTCTTGACCACCGAAGCGTACGTATACGACGCGATCCGCACCCCGCGCGGACGCGGCAAGGCCAATGGCGCCCTGCACGGCACCAAGCCGATCGACCTCGTCGTCGGCCTGATCCACGAGATCCGCGCACGGTTCCCCGACCTGGACCCGGCGGCCATCGACGACATCGTCCTCGGCGTCGTGGGCCCCGTCGGCGACCAGGGCTCCGACATCGCGCGGATCGCGGCCATCGCCGCCGGTCTCCCCGACACCGTCGCGGGCGTCCAGGAGAACCGCTTCTGTGCCTCGGGCCTGGAAGCGGTCAACATGGCCGCGATGAAGGTGCGTTCGGGCTGGGAGGACCTCGTCCTCGCGGGCGGCGTCGAGTCGATGTCGCGCGTCCCGATGGCCTCGGACGGCGGCGCCTGGTTCGCCGACCCGATGACCAACTACGAGACGGGCTTCGTGCCGCAGGGCATCGGCGCCGACCTGATCGCCACCGTCGAGGGCTACACCCGGCGTGACGTCGACGAGTACGCGGCCCTGTCCCAGGAGCGCGCCGCGGCGGCCTGGAAGGACAACCGCTTCGAGAAGTCCGTCGTGCCGGTGAAGGACCGCAGCGGCCTGGTCGTCCTCGACCACGACGAGTACATGCGGCCGGGCACCACCGCCGACTCGCTCGCCAAGCTGAAGCCGTCCTTCAAGGACATCGGCGACCTCGGCGGTTTCGACGCCGTCGCGCTGCAGAAGTACCACTGGGTCGAGAAGATCGACCACGTCCACCACGCGGGCAACTCCTCCGGCATCGTGGACGGCGCCGCGCTCGTCGCCATCGGCACCAAGGAGGTCGGCGAGCGCTACGGCCTCGCGCCGCGCGCCCGGATCGTCTCCGCGGCCGTCTCCGGCTCCGAGCCGACCATCATGCTCACCGGTCCCGCCCCGGCCGCCCGCAAGGCGCTCGCCAAGGCCGGTCTGACCATCGACGACATCGATCTCGTCGAGATCAACGAAGCCTTCGCGGCCGTCGTCCTGCGCTTCGTCAAGGACATGGGCCTGTCCCTGGACAAGGTCAACGTCAACGGCGGCGCGATCGCGCTGGGCCATCCCCTGGGCGCGACCGGGGCGATGATTCTGGGCACGCTGGTGGACGAGCTGGAGCGGCGCGACCTGCGGTACGGGCTCGCCACCCTCTGCGTCGGCGGCGGGATGGGCATCGCCACGATCGTGGAACGGGTCTAGCGCCGCTGGGGCCGGGGGCCGTCGCCGACCGCGCGTACGCCGTGGTTGCTCGCGCAGTTCCCCGCGCCCCTGAAGGCGTGCGCTGCGCGCAGCCTTCCCGCTACGCGCCCCGAGATGGCGCACGCAGTGCGCATCTCAGGGGCGCGGGGAACTGCGCGATCAGCCCCCACCCGCTGCCAGTCGGCAAAGAAACGGCACCGCCCGCCCCAGTAGCCGCTCACCCCAACCGCCACAGACTTCACGGAGACCGCACCATGACGCAGAGCTCAACCATCCGCTGGGAGATGGACGCCACCGGCATCCTCACCCTCGTCCTCGACGACCCCAACCAGTCCGCCAACACCATGAACCAGGGGTTCAAGGACTCCATCGCGGCGATCGCCGAGCGCGCGGAGGCCGAGAAGGACTCCATCCGCGGCATCATCTACACCTCCGCCAAGAAGACCTTCTTCGCGGGCGGTGACCTGAAGGACATGATGCAGGCAGGGCCGGAGAACGCGCGGGACGCGTTCGAGGCGGGCGTCGCCATCAAGGGCTCCCTGCGCCGCATCGAGACCCTGGGCAAGCCGGTCGTCGCCGCCATCAACGGCGCGGCCCTCGGCGGCGGTTACGAGATCGCCCTCGCCAGCCACCACCGGGTCGCGCTCGACGCGCCCGGCTCCAAGATCGGCCTGCCCGAGGTCACCCTCGGCCTGCTCCCCGCGGGCGGCGGCGTGACCCGCACCGTGCGCCTCATGGGCATCGCGGACGCGCTTTTGAAGGTGCTCCTCCAGGGCACCCAGTACTCCCCGAAGCGCGCCCTGGAGAACGGCCTCGTCCACGAAGTGGCCGCCACCCGCGAGGAGATGATCGAGAAGGCCCGCGCCTTCATCGACGCCAACCCCGAGTCGGCGCAGCCCTGGGACAAGCCGGGCTACCGGATCCCCGGCGGCACCCCGGCCAACCCGAAGTTCGCGGCGAACCTGCCCGCTTTCCCGGCCAACCTGAAGAAGCAGATCAACGGCGCCCCCTACCCGGCCCCGCGCAACATCCTCGCGGCCGCCGTCGAGGGCTCGCAGGTCGACTTCGAGACCGCGCTGACCATCGAGGCCCGCTACTTCACCGAGCTGGTCACCGGGCAGACCGCGAAGAACATGATCCAGGCGTTCTTCTTCGACCTCCAGGCCGTCAACTCCGGCGCCAACAGGCCCCAGGGCATCGAGGCCCGCCAGGTCCGCAAGGCCGCCGTGCTCGGCGCCGGGATGATGGGGGCGGGCATCGCCTACTCCTGTGCCCGCGCGGGCATCGAGGTCGTCCTGAAGGACGTGTCCGCCGAGGCCGCCGCCAAGGGCAAGGCCTACTCCGAGAAGCTGTGCGCCAAGGCGGTGCAGCGGGGGCGTACGACCCAGGAGAAGGCCGACGCGCTGCTCGCCCGCATCACGCCGACCGCCGATCCGCGGGACGTCGCGGGCTGCGACGCCGTGATCGAGGCCGTCTTCGAGGACACCTCGCTCAAGCACAAGGTGTTCCAGGAGATCCAGGACATCATCGAGCCGGACGCGCTGCTCTGCTCCAACACCTCGACGCTGCCGATCACCCAGCTCGCCGAGGGCGTCACGCGGCCCGTCGACTTCATCGGCCTGCACTTCTTCTCGCCCGTCGACAAGATGCCGCTCGTCGAGATCATCAAGGGTGAGCGGACGGGGGACGAGGCGCTGGCTCGCGCGTTCGACCTCGTACGCCAGATCAACAAGACGCCGATCGTGGTCAACGACTCGCGCGGCTTCTTCACCTCGCGCGTGATCGGGCACTTCATCAACGAGGGCGTCGCGATGGTCGGCGAGGGCATCGAGCCCGCCTCCATCGAGCAGGCCGCGGCCCAGGCGGGTTACCCGGCGAAGGTCCTCTCCCTGATGGACGAGCTGACCCTCACCCTGCCGCGCAAGATCCGCAACGAGACGAAGCGCGCCGTCGAGGAGGCCGGCGGCACCTGGGCCGGGCACCCGTCGGACGCCGTCATCGACCGCATGGTCGACGAGTTCGAGCGTCCCGGCAGGAGCGGGGGCGCGGGCTTCTACGACTACGTGGACGGCAAGCGCGCGGGCCTGTGGCCGGGTCTGCGCGAGCACTTCACCAAGCCGGGTACGGAGATCCCGTTCAAGGACATGCAGGAGCGGATGCTCTTCTCGGAGGCGCTCGACACCGTGCGCCTGGTGGAGGAGGGCGTCCTGACCTCCGTCGCGGACGCCAACATCGGCTCCATCTTCGGCATCGGCTTCCCCGGCTGGACGGGCGGTGTCCTGCAGTACATCAACGGCTACGAAGGCGGCCTGCCCGGATTCGTGGCCCGCGCACGTGAGCTGGCCGACCGCTACGGAGAGCGGTTCACGCCGCCCGCGCTGCTTGTCGAGAAGGCGGAGAACGGCGAGAAGTTCAGCGACAACTGATCGGGTTGCCTGCGGGAGTGGCTCAGCTGTCGTTGAGCCACTCCCGCAGCTCCTCCTTCAAGGAGCGCTGGAACGCCGTCACCAGGGCCTGCACCACCATCGGCTGCATGTGGGCCGACAGGGAGCGCATCGCCGCCACGTGTTCCGGATCCGACTCCCGGTCGCGGTAGGGACCCCACACCTCGTCGCGGAAGAGCCGGGAGAGCTCGACGGCGGCCGAGCGGGTGTGTTCCATCAGAACCGTGCGCGCGGCCAGGATCGTCTCGTGGGCGATGGGTACGTCGAGCAGTTGCACGCCCAGGCGCAGCAGCCCCGGGTCGACGCGATACGCCCCCGAGGTCCCCGCCGGCGCGACGACGCCCATCGCCGAGAGCCGGTCCAGGTCCCCGTCGGTCAGCGCACGGCCCGCCCTGCGCTCAAGCTCCGCGTGGTCGGTGTCCTCGGCCGAGTCGGGCGCCCAGGAGGCCACCACCGCGCGGTGGATGGCGAGGTCGTGGGCGCTCAGATCGGGCGGCAGCTGTTCCAGGTACCGCTCGATCGCGGCCAGCGTCATGCCCTGGTGCTGCAACTCCTCGATGAGCCCGAGCCGGGACAGGTGCTCCTGACCGTAGTGACCCACGCGACGCGGACCGATGACCGGTGGTGGCAGCAGGCCCTTGGTGCTGTAGAAGCGGATGGTGCGGACGGTGACGCCCGCGCGCGCGGCCAGTTCGTCGACCGTGAGCGTCGGTTCGTGCGTGTCCGACGTCGTCGTCATCGTCATGGCAGCGCATCGCCTCCCATTCGTGCGCCCGTGTCCGGGCACCGAGTTGTGCACCGATCAGGTGCAACAGTATTGCTGTCTCACCACTGTTGTGAAAGCGTCCGGGCCAGTCACTTGCTTCGTCGATGACGCCAGGAGGCGGTCATGACCACGATCCTGCGACTCCCCGGGGAACCCGCCGACATCACGCTCCCCGCCCTGCTGCTCCGCAACGCCGAGGACCACGGCGACCGCCCCGCACTCTCCTGGCGCGCCACCCCCGAAGGGGAGTGGACGACACTGACCTGGCGCGAGGCACGCCGCAAGGTCGCCGTCCTCGCCGCCGGATACTCGGCACTCGGCGTACGGCGCGGCGAGCACGTCCTCATGATGATGGGCAACCGCCCCGAACACTGGCTGAGCGATCTCGCCCTCGTGCACCTCGGCGCGGTCCCCGTCACCGTGTACGGCACCTCGGCCCCCGAGCAGATTGCGCACATCGCCCGGCACAGCCGTGCGCGCTTCGCGATCATCGAAGGCGCCCGCGAGCTGGAACGCTGGGAGCCGCTCCTCGCGGACCCCGAGGCGCCGATCGAGCGTCTGGTCGTCGTCGAGGCGGCCGACGCGGGACCGCACCGCACGTACGGTTCCCTGCACGCCACCGGAGGCCGGCTGTTCGACCCGGACGCCTTCGAGAAGGGCTGGCGCGAGTCCCGGGCCGACGATCCGCTGACGGTCGTCTACACCTCGGGCACCACCGGCGACCCCAAGGGCGTCCGCATCACGCACCGCAACGTCGTCCTCAACGGCGTCGCCCTGGACGCGGTCGTCGAGCTCCCCGACTTCGTGGAGCACATCAGCTACCTCCCGTTCGCCCATGTCGCCGAGCGCATGCTGGGCATCTACCTGCCCGTGTTCCGCGCCTCACACGTGTACCTGTGCGCGGACCCGACCGCCGTCGCCGCGACCGCGCGCGAGCTGCGTCCCGCGCAGTTCTTCGGGGTTCCCCGCGTGTGGGAGAAGCTGGCCGCGTCCGTGAAGGCGGTGCTCGCCGGGCTGCCGCAGGAGCAGCGGGAGTCGATCGAGGCCGCGAACGAGACGGCACGCGCGCGCGTGGACTGCGTCGAGCGCGGCGAGGAACCGCCGGCCGACCTGGAGAGGGCGTATCGCGAGGCCAAGGAGAAGGTCATCGGACCGTTGCTCTCCCTGGCCGGATTCGACCGCCTGGTGTGGACCGCGAGCGCGGCGGCGTCCATGCCCCTGGACGTCGTGCGCTTCTGGGCGGGCTTCGACATCGTGATCATGGACGCGTGGGGGCTCACGGAGACCACCGGGGTCGTCACCATCAACACCCCCGACGCCTTCCGGCTCGGCTCGGTGGGCAAGCCCCTGGACGGCCTGGAGATCCGCACCGCCGACGACGGCGAGATCCTGGTGCGTGGCGCGACGGTCTTCGACGGCTACCTCCTGCCCGACGGGGGCGTGGAGTCGGCCTGCGACGCGGACGGCTGGTTCGCCACCGGCGACGTCGGGCGGATCGACGAGGACGGCTTCCTCTGGCTCACCGACCGCAAGAAGGAACTCATCGTGACGTCGACGGGCAAGAACGTCTCGCCCGTGCTCGTCGAGAACACCCTCAAGGAGCACCCCCTCATCGGTCAGGCCCTCGTCCACGGCGACGGCCGGTCCTACCTGGTGGCGCTGCTGGTCCTGGACGCCGAGATGGCTCCCGTGTGGGCCGCGGGCCGGGGGATCACGGGCGACCTGATGGCCAGCGAGGCCGTGCGGGAGGAGGTCGCGCGGGCGGTCGAGGCGGCCAACGCACGCCTCAACCGCACGGAGCAGATCAAGCGCTACCGGCTGCTGGCGGAGGAGTGGGGCCCCGAGACCGGTGAGCTGACGCCGTCACTGAAGCTGCGGCGCAGGGTCATCCGGGAGAAGTACGCGCAGGACATCAACGGGCTCTACTCGTCGTGATCCACGGGCTGTACACCTCGTGGTCATCGTGTGTACACCCCCTGCCCACCATGTGAGAAGTGCCGCTATGTGACGTGCGCCACCGCATGCCGGGGGATCTCTGGGGGAAGGTGTCGCGTCGGTCCACGCACGTCAGGGGTGTCGTGGGCCGGAGCACATCCGGACACCGGAGTATTCCGGGCACCAGAGAGTAGACCCCCCACGTGAGCAAGGAAGCCGTAGACACGGCCGCTGCGGACGCATCCCGCACAGATGCGTCCCCGGCCCCCGCGGACGCGGGCGACGCCGGTTACAGCAAGGACCTCAAGGCCCGTCACGTCAACATGATCGCGATCGGTGGCGCGATCGGAACCGGACTCTTTCTCGGTGCGGGCGGTCGCCTGCACTCCGCGGGCCCCGCGCTCGCCGTCGCGTACCTCGTGTGCGGCATCTTCGCCTTCTTCGTCGTGCGCGCTCTCGGCGAGATGGTCGTCTACCGGCCCTCGTCGGGTTCGTTCGTCAGTTACGCGCGTGAGTTCCTCGGCGAGAAGGGCGCCTACGTCGCCGGCTGGATGTACTTCCTCAACTGGTCGACCACCGGCATCGCCGACATCACCGCCATCGCGCTGTACACGCACTACTGGAGCTTCTTCACCGACATCCCGCAGTGGGTGCTGGCGCTGATAGCCCTCGCCGTCGTTCTCGTGATCAACCTGATCTCGGTGAAGTACTTCGGCGAGATGGAGTTCTGGTTCGCGATCGTCAAGGTCGCGGCCCTGATCGCCTTCATGCTGATCGGCATCTTCCTGCTGGTCACCCAGCACGACGTCGGCGGGCAGACACCGGGCCTGAGCGTGATCACCGACAACGGCGGCTTCCTGCCGAACGGCATCATGCCGGTCGTGATCATCATGCAGGGCGTCGTCTTCGCGTACGCCTCCCTCGAGCTGGTCGGCGTCGCGGCGGGCGAGACCGCCGATCCGCAGAAGATCGTCCCGCGCGCGGTGAACTCCATCATGTGGCGCGTGGGCCTCTTCTACGTCGGTTCGGTCGTCCTGCTCGCGCTGCTCCTGCCGGGATCGGTGTACTCCGCCGACCAGAGCCCGTTCGTGACGGTCCTCTCCAAGATCGGCGTTCCCGCGGCCGGTGACGTGATGAACCTGGTCGTCCTCACGGCGGCGATGTCGTCGCTGAACTCGGGCCTGTACTCCACGGGCCGCATCCTGCGCTCGATGGCGATGGCGGGTTCGGCGCCGAAGTTCACGGCGAGGATGAACAAGAGCCAGGTCCCCTACGGCGGCATCCTGCTCACCTCCGCGGTGTGCGTGCTCGGCGTCGGCCTGAACTTCCTCATGCCGAGCCAGGCCTTCGAGATCGTCCTGAACGTGGCGTCCCTCGGCATCATCAGCACCTGGGTGATCATCATGATCTGCCACCTGGCGTTCGTCCGCCGGGCCAAGGAGGGCCTGATCACCCGGCCGAGCTTCCGGCTTCCCGGCAGCCCGGTCACGGAGATCGTCACGATCCTCTTCCTGCTCTCCGTGCTCGGCCTGATGTGGAAGGACCCGGAGATCGGCCGGAAGACGCTCTACCTCATCCCGATCATCGCGGCGGCGCTGGCCGCCGGCTGGTACGGGATCCGCCGCAGGGTGGACCGCGAGGCGGCAGGCCTCACGAAGTAGCGCACGAAGCAGCAGGTCGATGGCTGCTGTCAGTGGCAGCGCCTACGGTGGCGTCACCTCGGGGATGCATCCCGACAGCCACCTCTCCGACCAGGAAGTGCAGTTCGCGACCACGATCCACCGCTCGGGCT
>NZ_JBFALJ010000036.1:0-90016 GCF_040660195.1 Streptomyces sp. NPDC050147 | reverse complement strand
GACCCACCGCCACGCGGTGCGGACGCAGTTCGGGGGTGCCCGTCGGCGGAGCCGGCTGATGAGCAGAGCCGGAGGCTTCCTGGCCCTCGACACCGGGGCAGGGGCGCCGCCGTCAGCCCTCGAAGCCGCGCAGTCGTTCCATCTCGCGGCGGTCGCGCTTGGTGGGGCGGCCCGTTCCCCGGTCCCGTACGCCGGCGGGGGCCACGGCCTCGCGGGGCGGCGGGGGAGGGCTGTTGTCGACGTAGCACTCCGCGGCCACCGGCGCGCCGACGCGCTTGCGGATGAGGCGTTTGACGACGACGACGTGTTCACGGCCGCCCGCGTGGCGCAGGCGCACCTCGTCGCCGACGCGGAGGCCGTAAGCGGGCTTCACGCGCTCGCCGTTGACCCGCACATGCCCGCCTTTGCAGGCCGCCGCGCCCATGGAGCGGGTCTTGACCAGGCGTACGGACCAGATCCAGGCGTCGACGCGCACCGAACCCCCGGCCGGACCCGCGCCCCCGCCCGCGCCACCGCCCGTAGCCGTGCCCGCCGGTGCACCGCCGGGCCCGTTACCGCCACCGCCTGCGTTCTGCGAAGCCATGCCCCGACTTTAATGCCTGCCCGGTGGTTCAGGGCCGGGGCGAGGGGTGCGCGACAGCAGTGCGGCATCCCGGTCCGTCCGGCGAGCCGTACGGGAACCGTCCCCCTCGGAGTCCGATAATTCGGTCTATTCGCCGCAAAGCGGGACGTAGACCGAGGGGTGCCGACCATGAAGCCCGAAGCCACTGTCGATGACCTGATGGACACGTTGCGCGCCGACCTCGTACGCCTTGCCTCGATCCCGTCGATCGCCTTCCCGGGCTTCCCGGCCGCACCGGTGCAGGAGGCGCACGACCTGCTGGTCGAGCTGTTGCGGGAAGCGGGAGTGCCCCATGTCGAGCGGCTCGACCTGCCGGACACCGCACCCGTGATCTACGGGCAGATCCCACCGCCCACGCCCGAGGCGCCGACCGTCCTGCTCTACGGCCACTACGACGTCCAGCCGCCCGGCGACGAGAGCCTGTGGAAGTCGCCGCCCTTCGAGCCGACCGCGATCGAGGGAGGCCTGCGCGCCCGGGGCATCGCGGACGACAAGTCCAACGTCATCGCGCACCTGGGGATGCTGCGGGCCTACGGCGGCCGCCCGCCCGTCGGGATCAAGATCGTCATCGAGGGGCAGGAAGAGTACGGCAGCGCCTTCGACGACTACCCGCCCACCGACCCGGAGCGCTTCGCCTGCGATGCCATGGTCGTCGCCGATCTCGGCAACCTCCGGCCGGGCACCCCCACCCTCACCACCGCCCTGCGCGGCGCGTCCGAAGTCGTCGTGGAGGTGCGCACCCTTGACGAGCCGCGCCACAGCGGGGAGTTCGGCGGCGCGGCGCCCGACGCGCTGCTCGTGCTCCTCAAGGCCCTGGCCACCCTTCACGACGTACACGGAGACGTCGCCGTGGAAGGGCTGCGGCGCGAGGACTGGAGCGGCACGAGCTACACCGAGGAGGAGTTCCGCGAGCTCGCCGGGGTGGTGGACGGGGTGCCGCTCATCGGCAGCGGCAGCCTCGGTGAACGGCTCTGGAGCGGCCCCGCGATCACCGTCATCGGCCTGGACGCGCCCGGCGTCGAGCACGCGGCGTCCGCTGTCGTGCCGTACGCGCGCGCCAAATTGAACCTGCGCTTCCATCCCCGTCAGGACCCGAGGGAGGCCCAGGCCAAGCTGGTCGACCACCTGCGCTCGCTCACCCCCTTCGGCGTCCACCTCACCGTCACGCCCGGCGACACCGGCCCCGGCTACGAGGCCGCCACCGGCGGACCCGCCTACCGCGCCGCCCGCGCCGCACTCAAGGAGGCCTGGGGCGACGACGCCTCGTTCGTGGCGACCGGCGGCTCCATCCCCCTGGTCAACGGCCTCGCGAAGGCGGCACCCGGCGCCGAGGTCCTGCTCTTCGGCGCCCAGGACAGCATGTGCAATCTGCACGCCCCGAACGAACGCGTCCTCTTCTCCGAGCTGCGCAACACGGTCATCGCCATGGTCGCCTTCGTGCGTGAGTACGCCGCCGACTTCGGCGGCCCGGCCGCCGGCGGGAAGAACGGCGCATGAGTGCCACCGCGACCGATCCCGGGACCGAAGAGCCCCGGCACAAACGCAAGTTCACCTTCCCCAGCGCCCTGACCGTCCTCGCGATCGTCACCGTGGCCGTCTGGCTGCTCGCCTTCCTCATCCCCTCCGGCGCCTACGACCGCGACGACAAGGGCGCCCCCGTCCAGGGCAGCTACCACCGCGTCGACTCCGGCCAGACCTTCGTCGACCGGCTTGGCGACCTCTTCCTCGCCCCGGTCAACGGCCTGTACGGCATCCAGGACGAGAAGTCGGGCGTCGTCGGGCCCGACCTGGCCGGTGAGCTGTACGGCAGCGCGGGCGTGTTCCTGTTCGTGCTCGCCATCGGCGCGTTCATCACCGTCGTCTTCGCCACCGGCGCCCTCGACCGCGGCATCGGCCGCCTCGCCCACCGGCTGCGCGAGCGCGGCGCGCTGCTGATCGCGGGTGTGATGCTCGTCTTCTCCGTCCTCGGCACGGTCGAGGGTTTCGCGGAGGAGACGCTCGGCTTCTACGGCCTGATCGTGCCGCTGATGCTCGCCCTCGGCTACGACCGCATGGTCGCGGTCGGCGCGATCATCCTGGGCGCCGGAATCGGCGTGCTCTGCTCGACGGTCAACCCCTTCGCGACCGGGGTCGCCTCCTCCGCCGCGGACATCTCGCTCGGCGACGGCATCATTCTGCGGTTCGCGATGTGGATCGTCCTGACCGCGGTCACCATCGCCTACGTCATCCGTTACGCGAAGCGCGTACAGAAGAACCCCGAACGCTCCCTCACCGGCTTCCTGCCCGGCGACCGCGAGCAGACCGCCGCCGACGCGGGCGAGGTGCCCGAGCTGACGCGGCTGCACAAGGCCGTGCTCGTCCTGGTGGCGCTCGTCTTCGCCTTCATGATCTTCTCGGTGGTGCCCTGGTCGAGCGCGCTGACGGGCGACGCCGACGCGAAGCCGTACGGCTTCGAACTCGGCTGGTCCTTCCCGCGGTTGGCGGCGCTCTTCCTCTGCGCGGCCGTGCTCGTCGGGTGCGTGGCACGGATGGGCGAGCAGAAGCTCAGCTCCACGATCACCCAGGGCGCGGCCGACTTCATCTCGCCCGCACTGGTCATCGTGCTGGCCCGCGGCGTCACCGTGATCATGAACAACTCGAAGGTCACGGACACCGTCCTGCACTCCATCGAGGGCGTGGTGAAGGGCACGTCCTCCTGGCTCTTCGCGATCATCGTCTTCGTCGTGAACCTGCCGCTGGCCTTCCTGATCCCGTCCACCTCGGGCCACGCGACCCTCGCCATGCCGATCCTCGCCCCGCTCGCCGACTTCGCCGGGGTCTCGCGCTCCGTCGTCGTCACGGCCTGGCAGGCGGCGAGCGGGTGGATGAACCTCTGGGTCCCGACCACGGCCGTGACCATCGGCGGCGTCGCGCTCGCGAAGGTCGGCTACGACAAGTACCTGCGCTTCGTGTGGCCACTGCTCGCCATCCTTTCCGTACTGATCTGCGCCTTCGTGGCGCTTGGAGCGGCTCTCACATGACAACGAACTCCCCAGCCACAGCCGCGGCGGCTCGTCCTTCGGCCGCCGCCTACCGCAACCTCGTCGTGGCCACCGTCGGGTTCACGCTCACCTTCTGGGCGTGGGCCCTGATCGCGCCGCTCGGCAGCGACTTCGGGGAGCGGCTCGGGCTCTCCTCGTTCGCGCAGTCCCTGCTGGTCGCCGTGCCGGTCATCGTCGGCTCGCTCGGCCGTGTCCCGGTCGGCGCGCTCACCGACCGCTACGGCGCCAAACTGATGTTCCCGCTGGTCTCGGCGCTCACCATCGTGCCGGTGCTGCTGATCATCCTGGCCAAGGGCAACTACGTCGCGATGCTCGCGGTCGGCTTCCTGCTCGGCCTGGGCGGGACGACGTTCGCGATCGGCATCCCGCTGGTCAACTCCTGGTTCCCTCCAGCGCACCGGGGCTTCGCGCTCGGCGTCTTCGGGATGGGCATGGGCGGTGTGGCGCTCTCCGGTTACTTCACGCCGCGGATCGCCAAGCACGGCGAGAACCTGCCGTTCCTGGTGGTGGCGGTCGCGCTCGCGGCGTTCGCGGTGCTCGGGGCGCTGCTCATCACCGACCGCCCGGACCGGCCGGTGCCGACGAGCCCCCTCGCGACCCGTCTCGGAGAGGCCGGGCGGCTTCGGGTGACGTGGGAACTATCCGCTCTGTACGCGATCGGCTTCGGCGGCATCGTCGCCTTCGGGGTCTATCTGCCCACGTATCTGAAGACGTGGTACGACCTCTCGCCCACGGACGCGGGCACCAAGGCGGCCGGGTTCGCACTGGTCACGGTGGTTTTCCGCCCCATCGGCGGCTGGCTCTCGGACCGGATCCACCCCGCGTCGGTCACCTCGATCGCGCTGGCCGTCGTCGCGGTCTTCGCCATCGCGCAGGCCTTCGAACCGTCCCTGAACCCCGGCGGCACGATCTGCTTCCTGGTCATGGCGGCAGGCCTCGGCACGGCGAGCGGCAGCGTCTTCGCACTCGTCTCGCAGGTGACGCCACAGGCGCAGGTCGGATCCGTGACCGGGATCGTCGGAGCGATGGGCGGCCTCGGCGGCTTCGTCCCACCGCTGGTCATGGGAGCGATCTACAGCGCCAAGGACTCGTACTCGATCGGGTTCATGCTGCTCTCGGACCTGGCCCTCGCGGGTTGCGTGTACGCGTACGGGCGGATGCGGAGCCTGCGGGCCGGATGACCGGGGCACGTGGCGGCCCAGGTGATCGTGCTCAGCGGGCTGTCTTCGGGCGATGGGCCTTTATCCGGAGATCGAGCCGTACGACCACGGCATGGGCGGGGCTGGGGACTGTCGGTTACTGCTGGGGACCGCGCGGGGCTAGTCCTCTTCCTCCCCGAAGAGCTGCCGCACCGTAGACCGGTAATTGGTCCGTACGTGGGCCAGTGCCACGTCCCGCGCGCGTCCCGCGTCCCCCGAAGCCACAGCCTCATACAGCTCCCGGTGCTCCGCGAGCAGATGCGTCCACTCCTCATTGCGCCGCGTCATCCACCGCAGCCGCCCGTCCACCGGCTCCATGACCGACGTCAGCAGACCGTTCCCCGCCATCGCGAGAAGACGGTCGTGGAAGCGCGTGTTGATGTCCGTGATCGCCTCCGCGTCCGCCGTGCGCGTCGCGTCGGCCGCGCTGTCGAGCAGGGCGGAAAGCTCCGCGAGACCCTCCTCCGACGCCCGTTCCGCCGCGCGCCCCGCCGCGTAGACCTCCAACGCCTCGCGCAGTTCGAAGAGTTCGGTGACGTCGGTGCGGGTCAGGCGGCGGACCACGGTCCTGCGGGGGGTCTCGAAGGTGACGAAGCCCTCAGCGACCAGCGCCCGGATCGCCTCGCGGACCGGGACCCTGGACACCCCGAGGCGCTCCGCGAGCTCCCGTTCGACCAGGCGGTCGCCTGGTCCGAGGCGTCCGGCGATGATCTCCTGCCGCAGCTCGGCGAGCACACGTTCGCGTACGGCGGCCAGCGGCTGTTCCACGGTCGTCATGAGGCCCATCATCGCCGAACCCCGCGTCGATTTACCGATTCGTAACCGTACGGACATTGCCGGGCGCCCACGAGAGCGGGAGCATGACGGAATCTTTGGTATACCAAACTTTGGTATACCAAAGAGCGCCGCACCTCCGTCCCCTTTTGCAGGCCGCACCTCCGTCCCCTTCGCAGGAGGCATCCGTGTCCCTCACCCAGCGCGCCGACGCCCCGGGCGCCGCGACCGACTTCGTGCCCGACCCCCGCCTCACCAACGAAGACCTCGCACCCTCCGCCGAACGCAAGTGGAAGGTCTTCGACCTCTTCGCCCTGTGGATGTCCGACGTCCACAACCTCGGCAACTACACGTTCGCCGCGGGGCTGTTGGTCCTCGGCCTGAACGTCTGGCAGATCTTCACCTCGCTGCTCGTCGGCTTCGTGCTCATCTACGTCGGGATGAACATGATGGGGCGCATCGGCCAGCGCCACGGCGTGCCGTTCCCCGTCGTCAGCCGGATCAGCTTCGGCGTCTGGGGCGCCAACATCCCCGCCCTGATCCGGGCCGTGATCGCCATCATGTGGTACGGAATCCAGACGTATCTGGCCTCCATCGCCGTCAACGTCATGCTGGTCGCCGCCTTCCCGAGCCTCGACGCGTGGACCGAGCACTCCTTCCTCGGGCTGCACGCCCTCGGCTGGTGTTCGTTCGTCGCCCTCTGGCTCGTGCAAGGGCTGATCATGACCCAAGGCATGGAATCCGTACGGAAGTTCCAGGACTTCTGCGGGCCCGCCATCTGGGTCGTGATGATCGCCCTCGCCGTGTGGATCCTCTGGAAGGCCGGCTGGACCATCTCCCTCACCAGCACCCCCAACCCGGTCTCCACCGGTGAGCAGGTGCGGCAGTGGTTCGGCGCCATCGGGCTCATCCTCGCCACCTACGGCACGCTGATGCTCAACTTCTGCGACTTCTCGCGCTTCGCCCCCGACTATCGCACCGTCAAGCGCGGCAACTTCTGGGGCCTGCCCATCAACTCCACGGCCTTCGTGATCCTCTCCGTCATCGTCACCGCGGGCAGCCTGGAGGTCTTCGGCAAGGCCATCACCGACCCCGCCGAACTGGTCGCCGAGATCGGCAACACCTGGGTGCTGATCTTCGGGGCGCTCACCTTCGCCGTCGCGACCATGGGCGTGAACATCGTGGCCAACTTCGTCTCCCCCGCGTACGACCTCGCCAACGTCTGGCCGCAGAAGATCACCTTCAAGATCGGCGGGATCATCTCCACGGTCGCCGCGCTGCTCGTCACGCCGTGGAACCTCTACTCCAACCCGACCGTCGTGAACTACTTCCTCGGCGGTCTCGGCGCCTTCCTCGGACCGCTGTTCGGGATCATCGCGGTCGACTACTTCTGGGTGAAGCGCGGGCGTATCGACGCCGAGGCGCTGTTCAAGGCCGAACCGGGATCGCCGTACTACTACAAGAGGGGCGTCAACCCGAAGGCGCTGGGGGCCTTCGTGCCGACCGCCGGTGTCGCCGCGGTGTGCGCGCTCGTGCCGTTCTTCGACTACGTGGCGCCGTACTCCTGGTTCATCGGGACGGCCTCGGCCGCGCTGCTCTACGCGGTGCTGTGCCGCGCCGAGCGGGCCGCCGCGGCTCTGGTCGTGGCCGCAGCGGGGCCTGGTCCTGTGGCCGGGGTGGAGTCCGGTCCTGTGGCCGGGGTGGAGGGCTAGTGCGCATCGTCGTCACCAATTGCAACACCACCCGGGCGATGACCGAGGAGATCGTGCGGGGTGCCAGGGGCGCGGCCGGCCCCGGCACCACGATCACCGGCCTCACCCCCGCCTGGGGGCCGGAGTCCGCCGAGGGGTGGCTCGACAGCTACCTCTCGGCGGCCGCCGTCCTCGACACCCTGCGCGGACACGAGGAGCCGTACGACGCCGTGGTCATGGCCGGGTTCGGCGAGCACGGACGCGAGGGCGCCCGAGAGCTCCTGGACGTGCCCGTCGTCGACATCACCGAGGCCGCCGCCCATCTCGCCTGCCTGCTCGGGCGGCGGTACGGCGTCGTCACCACCCTCGACCGTGCGCGCGGCCAGATCGAGGACAGCCTGCACGCGGCGGGCGTCGCACAGAACTGCGCCGCCGTGGTCGGAACCGGGCTCGGCGTCCTCGACCTCGGGGACCGCGAGGTCACCACCCGCGCCTTCCGCTCGGCCGCCGAGCGGGCCCGCGACGCGGGAGCCGAGGTCCTGGTCCTCGGCTGCGCGGGGATGACCGGACTGCAGGAGAAGGTCGGTGCCGCTCTCGACATGCCGGTGGTCGACGGAGTGGCTGCCGCGGTGAAGCTCGCCGAGTCCCTCGTCACCCTCGGCCTGACCACGAGCCGCGTCGGCGGCTATGCCAAACCCCTGCCGAAGGCGCGGACTTGGGGGCGGCCGCGGTCGACGGGGTGATTCTTCGGGGTCGGTCCGGCCTCCGCGGGGCAGGGGCGGGCCGGGGGTTCCTCTTCGGGTGATCTGCTGCCCTGCCCTCGCCAGGCCAGGGCGGGGAGGCGTTCGTTGGGGCGCTTGGCGGGTTCGGGTTGGTCGGCAGTCGTGCCGGTGGCCGGGCCAAGCACCCGCCGGGAGCGGCGACTTGGGCGCGGCCGTCGGAGTGATTCTTCGGGGGATTCGTCACCCGTCCGGCGGTACGCAGGCATGGCGGAGGTGGGGCGACCGCAGACTCCGGGGAACGCGCCGGGCCCGTCCGGTGCCGAGCAGCTGGAGGTGCCCGGTGTCGCAGTCGCAGCCGCCCTTCCGATCAGCCGGCCGAGCCCGCCCCCGCCCCCGCCCTCCCTTCGTCCGGTTTCTCGTCGCCACGCTCCTGCTGAGTGCGGTGGTGTCGGGCGGCGCTCAAGCGGACGGTGCGGGCCCGCGTGACGGGAACGGGCGCGCGCCCGCCTTGGCCGCCGCCGCGCCCACCCCGAATCCCGCCGCGGCCACCTCTGCTCCCGCTGCCCCCGTCCCGGTTCCCAGCTCGGCCTCCGCCGCGCCCACCCCGGATCCCGCTGCCCCCGTTCCGGTTCCCACCCCGGCGGTCACCCCTCCCAGCCCGGCGGTCACCCCTCCCACCCCGGCGGTCACTCCCACCCCGGCGGACACCGCCCCCGCCCCCGATTTCTGGGTCGACCCGGACAGTGCCGCCGCTCGCCAGGTCACCGCATGGCGAAGCCAGGGGCGGGTCGCCGACGCCGAGTTGATCCAGCGCATCGCGGGGCGCCCTCAGGCCGTCTGGCTGCACGGCGACAACCCTGGGCCCACCGCCCGCGCGGTCACGCTCGCGGCCACCGAGGCGCGGCGTACCGCGGTGCTCGTCGCGTACTTCATCCCGCACCGCGACTGCGGTGGCCACTCCGGAGGCGGCGCGGCGAACGCGTCGGAGTACCGGCGGTGGGCCGACGAACTCGCCGAGGGCATCGACGACCGCTTCGCGTACGTCATCGTCGAACCGGACGCCGTCGCGCAGAAGATCGCGGGCTGCGGGCAGGTCGACGCCGACGAGCGGTACGGTCTGCTCGCCCACGTCATCGACCGCCTCAAGGCCCGCCCGCACACCAAGGTCTACCTGGACGCGGGAAACGCTGGCTGGATCCCCGACGAGCGGCGACTGCTGGGTCCGTTGCGGCAGTCCGGCATCGGCAAGGCCGACGGCTTCGCCGTCAACGTCTCCAACTATCACACCGATTCCGAGAGTTCGGCGTACGGGCACCGCATCGCCGCGGCTCTCGGCGGCGCCAAGCACTTCGTCGTGGACAGCAGCCGCAACGGCAACGGTCCCTACACCGGCGAGGGCGACGAGCCCTGGTGCAACCCGCCGGGCCGCGCCCTCGGGACTCCGCCCACCACCGCCACCGGCGACGCCGCCCTCGACGCCTACTTGTGGGTCAAGCGCCCCGGTGAGTCCGACGGAACGTGCCGGGGCGGACCGAGGGCGGGGCAGTGGTGGCCGGAGTACGCGCTGGGGCTTGCGAGCAGGGCGCGGGAGTAGGGCGGGGGAGCGGGGTGTCGGCTCAGGCAGTAGTGGCGGTCCCCGGGACCACGGCCGTGGCGGTGATCTCGACCAGCTGACCGGCATAGCCGAGGCAGGTCGTGCCGAGCAGCGTCGAGGTGTGCGGGCCCTTCGCGAGCAGGTCGGAGGCACGGACAACCTCCCAGGCCTCGCTCAGCGGGCCGGGCTCGTCGCTCACGACGTACACCGTGCTGGCCACCACCTGCGTCAGATCACTGCCGATCGCGCGCAGGGCCTCGTCGAGATTGGCGATGACCTGCTCGGTCTGGCGTGCCACGTCGCCCTCTCCGACGAGGTTCCCCTCGGGATCGAGCGGCACAGACCCCGCCATGAAGGCGAGCGTGGTGCCGGTCTCGACGAGGGCGGCGTGGGCGTATCCGGGCGGAGGGAAGAGGGTGGGCACGACGGTGCGCTGTGTGGCGGTCATGGGTCCGATCCTGGAGGAGTGGGGCGCACCGGCGCATCTGAATTCCGCCGGGTCGGGCGTGGCCGCGGTGCGGGCCGCCCGGCGTCCGCCTCGGGGCGGCTGGCCTAGGCTGGCGTGCGGGAACGGCGTACGAGTGACTGAGGGTGAGCGAGGTGGTACACGTGAAGGCGGGAATCACCGCGCACACGAATGCCGCCGACGCCGTGCCGTCCGCCGAGCGACGGCTCGGTGAGCTCGTGCGGTCCTGCGCTGCCACATTCCTCCCGGCCGAGGTGCCAAGGGAGGGCCGGATCGCGTTCTGGGCGCCGCGGGGGAGGGTGCCGGAGGGGCTGGCGGGGGGAGTGGCTGCGGGCGACGCGACCGACGGGCCGGGTGGGGGTGGACTGGCCGGAGCCGCCGGTGCCGCCGGTGCCCCCGGTGGCCTCCCGGGCGGAGGCGGTGCGGGCGGTGCTGCCCGTGTGCGGGGTGTGCCCGGTGCTGTCGAAGAGGAGATCGCCGTCGCGCGCCCCCATGGCAAGGGCGTCCGTACGCGTACCGTCCCCGCGTTGACCCTGCCCGTGGCACAAGCCCTCCCGCTGCTCCTGCGCACCGCGCCCCTGCACCCCGCCGTGGCCTGCTGGGCCGCCGCCGCCCGGCATGCCCTGCACCTGGCCGCGCGGGGCAGACTGCTGCCCGGTCTGACCGGCGGGGACCTCGACGCGTGGCGGGCGGGGCCGCTGGACGCCGCCGACGTCACGCAGCTGCGGGCGATCGCCGCGGCGATGCCGGCCGAGGCGCACGCCGTGCCACTGCCCGGCAGTGGACCCCTCCTGCTCCCCGAGCCGTTCGCCCTGGTCAGGGCCTTCGTCGACGCGGTGGTGGACGCCCTGCCGCGTACGCCCGCCGCGGCGCACGCGGTCGGCGCCCCCTTCGCCGCACGCGAGCCGCAGCGGCTGCCGGGCGCGCGGGAGTGGGCCGCGGAGGTGGCGGCCGGGATGGACGCCGGCGTACGGGTGTCGCTGCGCCTCGATCTGCGCGCGCACGAGGTGTTCGACGGAGCGGCGGACGACGTACCTGACGGCGGACGGACGGGGAGCACCGGCGAGAGCGTGGCGAGCCCGGCCGCGGCCGTCGTGCAGGTGCACAGCCTCGCCGACCCCACCCTCGTGGCGGACGCGGAGCAACTCTGGACCGGCACCGATCACTTCGGCCCGCGAGCCCGCGTGGACACCCTGCTCGCGGTGCGGCGCGCGGCCCGCGTATGGCCGCCGCTGACCCGTCTCCTGGAACGGCCTCGCCCCGACGTACTGCCACTGAGCGAGGGGGAGTTGTACGAACTCCTCGGCGCGGCGGCGACCAGGCTCGCCGCCGCGGGGGTGGCCGTGCACTGGCCCCGGGAGCTGACGCGCGGCCTGACGGCGACCGCTGTCGTACGCCCCGCACCGGGCACCGCGGCCGACAACTTCGACTTTTTCAAGACCGAGCGACTGCTGGAATTCCGCTGGCAGTTGGCGCTCGGCTCTGATGACGGGGAGGGCGGCTCCGGGGGACCCCTCACCGAGGCGGAGATGGACATCCTGGCGGAGGCGCACCGCCCGGTCGTCCGCCTCCGTGACCAGTGGGTCCTGGTCGACCCCGAACTCGTACGCAAGGCGCGCAAGCGGGATCTGGGCCTCCTGGACCCCGTGGACGCGCTGTCCGTCGCGCTGACGGGAGCGGCGGAGGTGGAGGGCGAACGCGTCGAGGCGGTCCCGACCGGCGCGCTGGCCCGGCTGCGGGAACGCCTGACCGACGAGCTGCGCCCCCTCGCCCCGCCGCCCGCGCTCGCCGCCACCCTCCGCGACTACCAGCTTCGGGGCCTCGCCTGGCTGGACCGGATGACCTCGCTCGGCCTCGGCGGCTGTCTCGCCGACGACATGGGCCTCGGCAAGACGGTCACGCTGATCGCCCTCCATCTGCACCGGGCTCGGCCGGAGCCGACGCTGGTGGTCTGCCCGGCCTCGCTGCTCGGCAACTGGCAGCGCGAGATCGAGCGCTTCGCGCCGGGCGTCCCGGTGCACCGCTTCCACGGGACGGGCCGCAGCCTGGACGGTGACCTGGCGGGCGGCTTCGTCCTGACGACGTACGGAACGATGCGTACGAGCTCCTCCGAACTGGCCGCCCACCCCTGGGGCCTGGTAGTGGCGGACGAGGCGCAGCACGTCAAGAATCCGCACGCGGCGACGGCGAAGGCGCTGCGTACGATCCCCTCCGCGGCGCGAGTGGCTCTCACCGGCACCCCGGTCGAGAACAACCTCTCCGAACTCTGGGCGCTCCTGGACTGGACGACGCCGGGCCTGCTGGGCCCGCTCAAGTCGTTCCGGGCCCGCCACGCCCGGCTGGTGGAAGGCGGTGAGGACGACGAGGCGATGGCCCGCCTCGCCCGCCTGGTACGCCCCTTCCTCCTGCGCCGCAAGAAGTCCGACCCGGGCATCGCCCCGGAGCTGCCTCCCAAGACGGAGACGGACCACCCGGTGACGCTCACCCGCGAACAGGCGTCGCTCTACGAGGCTGTCGTACGCGAGACGCTGGCCCGCATCGAGGCGTCCGAGGGCATCGCGCGCAGGGGCCTGGTCATGAAACTGCTGATGGCGCTGAAGCAGATCTGCAACCACCCGGCGCAGTACCTGAAGGACGGCGAGATCGTCACGCGCGCGGGCCGCTCGCGCTCGGGGAAGCTGGAACTCCTGGACGAACTCCTCGACACGATCCTGGCGGAGGACGGCGCGGTCCTGATCTTCACGCAGTACGTGGAGATGGCCCGCCTCCTCGAGTCGCACCTGTCCCGGCGCGGCATCGGCACCCAACTCCTGCACGGGGGTACGCCGGTCAAGCGGCGGGAGGAGATGGTGGACCGCTTCCAGTCGGGCGAGGCCCCGGTGTTCCTGCTCTCCCTCAAGGCGGCGGGCACGGGCCTGAACCTCACCCGGGCGGGCCACGTCATCCACTACGACCGCTGGTGGAACCCGGCGGTGGAGGAACAGGCCACCGACCGTGCCTACCGCATCGGCCAGACCCAGCCGGTCCAGGTCCACCGCCTGATCACGGAGGGGACGGTGGAGGACCGCATCGCCGAACTCCTGGCGGCGAAACAGGCGTTGGCGGACGCGGTGCTCGGCGAGGGCGGGGAGTCGGCGCTCACGGAGCTCTCGGACGCGGAGCTGGCGGATCTGGTGTCGTTGCGGAGGGTGTCGTGAGGGGCGGACGTGGCGGCGACGGTGGGGACGGCGGTTTCCGAGCCGACCGCGCCGGGGCCGGGGCCGGAGCCGGCCGTGCCGGAGCCGGCCGCGCCGGACGGTCCGGCATGAACCCCGGCGGCCGATCCGCCGACCGCACCGGAACGACCGCTGCCAGTCGCACCGGAGTGACCTCTGCCGACCGCACCGGAACGACCGCCGCAAGTCGCGCCACCGGCGCCGGCCGCGTCTTCCCTCCCCTGCCCCAACATCCCGACCCCCAGGCCCCGTTCGCCACCTCCTGGTGGGGGAACGCCTGGATCGGCGCACTGGAGGGAACGTCGCTCGACGCGGGGCGCCTCGCCCGCGGCCGGGCCTACGCCCGTGCGGGGCACGTCGACACGATCACGGTGGCGCCGGGCCGCATCGTGGCGTACGTACACGGAAGCCGCCCGCGCCCCTACCGCGCCGAGATCCGCATGCGCACCCTCACGCCCGAGGACTGGGACCGCTTCCTGGACGCGGTGGCCACGGAACCCGCGCACATCGCGGCGCTCCTGGACAAGGACATGCCGCACGCGCTGGTGGAGGCGGCAGAGCGGTCAGGGGTCCAACTCCTGCCGGGGGCGGGCGACTTGGTCCCGTCCTGCACCTGCCCGGACCACGGCCGCCCCTGTAAGCACGCGGCAGCCCTCACCTACCAGACGGCCAGGCTGCTGGACGCGGACCCCTTCGTACTCCTCTTCCTGCGAGGCGGAGACGAACAGGCACTCCTCGACGAACTGGCCCAGCGCAACGCGCACCAGGCGGCGCGCGAGCAGTCCGCCGCCGGGAAGCCGGGCGCGGCGACCGGTGAAGAGCTCCCCGGAACCCTGGCCAGGGACATCCTGGCCACGGACTACCGTCCCCCGCTCCCGGCCCCGCTCCCACCCCCGCCACACCCCGGCGAGCCCCCCCTCCTCCCCTCGCTCCCGGGTGCGCCCGACCCCACATCCCTGGAGTTCCTGGCCACGGACACGGCGAACCGGGCTTACGCGTACCTGGCCACTGGCGCGGACCCTTTCCCCACCACCGACCCCTGGCGCGACGCGGTCCGCCTGGCCGCCTCCCACCCCGGTCTGACGGGCCGCCGCACGTTCAGCCGCCAATTCTCGGAACTGGCAAGGGCGGTGGGCCACACCCCGGCGGACCTCGCCCGCGCGGCGGCGGCCTGGCGGCAGGGCGGCGAGGAGGGCCTGGCAGTCCTGGAGTCCCCGTGGGACCCCCCGGCGGGCCCGTTCGACCGAGCGAGGGGCGCGTTGATCGCGGCGGACCTCCCCCGCATGACGATCCACCGAAACCAACTCACGGACGCCCAGGGCTCCTTGCAACTCCGCTTCGGCCGAGACGCCCGCTGGTATCCGTACCGAAGCGAGCCGGGGCGCGCCGACTGGTGGCCGGAGGGGGAGGCGGACGCGGACCCGGTCGGGGCTCTGACGGCGATGGTCGGACCGTAAGATAGGCCTCGCGGTGCACCAGGCCGCTGTTCTCCATCTCCCGCAGCTGGAGTATCAGCATCCGTTCGCTGATGCCGGGTACGGCTCTCCTCCGCACTGGTGGAGGTGCTCAGAGAGCAGCCCGGGCGCGAGCGTCCGTGAACCGTCACATCGACGCAACACGCCCGTTCCTTTTCCTCCAAAATCGACGCCTACGGTTGATCACAAGCCCAGGCCGATGTCGTCCGGCGGCACGTACCCGTCCATGCCCCCCCGATGACGACACAGGAACACGGTGAGCCCGGTGATCCCGCGCGCAGCTTCCCTTCCGCCTTGGCTCGGCCATGCCCTGCGTACGCAGCGTGGGCCCGTGCCGTGGCACGCCGTCCTGCGGGGTGTGCTGGCCACGGGGCCGTTGCTGTGCGCGGGCGTGGTCTTCGGGTGGGTCTCCGCGGGGGTGGTGGCCGCGCTCGGGGCCATGCTGGCCGGGATCAACGACCGGCCAGGGAGCCGGCGGGTCGCCGTGCGGCGGCTCGGCGTGCCCGCGGTCGCCGGAGCGGGCGGGCTCGTCCTCGGTGCCTACGTCGCCGGAGTCGCCGGAGTCGCCGGAGCGGATGGAGCGGACGGAGCCGCCGAACTTTCCGGAGCCGCCGGAGCGTCTTACGTGCTCCCTGTGCTGTTCGCCCTCCTCGGTCTGTTCGCCGGGGCCTTCAGCGCGGTGGGGCCCGTCGCCTCGGCCGGTGGTACGCAGCTGCTCGTCGCCGCAGCCATCGGGGCAGGGATGCCGATGCCCGAGCCCGGCTGGCAGCGGGCGCTGTTCTTTCTCTCCGGGGCCGCCTGGCTGATCGTGCTGCGGCTCGTGCTGCCTTCGCCCGCTGTCGGCAAGGGATGGAACGGCGCCGGTGCCCGCACTGGGGCCGGCAGGCTCGCCCTGCCCTACCGCCTCGACGGCGAACGCACCGCCGTATCCGCCGTCTACGAAGCCGTCGCCGCTCTCCTCGACGCGGCCGGCACCCCGCACGCGACCGCCCGCCGCGCCGCCCTCACCGCCGCCCTCGACCACGCCCAGGATGCCCTCTCCGGGCCACGCCTGCGCAGGCACGCCGGCTCGGCGGCGGAGCGGCGGCTGCACGCCCAGTACCTCGCCGCCCTGCCGCTCGGCGAGGCGGCGACCGCGCTCGCCTGGGCCGGTGAGCCGCTCCCACCGCGTACGAGTCAGGGGCCTCGCCGCCTCGCCGCCGCCATCCGCGACGGCGTTCCCTGCGGGCCGCTGCCCGCGCCCTCCCGCTCCGGCGCCGGGCTGCGCGCCCTCGATGACGCGCTGCTGCACGCCGCCGAAGCCTTCGACAGCGGCGCGGCGCGGCCCCCGCACGGCCGCGGGCGCCGACCCCTCGACGTACTGCGCACGGCGGCCGGGCCCGGCGGGCGGGAGTACGGCGTGCGGGTCGCGCTCTGCTTCGGGACGAGCGCCGCGGTCGCGCAGGCCCTGCACCACCCGCACTGGTACTGGCTTCCCGCCACCGCGGTCTTCCTGGTCAAGCCCGACCTCGGACCGCTGGCGTCGCGCGTCCTGTGCCGCGCCCTCGGCACCGTCATCGGCGCCGTCCTCTTCGCGGCGCTCGCCGCCCTGCTGCCACGACCCGCCGGGCTCGTCGCCGTCGTCGCCGTGTGCGGCGGGCTGATCCCCGTGGCGACCCGGCACTTCGCCGCACAGACCGCCGTCGTCACCGTCCTCGTCCTCGCCCTGGTCATGGTGGGCGGGGAACCGCAGGCCTCCTGGGGGCGGATCGGCGAGACGCTGCTCGCCTGCGGGATCGTCCTGCTCGTCGGACATCTGCCATGGCCGGGGCAGCGCGGTGGCCGCGTACAGGACCGGCTTTCGGCCGCCCGCGCCTGCGCGCACGCGTATCTGCGCCACGTCCTGAGCGGCGCGGCTACCGGCGGCCTCGCCGGTACCGGCTACCGCACCGGCTACCGCACCGACCACCGCGCCGACCGCTGGGCCCTGCGGCGCGAGGCCTACCGGACGCTGGCCGAGGCCCGCGCCGCGATCGACCTGGCGGCCGCCGAACTCCCCGCCCTGGCCCGGCACTCCGAAGGCTCGGAGCGGGTGGCGGCCACCCTCGAACGCCTCGTCGACACCACGACCGCCTGCGCGGTGCACGTCGACGACACGGGGCGCCTGCCGCGGCGGCACGCGGAGCGCCTCGACGCGCTGCTCGCGGAGCTCACCACGGTGGCGTGACCACGGGAAAGCTCAGAAATCCCTGCGCAAGCCTCAGAAGTCCACCCGCAGCCGGTCGTCAAGGCGGGCCACCGAATCCTGCGCGTACTCCTTCACGTAGTCCTCGCGGATCTCCTCGATCGCGGCGTCACGCTTGTGCGCCTGCGACGTCGGATACAGCAGGATCAGCTCGTACGAACGCTCACGCTCGATCTTGCCGTTCGAGTCCCGCCACTGGCCGCGGCCGTCCTGCACCGTGAGCCCGTCGGGGAACGACGGCGTCACCTCGTCGTCGATGAATTCCATGAACTGCTTGTCGGTCACATCGGGACCACCGTCGGGGCGCTCGGTCCCGAAGAGGAGGCGGGTCTCGGTGTACGCGTCACCACGCGAGATCTGCGACGTGGTGGTCGTGCCGGGCGAGCGCGTGTCGGGGCCGGGGTCCAGCGAGGCGTACGCGGCCGGGGCGCCGACCGCGAGGACCGCGGCGGCGGCCGCGGTCACGGCGAGCCGGGTGCGGGAGATGCGGGAGATGCGGGGGAGGGTGAGAGGCATGGGGCTGGTCCCTTTCTCTGCGTGACGTGGTCCATAACTTGATCCATAACGGGCGCAGACCGTAGCCGACACGCCACGCCACGCGCCCCCCGCCGTACGCCCGCACGGCTGGATCTGACTCTCGACCGTAAGTCGCCGTCTTCCCATACGACACTCAACCCCCATACGTTGCGCGTGACTTGACCGAAGCGGCGAAGGGGCGGCGGGGCATGAGGGCACGTACTGGGACAGGCCTGGCCATGGCGGTCGTGGCGGCAGGCGCACTCGCGTTCACAGCCGCGGGGTCCGCGAGCGGCACCGCCGCCTCGGCCGCCGACGATCCGGCACCGCGGTCGCCGTACGCGTCCACCACCGGCGTCGGCGTCCACAACGCCTACGAGAAGGCGAAGTACCGGTACTTCGCCGACGCGCTCGACTCCGGCGCCGGCATGCTCGAACTCGACGTGTGGACCAATGCGTTCGGCAGCGGGTGGCGCGTCTCGCACAGCAACCCGGTCGGGAACGACAACAACTGCGAGAACGCCGCGACTCCGGCCGAATTGCGCACCAAGGCGCGCAACCAGAACCTCGCCGGATGCCTCGCGGACATGAAGAGCTGGCACGACGCCCACCCCGGCCACCGTCCCATCCTCCTCAAGGTGGAGCTGAAGGACGGCTTCCGGGGGAGGAACGGACGCGGGCCCGCCGACCTCGACGCCCTCCTGAAGAGCAAGCTCGGCGACGCCGTCTACCGTCCCGGCCAGCTCGCCGGAGGGCACGCCACCCTCGACGAGGCCGTACGGAGTGACGGCTGGCCCCAGCGCAGCGCCCTGGCGGGCAAGTTCATCGTCGAGCTCATCCCCGGCACCGTCGAACAGGGCAACCCGGCCGACACCCTGTGGACCGATCGCGAGTACGCCGCTCACCTGCGCGACCTCAAGGCCGCCGGGCGCCTCGGTGAGGCCGCCGCCTTCCCCGCCGTGCTCGGCGCCGAGGCGGGCGACCCGCGCGGGCGGTACACGGACGCGGCGATACGGCCCTGGTTCGTGCTGTTCGACGGCGACGCGTCCGCGTACGCGGGCGGCACCATCGACACCAAGTGGTACGCGGACCGGCGCTATCTGGTCGTGATGTCCGACGCCCACGGCGTCGCCCCGGCCATCGACCCGGTGAATCCGACCGAGGCCGAGGCCCGGGCCCGCGTCGCCCTGCTCGCGCGAAACAACGCCAGCATCGTGTCGTCGGACTGGTATCCGCTGCCGGGAGTCCTCTCGACGGTGCTCCCGCGCGGCTGACCCGCACGAGCATCGCGGCTAGCGTTCGATCCGTACCCACACCGGCGCGTGGTCCGAGCCCCGCGCGTTCCGCCGCTCAGCGGGGTCCTCGTCCCGCACCGACGGCAGCGCGGTCGCCGTCGAGCCCGGCACGCCCGTGCCCGCCGCCTTGACCAGGTTCAGGAAGCCGCGGCTCACCAGGACGTGGTCGATCAGCTCGCGGCGGCCCGCGTGGATACGGGAGTAACGCTGCTCGGGCGGGATGAGCGGGGCCACGTTCCACAGCCGGTGCGCGTCGCCCTCGTCCGGCTTGTCGAATCCGGGGGTGCCGATCTCGGAGCCGGGCGGGCCGAGCAGGATCTGCGTCGTCGCCGCCGACACCTCGTCGTTCAGGTCGCCGAGCACCACGACATCGTGCGCACGGCCGTCACCCTTCAGGAGGCGGTCGGAAAGCGAGCGCACCAGCGTGGCCTCCGCGGAGCGCCGGTAGAGCGCGTACGCCCCGAAGCGGGCCCGCTCGCCCTCGTCCCGCGGCTGGAACCGGCCGTTTCCGTACGACAGGAGCTTCGACTTCAGATGGCAGACGGCCACATCGAAGAAGAAGGCGCGCGTCGTCACCGTCACCGCGAGCACTCCGCGGCCCGCCCGCGTCACCGGCCTGCCCGCGTCACCGGACTGCACCGGGCGCAGCGGTTCGGGGAAGCGGTCCTCGTCGGCCACGACGAACACCGGCAGGGAGCTGAGGAAGCCGACCCGGGTGCCGCGCTCGTCCGCGTGCTCCGAGAGCGTGGTGTGCCAGGTGCCCTCCAGCATCCCGGCCAGATCCGCGAGGGCCTCCGGGTCGCCGACCTCCTGCACGCCGAGCACACTCGGGTTCAGCGCCTTGATCGTCGCCGCGAGCGAAGCCAGCTTCGCCTCGTACGCCGCCTTGTCCGTGGGCCCGAACTTTCCGCCGGGCCGGTAGAGGTTCTCCAGGTTCCAGGTGCCGACGAGCATGGCGGGCTCCCCCTGTGCGGCGAGGTGTTCGGGTTGACGTCAGCGTGCCCGCGAAAACGGTGACGCGACAGGGCACGGGATGCGCACTCCCCGTACCTTGAAGAGATGACGCCGCCCCCCGCGCACGGCCCCGCCGATCTCGTCATCACGGGCAGCACGGCCCTCGTCCACGACGCGGAAGGCCGGGTCGGATTCCTCGACGACGCCGCCGTCGTCGTACGTGACGGCCGCATCGACGCCGTCACCACCACCCCCGATGTCGCCGGACTCCAGGCCGCCGAACGCATCGACGCACGCGGCCAGGCGGCGCTGCCGGGCCTGATCAACTGCCATACGCACACGCCGATGGTGGCCCTGCGCGGCATCGCGGAGGATCTGCCGGCGCACGAGTGGTTCAACGACTGGATCTGGCCCATCGAGTCCAACCTGACCGAGCGCGTCGTCGGGCTCGGCGCGCGGCTGGCCTGCGCCGAGATGATCCGGGGCGGCGTGACGACCTTCGCCGACCACTACTTCGCGATGGACACCGTCGCCGACGTCGTCGCCGAGAGCGGGCTCCGAGCCAACCTCGGAGCGGCGTTCTTCTCCTCGCAGGGGCCCGAGGGCCGCGCCGCCTCCCTGGAGTTCGCGCTGAGGCGGCGCGGCGCCGCCGACGGCCGCGTCACCACTTCGCTCGCCCCGCACGCCCCGTACACCGTCGACGAAGCGGACCTCGCCGCGACCGCGGAACTCGCCGCCGAGCACGGCCTGATGGTCCATCTGCACGCCGCCGAGAACCGTGCCCAGACCGACAACAGCCTTCAGCGCCACGGCCTCACCCCCATCGAGATCCTGCACCGCGCCGGACTGCTCGACGTCGACATCCTCATCGCGCACGGCACCGGCATCCTCGACCGTGACCTGCCCGTGCTGCGGCAAGGCAGGGGACGCATCGCGGTGGCGTCCGCGCCGCGCGGCTACCTGAAGTTCGGCTGGGACACCACGCCCGTACGCGCCCTGAGCGGCATCGGCGTCCCCGTCGGCCTCGCCACGGACGGCGCGGCGTCCAACAACACCCTGGACGTCTGGGAGTCCATGGCGCTCACCGCACTCGTCCAGAAGTCCACGCAGCGCGACCCGGCCTGGCTCACCGCGCGCCAGGCGCTCGACCACGCCACGCTGCAGAGCGCGCGAGCCGTCGGTCTCGGCGGCGAGATCGGCAGCCTCGCGCCGGGGCGCCGCGCCGACATCGTCCTCGTCGACCTCACGGGACCGCACACCCAGCCCGTGCACGACCTCGCGGCCACGCTCGTGCACAGCGCCCGCTCCGCGGACGTCACCACGACGATCGTCGACGGGCGGATCCTGATGCGCGACCGGAAGCTGCTCACCCTCGACGTGCCGCGGACCGTCGCGGAGTTGAGCGCCGAACTTCCCGCCCTGATCGACCGCGGCCACGGAAAGCGGATCCAGGACTATGAGGGCTGAGGGGCCTTCCTGACCAGCTCCTTGCAAATTCTTCGAGGTTTCTTCGCCGCGACCGATGAGTTCCGACGACCGCGCAGGTCACCCCTCGCAGACGTACGGATCCGAGGGGCGGGTCCGCAGGAGGGACTGAGGGACCATGCGACTTCCCGACATCGTCACGCGCGAGGAGTGGCTCGCCGCGCGCAAGGACCTGCTCGTCAAGGAGAAGGCGCAGACGCGGGCACGCGACGCGCTCAACGCCGAGCGGCGGCGGCTTCCGATGGTCGAGATCGGCAAGGAGTACCTGTTCGACGGTTCCGACGGCAAGGCGACGCTGTTCGACCTCTTCGACGGCGACGCCCAACTGATCGTCTACCACTTCATGTTCGCCCCGGAGTGGGACGCGGGCTGCCGAAGCTGCTCGGCCTTCCTCGACCAGATCGGTCACCTCGCCCATCTGCGGGCCCGCAGCACGAACTTCATCGCCGTCTCCCGCGCGCCCTTCACCAAGATCCTGCCCTTCAAGGCCCGGATGGGCTGGACGGTGCCGTGGTACTCCTCCCACGGCAGCGACTTCAACCACGACTTCGACGCCACCGTCGGCGAGGGCGAGGAGTCCTTCGAGCAGCCGGGCCTCAGCTGCTTCCTGCGGGACGGCGACCGCGTCTTCCACACGTACTCGACGTACGACCGCGGCACCGACTGGATCGCCTCCTATTCGAGCCTCCTGGACCTCACCGCCCTCGGCCGGCAGGAGGAGTGGGAGGAGCCGAAGGGCCGGGCGACGGGGTTCGGGGCGCCCGCGGGCAGCGACCGGCTCAGGTATCACGACGAGTACGAGATGTGAGGAACCGGCACAACCAGGTGTCAGGTCCGTCACGTTGCGAGTCCTTTCCACCCCGCGGCGCGTTCTACTCCGAAAGAGTCCATGAGGACTGCCAACGGGGGAACAGAAGGACGATGATGAACAGTCGAGTGGTACTTGAACGCTTTCCGGCCGGTGGGCCGCGAGGATCGTGGCCCGCGGAAGAGTTCGCGCGGGCCCGCCGCATGGAAGGGCAGCGGGCGGAGGTCGTGATGGACCTCGCGTCCGATGCCTTCCTGGTGATCGTGCGCGAGCCCGTCGTGCGCGAGTCCGCTGTCACCGACCTGCCGGAGATAGCCGCCGCGGCATAGACCCGAGCACCCCCCTCAGCGCTCGGCGTGCCCGTTCGGTGAGGGGACCTTCGCCGTGAACTGGTCGGCCTGCAGCGCGTACAGCTCCGCGTAGACACCGCCTGTCCGCAGGAGTTCGTCCGGTGTGCCCGACTCCACCAGGCGCCCGCTGTCCAGGACGTGGACCAGGTCAGCGTGGCGCACCGACGCCAGGCGGTGGGTGATGAGGATGACGGTCTGGCCCGTCCCGGCCAGGGCTCTGATCTTCTCGAAGACCTCGAGTTCGGCGCGGGCGTCGAGCGCCGCCGTCGGCTCGTCCACGATGAGGATGCTGCCGCGCCGGTAGGCGGCGCGCGCGATGCCGAGCCGCTGCCACTGGCCGCCCGACAGCTGGTGCCCGCCGGTGAACGCGCGGGCCAGCAAGGTGTCCAGCCCGCGCGGCAGATCGGCCACGACGTCCTCGGCACCGGCCTCCTCGACCGCGGCGCCGATCCGGTCGTCCGTCAGCGGCACCGACGACCGGCCGATCGCGATGTTCACGCGCGCCGTGAACGGCCAGCGCTTGAAGTCCTGCGCCACCATCGCGATGCGTCCCGCCAGTTGGCGCCGGTCCGCGGTCGCCGCGTCGACGTCGTCCCACATGATCCGGCCGTCCCTCGGCGCGTACAGGCCGGCGAGCAGCTTCACCAGCGTGGTCTTGCCGGAGCCGTTCTCGCCCACGAAGGCGACGATCTTCCCGGTGGGCAGGCTCAGGGAGACCTCGCTGAGCGCGTCCTTGTCCGAGGCCCCCGGATAACGGAAGGAGACGTTCTCGAACCGTATCTCCTCCGGGTCCGGCGGCAGTTCAGCGCCACCGGCCGGGATCTCACGCTGCGCCGCCTCCACGAAGAGCCGCTCCAGGTCACCGACGAACAGGGCGTCCTCGTGCAGGGAGTTGATCTCCACGACGAGGGTGTCGAGGTTGGACGCGCCGGTGCGGATCGCGATGACGGCGGTGCCCGCGACGGACAGCGCCATCGCCCCGGCGAGCATGAGCCCGCCGAGCGTCGCGTACGTCGCCGCGGTGGCGATGCCCGTCCAGGCCGCCGCGATCAGGCCCGTCCGGGCGGCAAGCCGCGCGAGGCGCGCCTGCTCCTCCTCCGCGGCCTCCGACATGGACCGGAAGTGCCGCAGCAGGAAGGGGCCCACGCCGTGCACCCGGATCTCCGGGGCCGCCCGCTCCTCCGTGAGCAGGCTGCCGATGAGGCGTCCGGCGCGGGCGTGCTGCACCCACGCGTGGAAGGAGACATAGCGGCGCCGGGCGATCGTCAGGGCGCTCCACGCGCTCGGCAGGACCATCGTCACCAGGAGCGGAAGCAGCACCGGGTGCAGGACGGTCAGCACGCTCGCCGCGGCGATCAGCGAGATCATCGCGTTCACCACACGCGTGGCGATGCCGATCATGCGGCGGGCGGACGCGGCACCGTACTGCGCCGTGTCGAGCAGTTTGTGGAAGGCGTCGTCCTCGATGGCCGACAGCTCCACCGACGCGGCCCTCTCCAGGTACTGCTCGGTGGCGACACGCTCGACCTTCGGTTCGAGGCGCCCCGTCGCGTACGTCGACGCGGCGCGAAGCAGCGCGGCGACGAACAGCACGGCCGCCACCGTCATCAGGGCGGGCGCCGCGCCGCGCAGCCGGTCGGGGAGCGGGGCGTCGGTCAGCAGGCGCCCGAGCACGCTGTTGACCGCGAGGAGGCTCACCGCCTGGGCCAGTCCGCGGCCCACCTCGGCGGTGACGACGATGCGCGCGGCCGACCGGTCGGCCTGCCACGCGAGCCGGAAGCTGACGGCGAGCAGCGCCGGAAGACGCTTCAGCATGGACCGGAACCCCAGCTGCAGGAAGGCTTCCTCGTACTGTGCCCAGCCGGTGTCGTAGCGCAGGGGGCCGCCGAAGAGCAGCTTCTCCGACCCTGAAGTCCCCGCTCCTGTCCTTGTCCCTTTGCCTGAAGTAGCTGACCGCTTACGGGAGTTGTCCTTGTTGTGGTTCGTCTGCTTCTCCTTCTCCGTTTGCGTACGTCGGGTGGGGCATCGCAACCCCGGGCAACTGTTGCCGCTTCACCCAGGCCGCAGTGCCATACCCCATGCAGGCGACTTGGCACCGGCGCAGGCAAGGGAGTTGTTCCGTGACCGAAACTCTCCGGACACCCCGAGTCCCCCGTGAACACGGCCTGGACCGAGCCGCCCTCCTGGACGCGTACCGCACGATGCGTACGATCCGTGGCTTCGAGGAGCGCCTCCACGAGGAGTTCGCGACCGGCGACATCCCCGGCTTCGCCCACTTGTACGCAGGTGAGGAGGCGTCCGCCGCCGGGGTGTGCGCCCACCTCGACGACGAGCGCGACGGTCCACGGGTACGGCGGCGACAACAACTCCTGGCTCTTCGTGCAGGAGCCGCTCGCGGCGCGCCACACCGTGTACGCGCTCGACCTGCCGGGCCACGGAGAGTCCGGCAAGGAGGTCGGCGACGGCAGCCTGGCCTCGCTGGCCGCGGTCGTCACGGACTTCCTCGACGCCCTCGGCATCGAACGGGCGCATCTGGTGGGGCACTCGCTGGGGGGGGGGCGGTGGTCACGGCGATGGCGGCGGCGGTACCTGACCGGGTCCGTTCCCTGACGCTGATCGCGCCCGCCGGATACGGCCCGGATGTGGACGCCGCCTACCTGCGTGGCTTCGCGGAGGCGGGGATGCGGCGCGAACTCCGTCCGCACCTGCGCAAGCTGTTCGCCGACGAGGCGCTCGTGACGCGCCGCCTGGTGGACGACCTCCTGAAGTACAAGCGTCTGGACGGCGTCGACGAGGCGCTCCGCCTGCTCCTGCCGATCCTGGCCGCCCCGGACGGCGGTGCGGCTCTGGACGTGAGGCCCCTGCTGCCGACGGGCGTGCGGACGGTCGCCGTGTGGGGCGCGGCCGATCGGGTGATCCCGGCGGCCAACGCGAAGTCCCTGGAGGGAAGGGCCGCTGTCCGCGTGATCGAGCGGGCGGGGCACATGGTGCAGATGGAGGCGCCGGGCGAGGTCGTCGCGGCGGTGGAGGCGGCGGTGACGGGGGGATGGGGAGCTTCGTCGCCGTCGATCACCGGCTCCGCCGGGTTCGTCCTCGAACGCCGGACAGGCTGGGAAAGACCGCCGGAGGCTAAGCCCGCACAGCCCGAGACCACCCCGGCGTGGTCCCCGTGGCCCTGCACCAAGCCAGGTACAGCGGAATCGGCGGCGTATAGGGAACCTCGCCCTCGGAAGGGCTGTGAATCAGCGCGGGAGCGCGCTGAGCGCCCGGCACCACCGCTCCGGCGGCGTAATACGCGGGAGAGGGCCACTCGAGGGCGACATCGGAGTCGGCCGGCACGATCCACCACCACCGCCCCGCGTCCGCGTCCTCGTACACGCACCCCACGCGCGGCAGCCGCGCCATCAGGCGGGGCCCGAACCGGGCGGGCACCGACACCGCGTCGCACCCCAGAGGCTGCGTCATCCCGGCCGGGACGGCGAGCCTCGTCGGCGGCGGTGGTGAGGCAGCGGCGGACCGCCTCCGTTCAAGGCGGACCAGCGTGTCCAGATCCAACAGCCGCCGCACCGTCACCGCGCTCACACGCCCCCTGTCCACGTCGTCCTCACGCCCGCACCCTCTGTCACCTCACGCCCGGAGTTCCGCCCATACGGTGAGGCCGGCGCCGGGTCCCTCGTCCCGCACGCCCCACGCGTCGCTCACCGCCTCGACGAGAAGCAATCCCCTCCCGTGCTCCTCATCGGTGTCGGGCCCTTCCTGGGCGGGGCGAGGGACACCCGATCCGTATCCATCGTCACGCACAGCTATGCGCAGTGACCCGGGTTTCGTGCAGAGCTCGCACACGATCCGGTGACTCGCGGTGTGCACGATCGCGTTCGTGACCAGCTCGGAGACCACGAGGGCGGCGGCGTCGCGGGTGTCCTCGCCTATGTCCCAGCCGAGGAGCTGGGCGTTCGCCAGCCGTCTGGCCTGAGAGGCGGAGCCCGGCCGTGGCACCAGCGCGAAGCTGACGCAGAGCTCGGAGCCGCTCTCGGCCCACGCGTCGGCGGTCATGCCAACAGGGGCTTCGGCGGCAGCTGTGTGTAACGACGCGGGCGGAGTCACGCCATCCACTATCGCCCCGCCGGGAACACCTTGGCAAGACCCACTCTGAAAAGTGCACAGTGGCGTGTTCCTTCGAGACGGCACATGGCACACTGCTGGCAACGGCTCCAGGTGCGGAGTGAATTGGCATGTCATGGAGTACGTGGAGGTAGGACGTGAGCGAACCGCGGTCCGCGCCGACCGTCGGCCAGGTCGTCCTAGGCCGTCGTTTGCAGGACCTGCGTGAGCGCGCGGGCCTCAAACGAGAGGAGGCCGCGCGGATCCTTCGCGTGGCCCCCGCCACGGTCCGCCGCATGGAGATGGCCGAGGTCGCACTCAAGATCCCGTATCTCCAGCTCCTCCTGAAGTCCTACGGCGTCGCCGACGACGAGGCCGACGCCTTCGTGACGCTCGCCGAGGAGGCGAACAAGCCGGGCTGGTGGCAGCGGTTCCACGACATCCTGCCGGGCTGGTTCAGCATGTACGTCAGCCTTGAGGGGGCAGCCAGCCTCATCAGGTCCTACGAACCGCACTTCGTGCCGGGTCTGCTGCAGACCGAGGAGTACGCACGCGGTGTGATGCGCTCCGGAGCGATCGGCCAGACCAATCCCGAGGACATCGAGCGGTACGTGGCGCTGCGCATGGAGCGCCAGTCGCTCCTCACCCGCGAGGACGCGCCACGGCTCTGGGTCGTGATGGACGAGACCGCCCTGCTCAGACCCGTGGGCGGTCCCGAGGTGATGCGTGAGCAGATCGACAAGCTGCTCGAAGCCGTCGAACTTCCTCATGTGACGTTGCAGGTCGCGCCGTTCGCGGCGGGTCCGCACCCGGGCACGTACGGACCGTTCGTGCTCTTCCGCTTCGCCATGGCGGAGCTGCCGGACATGGTCTACAGCGAGTACCTGACCGGCGCTGTCTATCTGGACGCGCGCACCGAGGTGGCGACTCACCTCGAGGTCATGGACCGCATGGCGGCGCAAGCCGCGACGGCACATCGCACAAAGGAGATCCTCCGGGACCTCCGCAAGGAGCTGTGAATGGATCGACACCGAGCCGGCACGCGACCCGGGTCCAAACCCGGAGCCGGGTCCCGCCCCGATTCCCGGGACGACTCCCGGATCTACAACGGCATGCCTGCCCGTGAACTCGGCAGCGAGGGCTGGCACAAGCCGTGGAGCGGCGGCAACGGCGGCAACTGCCTGGAGGCCATGAAGCTGGCCGACGGCCGGGTAGCGGTCCGCCAGTCGGCCGATCCGGACGGCCCGGCGCTGATCTACACGTACGGCGAGATCAACGCGTTCATCCAGGGGGCGAAGGCGGGGGAGGCCGACTTCCTGCTGTCGTGAGCCGCACGGGCTGTTCCCGTCCGGGGGGCGGTCTCAGGCGGTCATCGGGCGGTCGTACGGGCTGATCGGTGCCGCGAGGCCGGTCGCGCCGGTCAGCCATCGGTCGACCGCGGCGGCGGTCGCGCGGCCCTCGGCTATCGCCCATACGACCAGTGACTGGCCGCGGGCCGCGTCGCCGGTCGCGAAGACTCCCGGCACGTTGGTCGCGAAGTCCGCGCCGCGGGCGAGGGTGCCGCGGTCCTCGACGTCCACGCCGAGCTGGTCGACCAAGCCGCCCGCGGTCCGGTCGGGCCCGGTGAATCCGAGCGCCAGCAGCACCAGATCGGCGGGAAGCTCACGGGTGGTGCCGGGGCGAGGACGACGGTCAGCGTCGACCTCGGTCAGGTGCAGGGCGTTCACCCGGCCCGCCGCGTCGCCGGTGAAGCGGAGCGTGGACGCGGCGAACATGCGTGCGTCCGCGTCCGCGGCCGGTGCCGTGCGCAGCTCGCCCGCCTCCTCGTGGGCGGGGGAGAGGCGGTAGACCTTCGGGTACGTCGGCCACGGCTCGGCCAGCTCGTCGCGTACGTCACCGGGCCGCCCGTAGATGTCCAACTGCGTGACGGAGGCGGCCCCTTCGCGTATCGCCGTGCCCAGGCAGTCAGCTCCGGTGTCCCCGCCGCCGACGATCACGACGTGCTTTCCCGCCGCGCACAGCGGGGAGGTGTCGAGGTCTCCCTCGCACACGCGGTTGGCCAGCGGAAGGTACTCCATCGCCTGGTGGACGCCGTTCAACTCCCGCCCGGCGACATCGAGTTCGCGCCACGCGGTGGCGCCGGTGGCGAGCACCACCGCGTCGTGCCTGGTCCGCAGCTCGGCGGCGCCGATGTCCTGCCCGATCGTGACGGACGTACGGAAGACCGTGCCCTCGTCCCGCATCTGCGCGAGCCGCCGCTCCACGTGGTGCTTCTCCATCTTGAACGCGGGGATTCCGTACCGCAGGAGGCCGCCGGCGCGATCGTCGCGCTCGTACACGACGACGGTGTGTCCGGCGCGCGTCAGCTGCTGTGCGGCGGCGAGCCCGGCCGGTCCTGAACCGACGACCGCCACCGTCCTGCCGGAGTGCCGGTCCGGGGCGCGGGGCGGATCGAGGCCGTCCGCCCAGGAGCGGTCGGCGATGGCCACCTCGACGTTCTTGATGGTCACCGCGGGCTGGTTGATCGCGAGGACGCAGCCCGCCTCGCAGGGGGCGGGGCAGAGGCGGCCGGTGAACTCGGGGAAGTTGTTCGTCGCGTGCAGCCGGTCTGCCGCGGCACGCCAGTCGGCGCGCGAGACCAGGTCGTTCCAGTCGGGGATCAGATTGCCCAGCGGGCAGGCGTCGTGGCAGAAGGGGATGCCGCAGTCCATGCAGCGGTCGGCCTGCCGCTCGACGATGGGCAGCAGCGCGCCGGGGACGTACACCTCGTCCCAGTCCTCGACCCGCTCGCCGACGGGCCGGCGCGGCCATTCCTGACGGGCGGTGGTGAGGAAGCCTCTGGGGTCGGCCATGGCCGTCTCCCTCGGGTGCTTTCACAGGCTTTCGGCCACTGTACGACGGGAGGGGGTACGGGGCACGCCCGCGGCCCGGGGGTGAAGCGGGCCAGGTCAGGGGCGGAGGTGGGACAGGCCAGGAGCGGAGGGCGGTCAGGTCAGGGCGAGGATGAAGGAGGCCGAGGCGGCCAGCGAGGCTCCGACCCGGATGTGGTTCCACATGGTCCATTCGCTGACGTACGCACGCCAGCGGTCCGCGCTCTCCGGTGCGTGCGCGTCGAGCTTGGCGAGGGCGTCGTTGCGCGGGACGTTCGCGGCGATGGTGACCCCGAACGAGCCGAACAGGTACAGCGCGCTGCCCAGAAGCAGCTCGACGGTGCCGTCGTCGGGCCAGAGCACGAAGGTGACGACAGCGACGACCACGCTGAGGCCCGCGGCGCCCATGAACACGGTCATGAACCCGGCGGTGACCGCCTTGACGTTGATCGACTGCATGGCTGCGATGCCTTGTGCCGGGGGCAGTGCGGCAAGGCCTCGCATCACGAACGTCGAGAACGCGACGAACGCTCCCGCGACCAGGCCGCAGGCGAGCGCTCCCAGCACGACGAGCACGAAGTAGGGACCCTCGATCATGGCAACTCCCGCGTTGTGTAAGGCAGCCGTCAGGTGAGCGAGCCGCAGTGATCCTCCATGGCGCGGCCCCGCACCACAAGTGAATAGTCCTTGCCGGGCGGTGACCATGCGCGTGGCGCGCGACCGCATGCGCTTGCGTCTGGCCGGGGGGCCTGGGGGGGGGCTCGTTGTCGGCTTTCAGCTGGCTTGCTGCAAACTTTCCGCCCGCTTCGCGGCGGAACTCCCCCGCCCGCCCACCCGAACACCCCGCGTCAAGCGGCGAGAGCGCCTCCTGGTGGGTATCCCTCATCCCGACACCTGTTGACCCGGGGCAATCGGGTGGGTGGGCGGGAAAGAATCGCCGCGAAGCGGCGGGCCAGGAGCGCGCCCGTCACGTAAGGGGAGGGCAAGGTGGCCCGTAGGACCCCGGCCAGGAGTCCCCAACTGCCGTGGGCCCAGGGGCCAGAGGCCGCCCGCCCCCCTGCCAGGACCGAAGCGTCGCCTCGACCGTCGGGGCGATCCGGCGGCGGGCCTCCCCGCGGGGAACTCCGCTCATGAGGAGGCGGTCGTACGGCGTCTCCGTGTGCCGGACGGCGGCCACCACCGCCGCCGTCACGGCGGACGCGGACAAGGCCCGGCCCGCCGCGCTCCGGCCCACCCGCCCACTGCCCCGCACGGACGCGTGCGCGGCGATCGCCCTGCACCGCTCATCGGGGCAGCCCGGGAAGAGCCGCCGTATCTCCTCCGCGAAGGCCGCGGTGAAGCGGACGTCCTCCACCGCCCGGCGCGCCGCGTCCCGTGCCCGGCGGCGCGCCCGCGCCTCCGCGTCCGCGAGGCACCGCTCCTCGGCCCGTGCGAGCGCCTCCTCCTCGACGAGGACACCCTGCCGCTCGTACCGGCCCTGGCGCCGGTTGAGGCGGACGACCACCGCCGAGAGCCCGCTGCCCTCGCGGGCCCGACGCGTCAGCGCGGTGTCGCCGCGTGGCAGGAAGACGAGATGACCCAGGTCGGCGCAGTCCAGGCAGCGCGGCTCGGCTTCTTGGACGACCAGGAGGGCGAGCGGCCCGCCGCGGCACTCCGCACAGTGCCGGCGCCTGAGGGGCTGGATGGCAAGAAGTACTTTCCGGGTGAGGGCATTTGGTGCCATGAAGGAATCATTCCCTCGACAGTGGGCGCGTACCGCCGTGGAGGGGAGGGGGGAGGGGCGGCATGGCGGAGGAAGGGCCCGGCGCCGGGACGGGAAGAGCCCGGCATCATGGGACGGGTGCGACTCGAAGCGATCACCTGGGACCGGCTCACGGACACCCTCGCCGACCGGCTGCTCGACCTGAAGACGGCCGACGCGAGCCCCTGGCCCCGCATCGCCTTCGACGGTGCCCCTGCGGGCAGGCCAGGCGAGCTGGCCCGGAGCGTGGCCGACGCGCTGCGGGTACGCGGGCGGTCCGCGCTCGTCGTCGGCACGGAAGGCTTTCTGCGCCCCGCCTCGCTACGCCTCGAATACGGGCGCGAGGACGTGGAGGCGTACTACAGCGGCTGGTTCGACACCGGCGCCCTCTGGCGCGAGGTCTTCGGGCCGCTGGACCCGGGCGGCACGGGGCGAGTACTGCCCGACCTGTGGGACCCGGAGATGGACCGCGCGACGCGCAGCCCGTACGTCCAACTGCGGCCGGGAGCTCTGCTGTTGCTGCACGGCCCACTGCTGCTCGGTCACTGGTTCCCCTTCGACCTGGTGGTCCACACGAGCCTCTCGCCGGGTGCCCTGCGGCGGCGTACGGCAGAGAGCGAGCGGTGGACCCTGCCCGCCTTCGAGCGGTACGAGGCGGAGACGGACCCCGGTGCGGTGGCCGACGTCGTCGTACGCGCGGACGATCCACGGCATCCGGCATGGAGCGGCTGAAGGCACGAAAGCCCGATGGCACGAAAGCCGATGGCATGGAGGCCCGAAGGCCCGCACGCCCGCACACACGTGAAAGGAGATGTTCAACCAAAGAGCTTTTATATGCACGTGCATGTAGTTAGAGTCTGGGCATGGCAACGACAGCGCTCCACTTCAGCGAATCGGTCCGCACCCTCCTCGACGGCAAGAACTTCGCCAGCGTCGCGACCCTCGGCCCCGGCGGCGCCCCGCAGAACTCGGTGGTGTGGATCAAACGGGAAGGCGACACCGTGCTGTTCTCCTCCACGGCGCGGCGGCAGAAGGTCCGCAACCTCGAACGCGACCCACGCGTCAGCCTCTCGGTCTTCGACCTGGCCAACCCGTACTCGTCGACCGAGATCCGCGGCGTCGCCGAGATCCTCCCTGATCCGGAGAAGCGGCTTCCGTACGAGCTCTCGCACAAGTATCTGGGCATCGACCCGCCCGGCGAGAAGGACGAGGAGGTCCGAGTGATCGTCCGGGTGACTCCGGAGAAGATCGTCGGCTTCTCGGCTTGAGAGCCCGGGTGCGGGTACGGGTCGGGTACCAGCACGCACCGGCGTGATCCCGAGCCCGCGCCCCTGTCCCGTCCGGGACATCCGCTCTCGGAGTGCGGACCCCCGAGGGCCCGGCGAGAATGAAGGGCGCCGGGACTAGCGGCGCCTCCGCGCCGCGCCGGCCGGCCGGCACCGGGAGGTACCACATGACCACCGCCGGAGACATCATGCACCGCGGCGCCCAATGGATCCCCGCACACGAGACCCTGGACCGCGCCGCACAACTGATGCGACAGCTCGACGTGGGCGCGCTGCCGATCAGCGACGAGAACGAGCGGCTCTGCGGCATCCTCACCGACCGCGACATCGTGGTCGGCTGCGTGGCGATGGGCCACGACCCGTCCCGGGTGACCGCGGGCGATATGGCCAAGGGCACGCCCCGCTGGGTCGACTCGGGCGCGGACATCGACGAGGTCCTCCAGGAGATGAAGGGCAGCCAGATCCGCAGGCTCCCGGTCATCGAGAACAAGCGCCTGGTCGGCATGATCAGCGAGGCCGACCTCGCCACGCACCTCGACGACACCCAGCTCGCGAGCTGGGTCGAAAGCGTGTACGCGAAGGGCTGACCGCCCCCGCCTCCGCCCCGAGCGCCCCCGCCCCGGCCGCCTTCGCCCGCCCCGGCCGCCTCGGCGCTCGGCGGTCACCGAGACCGTCCCCTCGTCCGTGGCTCGTGACCCCATAGAGCACGCCCCCGCAAGGCGTGTCACCAAGGGGCACGACTCTTCGGGCTAGAGCCAGCCGTTGCGGCGGAAGCCGCGGTAGAGCGCGAAACAGGTGGCGACGATGACGCCGATCACCAGTCCGTACCCGTACTTCCAGTGCAGTTCGGGCATGTGGTCGAAGTTCATCCCGTACACACCGCAGACCATCGTCGGCACGGCGATCACGGCGGCCCAGGCGGTGATCTTCCGCATGTCCTCGTTCTGCGCGACCGTCACCTGCGCCAGATGGGCCTGGAGGATGGAGTTCAGGAGCTCGTCGAAGGCGGCGATCTGCTCCGTGACCCGCTTGAGGTGGTCGTCGACGTCCCGGAAGTAGGCCTGTATCTCCGGGGCGATCGCCCGCATCGGCTGGGTGGAGAGGATCTGCAGGGGGCGGCCGAGCGGCACCACGGCCCGCTTCAGTTCGAGGAGTTCGCGCTTGAGCTGGTAGATCCGGCCGGGGTCGGCGCGCTCCCCGTCCTTGGAGAACACGTCCATCTCCACCTGGTCTATGTCCGCCTGTACCGCGTCCGTCACCGCGAGGTAGTCGTCCACGACGTGGTCGGCCAGCGCGTGCAGGACCGCCGCGGGGCCCTGGGCGAGCTGCTCGGGCGCCGATTCGAGTTCTTCGCGCAGCGGGCCGAGCGAACCGTGGCGGCCGTGCCGCACAGTGATCACGAACTCCTTGCCGACGAAGACCATGATCTCGCCGGTGTCCACCACCTCGCTGGTCGCGGTGAGTTCGGCGTGCTCCACGTAACAAACGGTTTTGAACACGGCGAACAGCATCTCGTCGTAACGCTCCACCTTCGGCCGCTGGTGGGCGTGGATCGCGTCCTCGACGGCGAGCGGGTGCAGGTCGAAGAGTTCGGCGATGCCCGCGAACTCCTCCTCCGTCGGCTCGTGCAGCCCGAGCCACACGAACCCCTCACCGCTCTCACGGATACGCTCGACCTCCTCGACGAGGTCACGGCCGCCGTCCTGGCGCACGCCCTTCCGATACGTCACGCACTTCACCACGGCCGAGCCCAGCGGGGAGCGGGCGGGGTGACTCAGGTCGACGCGGTTGTGCTTGCGCACGAGCTGGGCGACCCGCGCGACTTTCCGTAGGCCGCCTACCTTGCGGAGGTTCCCTACCTTTCGCAGGTTGCCTGCCATCGACATGCGGGGCTCCTCGTTCTGGTGCTTGACGTGCCAGTGTGCCAGGGAGCTGCGACGGTGCGACGAGAGCCTGTGGGAACGGAAGACTCCGATCCGGGCGTTCGGGGCTGCCTCCCCAGGGCAAGCCGCCCTATCGTGATAATTGCCGTATGACGCTCATCGACGGCTATCTGACTGCTAATCGGAAACGGCACGCCGAGGCGGCGGGTGCGGGTCATCACTCCGAAGCCTTCTCCGCACTCTTCGACCCCACGACCTTCCGGCACATCGAGCGGCTCGGGATCGGGCCGGGGTGGCGCTGCTGGGAGGTCGGTGCGGGCGGCACCTCGGTGGTCTCCTGGCTCGCCAAGCGTGTCGGCCCCACCGGTCGGGTCCTCGCGACCGACGCGGACATCTCCTGGCATACGTCGGCCGCCCGACCGCCGGTCGAGGTGCGTATCCACGACGTGGGCGCGGAGGCGCCGCCCGGCGGGGGCTTCGACCTGGTCCACGCGCGGCTCGTCCTCGCCCGGGTGCCGGACCGGGAGCAGGCCCTGCGCTCGATGATCCGGGCTCTGCGGCCGGGGGGCCGCCTGCTGGTGGAGGAGGTGGACCCGGCTCTGCAGCCCCTGTCCTGCCCGGACGAGCACGGACCGGCCCAGCAGTTGGCCAACCGCCTCCGGCACGCGCTGCTCAGCCAGCGCGGCACCGACCTCGCGTACGGCCGCGGGCTGCCCCGCCTGCTCCGTGCGGCGGGGCTGTGCCAGGTCGAGGCCGATGCGTACTTCCCGCTGACCTCGCCCGCCTGCGCGGCCCTGGAGACGGCCACGGTCCAGCAGTCCCGCACGGCCTTGACGGCCGCGGGCCTCGCCACGGAGTCGGACATCACCGACCACCTGACGAACATCACCGCGGAACCGCTGGACCTGGCCACGCCGCCTCTGATCTCAGCCTGGGGCCGCAAGGCGTAGCCCCCCCGGGGCGCTGCGTCTTCTCCCTCCCGCTCACCGTCCCCTCCGGCACCTGAAAAGCCTTTCCGGCCCACCCGTCCCCCCGGCACCCGAACAGGACTTCTCGCTCACCCGCCCGGTTGCCCCGCGGTGTCGGAGTGGGGGACTGGCGGGGGTGTGCTGCCAGGAGCACCGCACCCCTATGCCGGTCTGCCGCCCAACAGTTCTACGGCCCTGGCTCCCGCCCCGCACCCCTCCGCCGCAGCCTCCTTGAGCCCCGCGCCGCGCAGTCCCGCCGCAAGGAACGCCCCCGTGAACGCGTCGCCCGCCCCCGTCGAGTCCAGCGCGCGGGCCGGCAGCGCGGGGATCTCGGCCAGCACCTCACCCTCCCGGGCGACCAATGCCCCCGCGGCGCCCCGCTTGACCACCACCACGGGGAACCGGCGACTCAACTGCGCAGCCGCCTCCTCCAGGTCGCCCGCATCCCCCAGCAACGCCGCCTCCCCTTCGCTCGGCAGCAACACATCCGCGCCGTCCACCGCCGCCAAGAACCGCTCCACCCCCAGCTCGACGAGGAAGCCCGCCGACGCCGGGTCCACGCTTACCGGCACTCCACGCGCGCGTGCCGCCGCCAGGGCCGTCTCGGCCACCTCTCTGCTCGGCCCGGCGAAGAACAAGTACCCCGACAGGTGCAGCCGGCCCACGCCGTCCAAGAACCCCGGCGACCAGTCCGCGGCCGACAGACGCAGTGACGCTCCGCTGTCCGTCAGGAACGTCCGCTCGGCCCCGGCGTCCTCGTCGACCAGGCAGATCACTGTCCCCGTAGGCGCCTCGGAGTCGACGACGAGCCGTGGACGCACCCCCGCGCGGGTGAGCGCCTCCTCGTGCCACGCCACGGAGTCCGCGCCGACCCGTCCCAGGAACCGCACGTCGCGGCATCCCCAGGAGGCGGCCCAGCACGCCACGTTGGCGCCCGCGCCGCCCGGCACCGTACGGATCGCCGCCACGGTGTCCGTGCCGGGAAGCGGCGGCCTTCGGTGCCGGGCGACAACGTCGGTGACGACATCCCCCACGACCAACAAGGCCCCACCTTGCCCCGACGCCACCGCCCCGCCCCGTTCCCACGTCACCGCCCCCACCTCACCGCCCCGCCCAAGCCGTCGCGATGCGTCCCGCGAGGCGCACATTGCCCCGTACCGCCGCGAGATTGGCGTTCAGTGATGCGCCCTCGGTACGTCGCATCAGCTGGTCCAGGAGGAAGGGTGTGACCGCCTGGCCGGTGATGGCCCGGTCGGTGCACTCCTGCAATGCCTCGGCCAGCACGCGCGCGTGGAGCTCGGGATCGAGCTGTTCGGGCTCCGGCACGGGGTTCGCCACGAGGAGCGCGGACTCCGGGCCGCCGACCGCGTCCTGGGCCCGCATCACCGCCGCGACCTCCGCCGGGGTCCGCAGCGTCCAGTCCACCGGATGCCCGGAGTCGGTGAGGTAGAAGCCGGGGAAGCGGTCCGTCCCGTACCCGGCCACCGCCACGCCCAGCGTCTCCAGGCGCTGCAGCGTCGCCGCCACGTCCAGGATCGACTTCACCCCCGCGCAGACCACCGTGATGCGCGTCCGGGCGAGCAGCCCCAGGTCGGCGGACTCGTCCTGGGTCACCGTCCACTGCCGGTGCACCCCGCCGAGCCCACCCGTGGCAAACACCCGTATGCCGGCCCGCGCGGCGAGCAGCGCCGTCGCGGACACCGTCGTCGCCCCGCTCGCGCCCGCCGCGACCGCGAGCGCCAGGTCGCGGTGGCCCAGCTTGCGGATGTCGTCCTCGTTCGCGATCCGTTCCAGCTGCCCTTTGTCCAGGCCGACATGAGGGCGTCCGTCCAGGACGGCGATCGTCGCGGGGACGGCCCCCTCTTCGCGTACGACCTCTTCGAGCTCACGCGCGACCTGGAGATTGCGCGGGCGCGGAAGCCCGTGCGCGATGATCGTGGACTCCAGGGCGACCACGGGCCGCCGGTCCGCCACAGCCGTCTGTACCTCGTCGGACACCACCAACACGGGCCTGCCTCCTGCCTGTCGGGTCTCCCCTCATCCCTGGCGACCGGCGCGCCGCGCCAAACCCTTGCGGCGCCGGGGACGGGACAGCAGCCTGACGGCATGACGGACAACACGACACGTCTCGACCACGTCGTCCTGTGGGTGCGCGATCCCGCGGCGGCAGCCGGCTTCTACGAGAAAGTGCTGGGCCTCGAACCCCTGCGCGTAGCCGATTTCACGGCGGGCAAGGCCTCGTTCCCCTCCGTTCGGCTCAACGAAGAGACCATCTTCGACCTCGCCCCCCTCTCGCTCGCCGAGCGCATGAACGTCGTACCGGACGCGGACAAGAGCGCCGGCCACCCGGTCAACCATGTCTGCCTCGCCCTGGCGGAGACCGCATTCGAGGCACTGCGCGCCCGCCTGGAGGAGCACGGCACCCCGGTGTCGGACATCTCGCACAACGCGTTCGGCGCCCGCGGCATGGCCCGCCGCAGCTTCTACTTCCGCGACCCGGACGGCAACATCTTCGAAGCGCGGCACTACGGGGAGGAGTAGACGGACGCGGCGGAGAACGGCGGGGAACGGTGAGGGAGGGCGGAGGACGGCGGAGATGAGGTGCCCCGTCCCGAAGGCCGCGCCGTGCCCAGCTAAGGTGACCGGCCATGACCACGAATGATCAAGCCGTTGCGTCCTTTGCCGTGCACATTCCGGATGTCGACCTGGAGGCCGAGCCCCTCGACCCCGAGCAGATCGTCTCGGGCACCCCGGAGGTCACCGGCAAGGTCCTGTGGGAGTCGGCCGACGGCAAGCAGTTGCGCGGCATCTGGCAGATCACGCCCGGCGTGGTCACCGACACCGAGGCGAACGAGCTCTTCGTGGTCGTCAGCGGCCGCGCCACCATCGCGGTCGAGGGCGGCGACGTGATCGAGGTCGGCCCCGGCGACGCCGCCGTCCTGCGCGAGGGCGACCGTACGACGTGGACCGTGCACGAGACGCTGCGCAAGGCGTACCACATCACACTGCCCTGACCGCCGGGCTCCGGCCCCCCTCTGGGTCAGGCCTGTTCGGCTCAGGCCTTCTTGACCGCTCGGCGGAGCGCGAGCGCCGCCATCGGCAGCAGTACGCAGACCCCGATGAGGTTGAGCCAGCCGTAGCTCGCCTGCGCCACGATCAGGCCCGCCGCCGCGCCGCCGATGCCCGCCGCCGTGTTCATGGTCAGGTCCGAAAGGCCCTGCACGGCGGCGCGCGCGGGCTGCGGCACCGAGTCGGTGAGCAGCGCGGAGCCCGACACCAGGCCCGCGGACCAGCCGAGGCCGAGCACGAAGAGACCGGCGGCGGTCTGGCCGTGGCTCGGCCCGGCCGTACCGGCAAGCAGCGCGGCGCAGCACAGCAGCCCGACCGCGAGCCCGATCACGGAGAGCCGCCCGAACCGGTCGGCGAGCCAGCCCATCACCGGCGAGAGCGCGTACATGCCCGCGATGTGGCCGCTGATGACCAGGCCGACCAATTGCAGGCTCGCTCCGTGGTGCCCCAGGTCGACCGGGGTCATGACCATGATCGAGACCATCACCGTGTGCGACGCGGCCACCGTCACCAGGGCGAGCCGGGCCATCGGCGACGCGGCCACCGCGGCGACACCGGCCCGCAGCGAGCGGCTCTGCGCGGAGTGGTTCTCCTGCGGGGCGAGCGCGCGGGCGGTGAGCAGGGGGTCGGGACGCAGCAGCACCGCCACCACGAGACCGGCGACGGCGAAGATCCCGGCGGCGAAGAGGAAGGGCCCGGCCGCCTCGGGTATGGAGGTGCCGGAGAAGGCGCGACTCGTGGGCGCGGCGATGTTCGGGCCGAGGACCGAGCCGATGGTGGTGGCCCAGATGACGAGGGAGATGGCGCGGCCGCGCCGGTCGGGCTCGGCGAGGTCGGACGCGGCGAAGCGGGCCTGGAGATTGGCCGACGAGCCCGCCCCGAAGCCGGCCATGCCGAGCAGCAGCAGGGGGAAGCTCTCGATGACCGCGGCAAGGACCACGAGTCCCGCTCCCAGTGCGCCGATCGCGTACGCGAGGACGAGGCCGGGCCGCCGTCCGCGCGACGTCATCAGGGCGGCGAGCGGCAGCGAGAGCAGGGCCGTGCCGGCCACGGACGCGGTGGGCGCGAGGCCGGACAGCGCCTCCGTCCCGCTCACCTCGGTCGCCAGCATCGGCGCGAGGGCGATGCCGATCGGTACCCCGAGCCCGCCCAGTATCTGACTGGAGACGAGCACCGCCATGGTCCGGCGGCGCAGCGCGGGCAGCGCTTCTGGCGCGGGTATGTCAGGAGCGTCGAGGGTCGAAGTCACTGACGCAGTGTGCCAGGACGTGCGGACACGGGAACAGGGATTTCCCGGCTCACCGAGGCGCCGAGGAAGCGGTCCCGGCAGGCGTGGGTCCCGGGAGCTCCCGGGAGCACGGCCTCGCGGGCGGCGGCGTCAGAACAGCGGCTGTGGCAGTACCCCCTCCAGGGCGAGAAGCCGGCGCTTGGTCTCGAGGCCGCCGCCGAAACCGCCGATGCCGCCGTCACTCTCGACGACCCGGTGGCACGGCACCACGACCGGCAGCGGGTTGGCGCCCATCGCCATACCGACCGCCTGGGCCGCGCCGGGTTGGCCCACGCGGCGGGCGAGGTCGCCGTACCCCACGACGGCGCCGTACGGAACGGTGGTCAGCTCGCGCAGGACCTGGCGGTTGAAGCCGGAGATCAGCGACCAGTCGAGCGGCAGCTCGAAGTCGTGCCGCTCGCCCGCGAAATACCCCGAGAGCTGACGTATGGGCTCGGCGAGGAGCGGAGACCCGGGAGCCTCGACCGGTTCGGCCCCCAACCGGGAGCCGAGCCGCTCGAGCGCCTTGTCGCGTATCTCCTCAGTGGCGTGGAAGACGACGCTGACCAGGCCTTCGTCGGTCGCGGCGAGCAGCAGTGGGCCGATGTCGCTCGCCACGACGGCCCACACCACCTGCCGCGATCCGTCCTGATCCGGCCGGCCCTGCCCGTGCTGCCCGTTGGCGTTCATGTGGACCACCGTACGACCGGGCACTGACAACGCCGCCCACGGCGAAGCCGCGTCAGTCGGCTATGGCCTTACGCACGACATCGGGCGTGTTCGTGATGATGCCGTCCACCCCGAACTCGGCCACCCGCTTGGCTGCGGCCGCGTCGTTCACGGTCCACGTGAAGATCTCCAGGGGCTTGCGGTGCGGCCCCTTGAGGGCGTGGATCGCGGCGACGTACTCACGCGATATGGACCCGTGCGTCGAGTTGATCTGGTCGGAGAACTTGGCGTACTCGGGCAGATCGGCGACCGCGGGCTTACCGAGGAAGCCGGTCTTGATGTCCGGCCGCAGCCGGTGGACCTCCTTGACGCTGTTCGCGCTGAAGCTCTGGATGACGAGCTTGCTCTTGACGTGGTGCCGGTCCAGCCAGCCCGTCTTGCGCAGGATGTCGAGGCCCTGCTTCTCGATGCCCGGGTACAGCTCGGGCTTCTTGAATTCAAAGACGAGCTTCTGGTGGTTGCGCGAGACGCGGTTCATGTACTGCTTCAGGGTCGGCACCCGCTGACCCGCGTACTTCGGGCTGAACCAGCTGCCCGCGTCCAGTTTGGCGATTTCCGCCGCGGTGAAGTCCGCGACCTTCCACGGCGCGCGGTCGGGGAAGAGCTCCTCGACGTTCGTCGTCCGCTTCAGGGTGTCGTCGTGCATGATCACGAGCTCGCCGTCCTTGGTGCGCTGGACGTCGTTCTCCACCCACCGGAACCCCATGTCAGCCGCCTTGTCGATGGCTGCGAAAGTGTTCTCGGGCGCGTAGGCGGAAGCGCCCCGGTGCGCGACCACCAGGGGGCTGTCGTGCGAGGCGGACGTCTGGGCGGGCGTCCGCGTGGCCGTCTGCGCCGACTTCTGGTCGGCGGCGTGAGCGGAGGCGGAAGGGAGAGCCAGTGCACCGGCTCCAAGAAGAGCGGCGGTGGTGGCAGCGGCAACGCGTGCGTACAACGGTGACTCCTCGCGATGTGCGGGCACGGACCGGATGAGAGTGACAGTCCACGGCCAACGCGAGACAGGTGCAGGATGGCCACAGGTTGAACGGAGACAGCCGGGATTCTTTCCCGGAAAATCGTTCGCGAGTTCCGGAGTGAGCTTTACTCTCTGCGTCAGCTCATGGCCTGTCAGTACAGGGATTGGCTTGGGCCACTTGGGGGCAATCCCGGGCATTCGAACACAACGGGCGGAGGGCTACCGCGCATGCAGGGCACGGTCGACGGTTTCAGCTATGGACTTGTCACGCCGGTGGCGGCGTACCTCATGGCGTGTCTCGGCGGAGCGCTCGGCCTGCGCTGCACCACCAGGTCGCTCCTCGTCGCGCACTCCTGGCGGCCGGGCTGGCTCGCACTCGGGTCGGCGGCGATCGGGTCCGGCATCTGGACCATGCACTTCATCGCCATGATGGGCTTCACCGTCGATGAGGCCCCGATCCACTACGACAAGGCGCTGACCTTCGCGAGTCTCGGCGTGGCCATACTCATGGTCGGCATCGGGATCTTCATCGTGGGCTACCGCGGCGCGACCGGGACGGCGCTGTTCACCGGGGGAACGATCACCGGTCTGGGCGTCGCCTCGATGCACTATCTGGGAATGGCCGGTATGCGTCTGCGCGGGACGCTGGAGTACAACACCCTCACCGTCTCCGCGTCCGTCGTGATCGCCGTCGTCGCCGCCACCGCGGCCCTGTGGGCGGCCGGGCAGGTCAGGGGATTCCTCTGGAGCCTGGGCGCCAGTCTCGTCATGGGTCTCGCCGTCAGCGGCATGCACTACGTGGGGATGGCCGCCCTCAGCGTCCATCTGCACGGCTCGGACGCGGCGCCGACCGCGGGAGACTCACCCGCCGAACTGCTGGCGCCCATGATGATCGGCCCGCTCGCCTTCCTGCTCCTCGCGGGGGTGATCGTGATGTTCGACCCGCTGATGGTGATGGGCAAGACCGACCTGCGGAGTGCCGCACAGGGACAGCACGCCCCCTACCCCCCCGTCCCTCGCTCGGGCGACCGCCACGACCCTCGGGCGGGCCGCAGGCCCCCGCAGCGACCCGGTCCGAAGACCCCGCAGAGCTGGTGATCCGACCCCGTTGTCAGTGCGGGGTCGTACGGTGGATTCCATGCGGCCCGTATCCAAGATCGAACGCACGGTGGCACCTTTCGAGGTCGTCAGTGACTACACGCCAAGCGGCGACCAGCCGGCGGCCATCGCCGACCTGGAGCGGCGCGTCCGCGCAGGTGAGAAGGATGTCGTCCTGCTCGGCGCGACCGGCACCGGAAAGTCGGCCACCACCGCGTGGATGATCGAGAAGCTCCAGCGCCCCACCCTCGTGATGGCGCCGAACAAAACGCTGGCCGCCCAGCTGGCCAACGAGTTCCGAGAGCTCCTCCCGAACAACGCGGTGGAGTATTTCGTCTCGTACTACGACTACTACCAGCCCGAGGCGTACGTCCCGCAGTCGGACACGTACATCGAGAAGGACTCCTCGGTCAACGAGGAGGTCGAGCGCCTGCGCCACTCCGCGACGAACTCGCTGCTCACCCGGCGTGACGTCATCGTGGTCGCCTCCGTCTCCTGCATCTACGGCCTCGGCACCCCGCAGGAGTACGTCGACCGGATGGTGTCGCTCAAGGTCGGCGACGAGATCGACCGCGACCAGCTCCTGCGCCGCTTCGTCGAGATCCAGTACACCCGCAACGACGTGGCCTTCGCCCGCGGCACGTTCCGCGTCCGCGGCGACACCATCGAGATCTTCCCGGTCTACGAAGAGCTGGCCGTGCGCATCGAGATGTTCGGCGACGAGATCGAGGCGCTCTCCACGCTGCACCCCCTCACGGGCGAGGTCATCAGCGACGACGACCACCTGTACGTCTTCCCGGCCTCGCACTACGTGGCGGGACCGGAGCGCCTGGAGAAGGCCGTCACCGGCATCGAGAAGGAGCTCGCCGAGCGCCTCGCCGAGATGGAGAAGCAGGGCAAGATGCTGGAGGCCCAGCGCCTTCGCATGCGCACGACGTACGACCTGGAGATGCTCCGCCAGATCGGCTCCTGCTCCGGCGTCGAGAACTACTCGATGCACTTCGACGACCGTGCGCCCGGCACCGCCCCGAACACCCTCCTCGACTACTTCCCCGAGGACTTCCTGCTCGTCATCGACGAGTCGCACGTCACGGTCCCGCAGATCGGCGCGATGTACGAAGGGGACGCGTCGCGCAAGCGCACCCTGGTGGACCACGGCTTCAGGCTGCCGTCCGCGCTGGACAACCGTCCGCTGAAGTGGGAAGAGTTCCTCGGCCGCGTCGGCCAGACCGTCTACCTCTCCGCGACCCCGGGGAAGTACGAACTCTCGCGCGGCGACGGCTTCGTCGAGCAGATCATCCGCCCCACCGGCCTCATCGACCCCGAGGTGGTGGTCAAGCCCACCGAGGGGCAGATCGACGACCTGGTGCACGAGATCCGCACGCGCACGGAGAAGGACGAGCGCGTCCTGGTCACCACGCTCACCAAGAAGATGGCCGAGGACCTCACCGACTACTTCCTCGAGCTGGGCATCCAGGTCCGCTATCTGCACAGCGACGTCGACACCCTGCGCCGCGTCGAGCTCCTGCGCGAGCTGCGCGCCGGTGAGTACGACGTCCTGGTCGGCATCAACCTCCTGCGTGAGGGACTCGACCTGCCCGAGGTCTCCCTGGTGTCGATCCTCGACGCCGACAAGCAGGGCTTCCTGCGCTCCGGCACCTCACTGATCCAGACCATCGGCCGCGCGGCGCGCAACGTCTCCGGGCAGGTCCATATGTACGCGGACAAGGTCACCCCGGCGATGGAGCAGGCCATCGACGAGACGAACCGCCGCCGCGAGAAGCAGATCGCGTACAACAAGGAGAAGGGGCTCGACCCGCAGCCGCTGCGCAAGAAGATCAACGACATCGTGTCGGCGATCGCGCGCGAGGAGGTCGACACGGAGCAACTCCTCGGCACGGACTACCGCAAGGGGAAGGGCGCCGACGCGGGGACAGCCGCCAAGGCGCCGGTGCCGGCGCTCGGCGGGAAGGCCGGCAGGGCGGCCAAGGGCAAGGCCGCCGAGAAGGTGCCCACCAACCGCCCCGCGGCCGAACTGGCCGAGCAGATCGAGGAGATGACCGCCCGGATGCGCGCTGCCGCCGCGGACCTCCAGTTCGAGATCGCGGCACGGCTGCGTGACGAGGTGTCAGAGATGAAGAAGGAGCTCAGGCAGATGAGGGAGGCGGGGCAGGCGTAGGCGTACTGCCTGGTGTGTTGCAAGACCGACACAAAGTGCTGCCCGCGGTGCGGCACTGTCAGTGCCTCTGCGTAGGGTGCTGGGCAACCGCACAGACCGGCGGTTGCCCAGGGCAGTTCGAGAGGGGACAGCGCGTGACGGTCAACATGACCAAGGGTCAGGCCATCAACCTGCAGAAGGACGACGGGGGCGCCCTGTCCGCGGTGCGCATGGGACTCGGCTGGCAAGCGGCCCCGAGGCGTGGCCTGTTCGGCACGCGCACGCGCGAGGTCGACCTGGACGCGTCGGCGGTCCTGTTCGCCGACAAGCAGCCGGTGGACGTCGTGTTCTTCCGTCACCTCGTCAGTGACGACGGTTCCGTGCGGCACACCGGTGACAACTTGGTCGGCGGTGTCGGCCAGGGCGGGGACGACGAGGCGATCCTCGTCGACCTGCAGCGGATCCCGGTCCACATCGACCAGATCGTCTTCACGGTGAACTCCTTCACGGGCCAGACGTTCCAGGAAGTGCAGAACGCGTTCTGCCGCCTGGTCGACGAGACCAACGGCCAGGAGCTCGCCCGCTACACACTCGACGGCGGCGGTCAGTACACCGCGCAGATCATGGCGAAGGTCCACCGCGCGGGCACGGGCTGGCAGATGACGGCCATCGGCAATCCCGCCAACGGCCGCACCTTCCAGGACCTGATGCCGTCGATCCTGCCGCACCTGTAAACAGGCGGCACGCGCGGCACAAACAAGTACAGAGGGCACAAGGGGGACGAAGGCGATGACGGCCGAGCTGGTCCGGGGGCAGAACCACCCGCTTCCCGAGACCCGTCTGGAGATCCGGGTCTCGATCGGCAAGCCGATCGTGGCGGGGGTCACGCTCAGCGACGACCAGGGCAAGGTGCGTGGCACGGAGTGGGTGGCCCACCCCGGCTCGCCCACGCTGCCGGGACTCGAAGTGCCCCGGCAGGCGGCAGCCGACCATCGCCTCGCGGTGGACCTCGGCGCCGTCCCGGAGGCGGTGCACCGGGTCAACGTCCTCCTCGCGCTGCCCGTCGGCGTCGGAGGGCCGGTCAGCTTCGGCTCCCTCGCCGCCCCCTTCGTCGCCGTCACCGCTCTCGACGGCTCCGAGGTCGCCAGCTACACCATCACCGACCTGGACGCCGAGTCCGCCGTCGTCGCCCTGGAGCTCTACCGCAGGCAGGACGCCTGGAAGGTGCGCGCCGTCGGCCAGGGATACGCGGGCGGCCTCGCCGACATGCTCACCGACCAGGGCCTCCCACAGGCGCACGAGCTGGCGAGCTCGATCAACGAAGCGGTGGCCCAGGGCCTGGCCCGCTCGGTGTCCGCGCCGCCGCCCCGCTCCTCGGACGAGGCCCGCGTGCGCACGACGGGACAGACCGCCGCACCCGTGCCCGCGGCGCCGGGCCCGGACAGCACCGCGGCACCGCAGCCCGCCCCGGCGCACCAGCCGGGCGACGCGAGTGGCACCACGGGCGGCCCGGTCAACTACACCCACCCCGGCCGCCAGACCAGCGCGCCGCCGCCGCCCCCGCCGGCCGCTGCACCGGCCGAACCGGGCAAGCCCGCCCAGCCCGTGGCGGGCGACGCGACCGGCTGGTCGCTGGAGGAGCGCCTCTACAACCAGGTGTGGGGCATGTTCGAGGACCTGGCCCGCACCACGGCCGCGTACCGAAGCGCCGTCGACTTCGCCGAGTCCCGCATGGACCAGGAACTCGACAAGGTCCTCTCCGATCCGCGCAGCCGCATCGGCAACACCGGGGACATCGCGCGCGAGGCAGCCCGCGCCAAGCACGGCCTCCTCGTCGACCGTGCGAGGGCCGCCCTCGACCGCGACCTGGGCCAGCTCGCCGCCGAGTCCGAGGTCGTCGAGCCCGCCCTGCCCATGGCGTACGCGGGCTGGGACAGCCCGGTCTGGCACGCCTACCGCGCACCCATGGAGATCCCCATGGCGCTGCGCCTTGGCGACCTCCACCTGCCCGAGCGCCCCGACCTGCACATCCCGATGCTGGTCCGGCTGCCCCTGGAGCGCGGTCTGTGGATCGACAGCGGCCGCTCGTCGGGCACGGACTCCGTGGCCGACACGGACCAGTTGCGCCGCCTCGCCATGGACAGCGCGGTCGCGCACGCCGCGCGCCTGCTCGCGGTCTATCCCGCGGGTGAGTTCACGGTGCACGTCATCGACGCGGCGGGCTCCGCGGCAGGCGCGCTCTCCCCGCTGGTGACGGCGGGCGTGCTCGACGAACCCCCCACCGCCGGGGCGGCAGGCGTCTCCGCCGTGCTCGCCAAGCTCACCCAGCGCGTGGACCTGGTGCAGATGGCGATCCGCGCGGGCGCCGCCGACGCGCTGCCGCCGGACCTGGACACCGCCGAGCAGCTCCTGATCGTCAACGACTTCCCGCACGGCTTCGACGACCGCGCCGTGACCCAGCTCCGCTACCTCGCGGACGAGGGCCCGGCGGTCGGCGTGCACCTGATGATGGTCGCCGACCGCGAGGACGCCGCCGAGTACGGCCCGCTGCTCGACCCGCTCTGGCGTGCGCTGCTGCGCCTGACCCCGGTGGCCGACGACCACCTCGCCGACCCCTGGGTCGGTCACGCGTGGACGTACGAACCGCCGATGGCGCCGCCCGGCAGCCGGGTGATCGAGCAGGTCCTGAACCAGGTCGCGCACGCCCGGCGCACGGGCGGCCGCTGACCTTTCCGACCTGGGGTTTTGGCTTTCGTTTGCCATCTTCTTTACTAATCCTTGGTACTTCACGTACTCTTCTTGCAGCGGAGGGGAGTACTCCCGAACGCGACGTACCCGTCAATACGGACCGCCATCGGTCCCGGGGCGTCGGCCCGCGGGGCGGTGAGCCGCCTCGGGTGGAAGAGACCTCCGGCAGCGACGACGCTGATCAGTAGCCGTACGACGCCGGAGGCGCAGTGGACGTTTCAATGACCCTTTGGGTGCTGACCATTCTTGGTCTCATCGCCCTGATCGCGGTCGACTTCTTCATCGGGCGCAAGCCCCACGACGTATCGATCAAGGAAGCCGGAATCTGGACGGTCGTCTGGATCGTGCTGGCCGCGCTCTTCGGAGTGGGCCTGCTGATCTGGGGCGGGGGCCAGGCGTCGGGCGAGTTCTTCGCGGGCTTCATCACCGAGAAGTCACTCAGTGTCGACAACCTCTTCGTCTTCATCCTGATCATGGCGAAGTTCTCGGTGCCCAGCCATCTCCAGCAGCGGGTGCTGCTGTTCGGTGTGCTGATAGCGCTCGTACTGCGAGCGATCTTCATCGCCGCAGGCGCCGCGGTCATCGCCAACTTCTCCTGGGTCTTCTACATCTTCGGCGCGTTCCTGATCTACACCGCCTGGAAGCTCATCCAGGAGGCGCGCGCCGGCGACGAGGAAGAGGAGTGGGAGGAGAACCGCCTCCTGAAGGCCGCCGAGAAGAAGTTCGGCGTCGCCGACCGGTACCACGGCACGAAGCTGTTCATCCAGAAGAACGGCAAGAAGATCATGACGCCCCTCATGGTCGTCATGCTCGCCATCGGCACCACCGACCTGCTCTTCGCGATGGACTCGATCCCCGCGATCTTCGGCCTCACCCAGGACCCGTACATCGTCTTCACGGCGAACGCCTTCGCCCTGATGGGTCTGCGCCAGCTGTACTTCCTCATCGGCGGACTGCTCAAGAAGCTGGTCCACCTCAGCTACGGCCTCTCGGTCATCCTGGGCTTCATCGGCGTGAAGCTGGTCCTGCACGCCCTGCACGAGAACGGTCTGCACGTCCCCGAGATCTCCATCCCGGTCTCGCTCGGCGTCATCTGCGGTGTCCTGGTGATCACGACGATCACCAGCCTCATGGCCACCAAGAAGCAGGCGAAGAAGGAGGCCGCGGAGAAGGCGGCCGACGAGACTCCGAAGGACAGCATCGAGGCCTGACGGCGTCGAACGCAGGAGTTACCAGCACGGGCAGTGGCCCGCGGCGGATGCCGCGGGCCACTGCCCGTGCCGTTTCCGTCCCGGTCGCGTGCCCGCTGAGGGCAGTGCAGCATCGAAGGCATGATCACTCGGCTCCGGGCACTCGCCACGCAGTGGACCGCGGTCGTGCCGGTCCTCGCCGTCGTCCTGCTCGCCCTCACCTGGGGACGCGATCTGCCCGGCGTGGTCGTGGCCGTGGTGACGCTCGTGCTGGCCGGGGCCGTGCTCGCCGCCGTGCACCACGCCGAGGTGATCGCGCACCGCGTCGGTGAACCCTTCGGCTCGCTCGTCCTCGCGGTCGCCGTGACGGTCATCGAGGTCGCGTTGATCGTCACCCTCATGATCGACGGCGGCGACAAGAGCGCGACGCTGGCCCGCGACACCGTGTTCGCCGCCGTGATGATCACCTGCAACGGCATCATCGGCCTGTGCCTCCTGGTGGGCGCGCTCCGCCATCGCGTCGTCGTCTTCCAGTCCGAGGGAACCGGCGCCGCCCTCGCGACCGTCGCCACGCTCGCCACCCTCAGCCTGGTCCTGCCGACCTTCACCACGACCAAGCAGGGACCGGAGTTCTCCACCGCGCAGCTCACCTTCGCCGCCCTCGCCTCACTCGTCCTGTACGGCCTGTTCGTGACCACGCAGACCGTGCGGCACCGCGAGTACTTCCTGCCGATCACCCGCAAGGGCGAGGTGATCGACTCCGAGGACGCCGGTGGGCCCTCCACCCGCTCCGCCCTGATCAGCGTGGGTCTGCTCGCCCTCGCCCTGATCGGCGTGGTGGGCCTCGCCAAGGGGGTCTCGCCGACCATCGAGTCCGGCGTGGAGAGCGCCGGCATGCCGCACTCCGTGGTAGGCGTGATCATCGCGCTGCTCGTGCTGCTGCCGGAGACCATCGCGGCCCTGCGCGCCACCCGCCGCGACCGGGTGCAGACCAGCCTCAACCTCGCCCTCGGGTCCGCGATGGCCAGCATCGGCCTGACCATCCCGGCCGTCGCCGTCGCCTCGGTCTGGCTCTCCGGGCCGCTGGTGCTCGGACTCGGCCCGACCCATATGGTGCTGCTCGCGCTCACCGTGATCGTCGGCACGCTCACGGTGGTGCCAGGGCGCGCCACTCTGCTGCAGGGCGGTGTGCACCTGGTGCTGTTCGCGGCGTACCTGGAGCTCGCGGTCACGCCCTGAGGACCACGAGGTCCACGTACGCCCGTCGGTCACGCCGTGGCAGGGGCCGGTTTTGGAGCGGGGCGCGTCTCGGGCAACAGCGCGAAGCAGCCAAGGCTCAGCAGGGCCACGGCCGTCAGATACGCCGCGACGCCCCACGGAGTCCCCTCGCCCCGCGCCACCGCCGTCGCCACGATCGGCGTGAGCGCGCCACCGAGTACGCCGCCCAGGTTGTAGCCCACCGCGGCGCCCGTGCAGCGCACCCGCGGCTCGTACAGCTCGGGCAGATACGCGGCGATCACGGCGAACATCGTGATGAACGCGAGCATCGCGACCAGGAAGCCGAGGAACATCAGCAGCGGCTCGCCGGTCGCGAGCAGCGCGATCATCGGGAACATCCAGAGCGCGCAGAGCGCACACCCCAGCAGACACAGGGGCCGCCGTCCGTACCGGTCACCGAGCATCGCGGCCACGGGCGTCACCGCGCCCTTCACCACGACCGCCGCCATGATGCAGGTGAGCATGACCGTACGGCTCACGTCGAGGCGCTCCACCGCGTAGGCGAGGGACCACGTCGTCACGGCGTAGAACACCGCGTACCCGACGGCGAGCGCGCCCGCGGTGAGCAGCACGAGCCGCCAGTGCTCGCGCACCACCTCGGCGAGCGGCACGCGCGCGTGCTCCCGCAGTTCCAGGAAGCTCGGGCTCTCCGCGAGGGACGACCGCAGCGCGAGCCCGGCCGCCGCGAGCAGGCCCGCCGCCCAGAACGGCACGCGCCACCCCCAGGAGGTGAACTGCGCGTCGGTGAGGGTCGCCGAGAGCACCAGCATGATCCCGTTGGCAAGCAGGAACCCGAAGGGCGGCCCCATCTGCGGAAAGCTCGACCACAGCCCGCGCCGCTCGGGCGGCGCGTGCTCGGCGGTCAGAAGCACCGCCCCGCCCCACTCCCCGCCGAGCCCAAGACCTTGCAGGAACCGCAGCACAAGGAGCAGCACGGGAGCGGCGATCCCGATGGAGTCGTACGTGGGCACACAGCCGACGGCGACCGTGGCGAGGCCGGTCAGGAGCAGCGAGATCATGAGCACGGGCCGCCGCCCGCGCCGGTCACCGATGTGCCCGAAGAGGACGGACCCGAGGGGCCGCGCCACAAAGCCCACTCCGAATGTCGCGAAGGCGGCGAGAGTTCCCGCGAGCGGAGAGAAGGTCGGAAAGAAGAGGGGCCCGAGCACGAGGGCCGCGGCCGTCCCGTAGATGAAGAAGTCGTAGAACTCGATGGCGGTCCCGGCGAGCGAGGCGGCCGCGATCCGGGCCAGCGACGGGGGTCTGGGCGGAGAAGGTGGCCCGGCGGGGGAGTGGCTCTTGCGCATGCCGCGTCAACTACCCGCTGTGACGGCCGGTCACGGGGGCGTGCGGAGGCGCGGGGAGCCTCCTCAGTACGCTGACGGCATGACGCGCACCCTTGCCAACGCCCCGATCATGATCCTGAACGGCCCCAACCTGAACCTGCTCGGTCAGCGCCAGCCCGAGATCTACGGCTCCGACACCCTCGCCGACGTGGAGGCGCTGTGCGCCAAGGCGGCGGCCGCGCACGGCGGCACCGTGGATCTGCGGCAGAGCAACCACGAGGGTCAGTTGGTGGACTGGATCCACGAGGCGCGCGAGCACCACGCGGGCATCGTCATCAACCCGGCCGCTTACTCCCACACGTCAGTCGCGATCCTGGACGCGCTCAACACCTGTGACGGGATGCCGGTGCTGGAGGTCCACATCTCCAACATCCATCAGCGGGAGGCGTTTAGGCACCATTCGTACGTCTCCCAGCGCGCCGACGGTGTCATCGCGGGGTGCGGTGTGCAGGGGTACGCGTTCGCGGTGGAACGGGTGGCGGCGTTGGTCGGCGCGGCCTGAGCCCGTCGCCGTACGGGGCTCACCAGCCTCGCTGACGCCACTCCTGGAGGTGCGGGCGCTCGGCGCCCAGCGTCGTGTCGCTCCCGTGGCCGGGGTAGACCCAGGTCTCGTCGGGGAGCGTGCCGAAGATCTTCGTCTCGACGTCGTGCAGCAGGCTCGCGAAGGCCTTCGGGTCCTGGTGCGTGTTGCCGATGCCGCCGGGGAAGAGGCAGTCGCCGGTGAAGACGTGCGGGTGGCCGTGCGGGTCGTCGTACACGAGGGCGATCGAGCCCGGGGTGTGACCCACCAGGTGGCGCGCGGTGAGGGAGACGTGCCCGACGTTCACGGTGTCGCCGTCCGAGAGCGGGACGTCCGTGGGTACGGGGATGCCGGCGACGTCCTCGCGGCCCGCGTAGGTCCGGGCCCCGGTGGCCTCGACGACCGCGGCGAGTGCCTGCCAGTGGTCGCCGTGCTGGTGGGTGGTGACGACGGACATGATGCCGTCGTCACCGATCAGCGTGAGCAGCGTCTCGGCGTCGTTCGCCGCGTCGATCAGAAGCTGTTCGTCCGTGGCCCGGCAGCGCAGCAGATAGGCGTTGTTGTCCATCGGGCCGACCGCGACCTTCGAGATCATCAGGTCCTGCAGCTCGTGCACGTCCGCGCCGCCGCCGACCTTCACTGCTCCGCTGTACGTCATGTACCTCAGCCTATAGCGGCGGCAGGGAGGGCAGGAGCCCGCCTTCGGCCCTCAGCGCGGAGCCGTCGCGACGGCCGGAGAGCCAGCCGAGGAGGTCGGCCTGGCGGCCACTGACGGTGATGTCCACGGGGGACTCGTAGCCGCTCTTGATCTGCTCCAGCGTGACGCCCTCCACGGCTCCCGTGCAGAGCCCCCGGCCGTCGTCCTGCTTGATCATCAGCGCGGGCAGCCCCGGGGCGTTCCGGAAGCGGTTGGCGAGGAAGTTGATCTCCCGCTGCGTGAACTCCTCCGAGAGGTCCTCAAGCTCGTAGCCGATGCCGAGGTCCACGTGGTGCAGCTCGACCTCGATCCACCGCCGGAAGGGCACGTTCGCCGCAGAGTCCGTGACGCCGTTGCGCAGCTCGACGGTCCGGGACCAGTCCGCGGGGATCGTGCCCGCGGCCTCGAAGCGCTCCGCGGACTCGCGTACGTCCGCAAGCTGCTCGGTCAGCGGCCGGGGCGCGTCACGTTCGATGTCGTTGTCGCGTGCGTCACCACTGACGTACATGGGCCGCCCGGCCAGCACATTCACGAGCGCGTCCGCGTTCCGCGCGATGTGAGCGAGGACATGGCCGCGGGTCCAGCCCGGAAGGCGTGACGGCTCGGCAGTCGAATCGTTGTTCAGTTTCGCGGCTGCGCTGAGCAGCCGGTCGGTCGCGTCACGTACAGACGCCAGGTCGCGCACATGATCAATCATGCGCCCGACGATAGTCGCGCCACACGTTCGGGTGAAGGCATCTGAGCAGCACCGCAAATCGAATGCACGTGCTATATGGTCGAGTGCGGCACCGGGCATTCTTGGTGGCCCGGTTTTGTTATCAACCAGGGCGACCGCCCCGGCGTTGTCAGTGGCTCGCCCTAGTCTGTGAACGACGGGGGTCCCGCCCCTGTCACTTCTCTCAAGAAAGGTGCGGACCGGCGTGGCCGACCGTCTCATCGTCCGTGGCGCGCGCGAGCACAATCTCAAGAACGTCTCGCTCGACCTCCCGCGCGACTCCCTCATCGTCTTCACCGGGCTCTCCGGGTCGGGCAAGTCCTCGCTCGCGTTCGACACGATCTTCGCCGAGGGCCAGCGGCGGTACGTGGAGTCGCTGTCCTCGTACGCCCGGCAGTTCCTCGGCCAGATGGACAAGCCGGACGTCGACTTCATCGAGGGCCTCTCGCCCGCGGTCTCCATCGACCAGAAGTCGACCTCGCGCAACCCGCGCTCCACGGTCGGCACCATCACCGAGGTCTACGACTATCTCCGCCTGCTCTTCGCGCGCATCGGCAAGCCGCACTGCCCCGAGTGCGGCCGTCCCATCGCCCGGCAGTCGCCGCAGGCCATCGTCGACAAGGTTCTCGAACTGCCGGAGGGCAGCCGCTTCCAGGTCCTCTCGCCGCTGGTGCGCGAGCGCAAGGGCGAGTTCGTCGACCTCTTCGCCGACCTCCAGACCAAGGGCTACAGCCGCGCCCGCGTGGACGGCGAGACGATCCAGCTCTCCGAGCCGCCCACCCTGAAGAAGCAGGAGAAGCACACCATCGAGGTGGTCATCGACCGCCTCACGGTGAAGGACTCCGCCAAGCGCCGCCTGACCGACTCCGTGGAGACCGCGCTCGGCCTCGCCGGCGGCATGGTCGTGCTCGACTTCGTCGACCTCCCCGAGGACGACCCCGAACGCGAGCGCCTGTACTCGGAGCACCTCTATTGCCCGTACGACGACTTGTCCTTCGAGGAGCTCGAGCCCCGCTCCTTCTCCTTCAACTCGCCCTTCGGCGCCTGCCCGGACTGCACCGGCATCGGTACGCGCATGGAGGTCGACCCCGAGCTGATCGTCCCGGACGAGGACAAGTCGCTCGACGAGGGCGCCATCCACCCCTGGTCGCACGGCCACACCAAGGAGTACTTCGGGCGGCTCGTCGGCGCGCTCGCCGACGCCCTCGGCTTCTCCACCGACATGCCCTGGGCCGGACTCCCGCAGCGCGCCAAGAAGGCCCTGCTGAACGGCCACAAGACGCAGATCGAGGTGCGCTACAGGAACCGGTACGGCCGCGAGCGGGTCTATACGACCGCCTTCGAAGGCGCCGTCCCCTTCGTCAAGCGCCGCCACAGCGAGGCCGAGAGCGACGCGAGCCGCGAGCGCTTCGAGGGCTACATGCGCGAGGTGCCCTGTCCCACCTGTGAGGGCACGCGTCTCAAGCCGGTCGTCCTGGCCGTCTCGGTCATGGGGAAGTCCATCGCCGAGGTCTCGGCGATGTCCATCAGCGACTGCGCGGACTTCCTCGCCGAGCTGAAGCTGGGCGCCCGCGACAAGAAGATCGCCGAGCGCGTCCTGAAGGAGGTCAACGAGAGGCTGCGGTTCCTGGTCGACGTCGGCCTGGACTACCTCTCCCTGAACCGCGCGGCGGGCACCCTCTCCGGAGGTGAGGCCCAGCGCATCCGTCTGGCCACGCAGATCGGCTCGGGCCTGGTCGGTGTTCTCTACGTTCTGGACGAGCCGTCCATCGGCCTGCACCAGCGCGACAACCACCGCCTGATCGAGACCCTCGTGCGCCTGCGCGACATGGGCAACACACTCATCGTCGTCGAGCACGACGAGGACACCATCAAGGTCGCCGACTGGGTCGTGGACATCGGCCCCGGCGCGGGTGAACACGGCGGCAAGGTCGTGCACAGCGGCTCCATGAAGGAGCTGCTCGCCAACGACAAGTCGATCACCGGGCAGTATCTGTCGGGCAAGAAGTCCATCCCGGTGCCGGACGTGCGCCGCCCCGCGGACCCCACCCGCCGGCTGACGGTGCACGGCGCCCGGGAGAACAACCTCCAGGACATCGACGTCTCCTTCCCTCTCGGTGTCCTCACCGCCGTCACAGGCGTCTCGGGCTCCGGCAAGTCGACGCTGGTCAACGACATCCTCTACACGCACCTGGCGCGCGAGCTGAACGGCGCCCGGTCCGTCCCCGGACGCCACACGCGCGTGGAGGGCGACGACCTCGTCGACAAGGTCGTGCACGTCGACCAGTCGCCCATCGGCCGCACGCCGCGGTCGAACCCGGCGACGTACACCGGAGTCTTCGACCACGTCCGCAAGCTGTTCGCGGAGACGATGGAGGCGAAGGTCCGGGGTTATCTGCCCGGCCGCTTCTCCTTCAACGTCAAGGGCGGTCGCTGCGAGAACTGCTCCGGTGACGGCACGATCAAGATCGAGATGAACTTCCTGCCGGATGTGTACGTCCCCTGCGAGGTCTGCCACGGGGCGCGCTACAACCGCGAGACGCTGGACGTCCACTACAAGGGCAAGTCCATCGCCGAGGTCCTGGACATGCCGATCGAGGAAGCGCTCGACTTCTTCGAGGCGGTGCCGGCCATCTCCCGCCACCTGCGCACGCTCAACGACGTGGGCCTCGGGTACGTCAGGCTCGGCCAGTCCGCGCCGACGCTCTCCGGTGGTGAGGCACAGCGCGTGAAGCTGGCCTCCGAGCTCCAGAAGCGATCGACGGGACGCACCGTCTACGTCCTGGACGAGCCGACCACGGGTCTGCACTTCCAGGACATCAGCAAGCTGATCACGGTCCTGTCCGGCCTGGTCGACAAGGGCAACACGGTCATCGTCATCGAGCACAACCTCGACGTCGTCAAGACCGCGGACTGGGTCGTCGACATGGGCCCCGAGGGCGGCAACGGCGGCGGTCTGGTCGTCGCGGAGGGCACACCCGAGGAGGTCGCCGGGGTCGCCACGAGCCACACGGGCAAGTTCCTGCGGGACATCCTCGCGGTGGACCGGTTCAGTGACGGGTCCTCGCAGGGGCGGGCTCCGGCGCGCAAGGCCGCAGCGAAGAAGGTGGTGGCCTCGGCGGCGGTGAAGAAGTCGGCGACGGTGAAGACTGCCGCCAAGAAGACGACGGCTAGGAAGGCCACCGCCAAGGAGACCACCGCTAAGAAGACCACCGCCAAGAAGGTTGCTCCGAAGAAGGCGACCAGGGCTCGTAAGGCCTGATGCGGTAATGCCCATCCGCGGGTGGGTTGTGGCTGGTCGCGCAGTTCCCCGCGCCCCTTCGGGGCGCCCCCGAGGTGCTGTGAACGGGCCGTTGGGCAGGGTTTCCCCTTGTCCGGCGGCCCGTTCCCATGTTCGCCTGGCCGGTATGCCCGTACGCAGCGAACGCCAAGGCCCCGTCACCACCATCGTGCTGTCCCGGCCCGACGTGCGGAACGCCGTCGACGGGCCCACCGCCCGCGCCCTCGCCGACGCGTTCCGTGCCTTCGACGCGGATGCCGACGCGCACGTCGCCGTGTTGTGGGGCGAGGGCGGCACGTTCTGTGCCGGTGCGGACCTCAAGGCCGTCGGGACACCGTCCGGTAACGAGGTGACCGACAAGGGCGACGGGCCCATGGGGCCGACCCGCATGCGTCTCACCAAGCCCGTCATCGCGGCGATCTCCGGACACGCGGTCGCCGGAGGCCTGGAGCTCGCCCTCTGGTGCGATCTGCGGGTCGCCGACGATGACGCCGTACTCGGAGTCTTCTGCCGCCGCTGGGGCGTCCCGCTCATCGACGGCGGTACGGTGCGGCTGCCCCGGCTCATCGGCGAGAGCCGGGCCATGGACCTGGTGCTCACCGGGCGCCCCGTCCCCGCGGCGGAGGCGCTCGCGATGGGCCTGGTCAACCGGACCGTACCGCCGGGCACCTGCCGCGCGGCGGCCGAACGCCTCGCCGCGGAGATCGCGGCGTTCCCCCAGACCTGCCTTCAAAACGACCGGCTGTCCGTCCAGGAGCAGGGGGGCCTGACCGAGGAGGAGGCGATGGCGGGCGAACTCCGTCACGGCCTGCGGTCCCTCACCGAGGCGGCGGACGGCGCGGCCAGGTTCGCCGCCGGGGCGGGCCGGCACGGCGAGTTCACGGACGGCTGAGGCCCGGCTCAGCCCTGAGCGGCGGGGGAGTCGGCAGGCTCCAGGAACTGCATGTCCAGCTGGATCTTCACCACATCACCGAGCAGCCCGGTACCGAAGTCGAGCCCGTAGTCCCCACGGCTGATCTCCCCGGTCGCCTCGAACCCCGCATGGCGTCGGGAGTCGCCCGGGAAGGCCTGGAGACCGCCGAACTCGACGGCGAGGGTGACGGGCTTCGTGACGTCACCGATGGTCAGTTCGCCCTCCAGGGTCCACTCGTCCTCGCCGCCGCGCACCCGCGTCGAGCGGAACGTCATCGTGGGGCGGCGCTCCACGTCAAGAAGGTCCGGCGCGCGGACGTGGGCGTCACGGTCCTTGTTGCCGGTGTCGATCGAGGCCAGGGCGATGGTCGCCGTCACCGACGACGTCCCTGCGCTCTCGCCCACGACCAGCTCGGCCGACAGCTCCGTGAACCGTCCCCGCACCTTCGAGATCCCGAGGTGGCGGATGGTGAAGTTGACGGCGGAGTGGAACGGATCGATCTCCCAGCTCCCGGTGGGGAGGGGCAGCGCGGTCGTCGGGGCGGTGCTCGTGCCGGAAGCGCTCGTGTCAGTGGTCATGCCGTCCACGATGCGAGGCCGCCCGCGCCCGAGGAAGGCCGAGCCGAGACTGGTAGTGACAGGGCCACGCTGCGGCCGGGCGACGGCTGGTACGTTCGGCCGGTGAGCGACAACGAGCTCGGCACCTTCCTGCGCACCTCCCGTGAAGCGGTCACGCCCGCCGAAGTCGGGCTCCCGACCGGGCCCCGGCGCCGCACACCGGGCCTGCGCCGCTCGGAGGTCGCCACCCTCGCGGGTGTCAGCGTCGAGTACCTCACCCGCCTCGAACAGGGCCGCGACCGCCACCCGTCCCCGCAGGTGATGGGGGCGCTCGCGGACGCCCTGCGGCTGTCTTTGGAGGAACGCCTCCACCTGCGCAACCTGGAGAAGGCGACGAGAGGCGACCCCTGCTGCCCGACGGCGAGCGTGCCGTCGCGGTCGGTGCGCCCCACCGTGCGGGCGCTCGTCGACCGCCTGGAGCCCACCCCCGCCGTCCTGCTCAACCGGCTCGGCGACGTCCTCGCCTACACCTCGGGCTACGAGCGGATCATGCGGCCCATCGGGCTCCTCGACGACGAGCGGCCCAATCTCATCCGCTTTCTGTTCACCGACGAGCGGGCCCGCGCCGCCTACCCCGAGTGGGACCAGGCCGCCGACGAGCAGGTCGCCGTGTACCGGGCCGCGTCCATGCTCCCCGACCCTCATGCCGAGGCGTTCGCCGACGAGCTGACCGTCGTGGCCGGCGCGCCCTTCGCCGACCGGATGGAGGCCGTGCCGAGGCTGCCCCGGCAGAGCGGCGTCGAGCGCCTGACGCACCCGGAGGCCGGTGCGGTGCGGCTGTCGTACGAGACGCTGACGCTGCCGGACGCCGACGGCCAGCGTCTGGTCGTCCACCTGCCCGCCGACGAGGCCTCATCGGCGGCGCTCGACCGCCTCAACGGCCGCCGGCCCGGCGGCCTCCGCGCGGTGACCGGCTGAGAGCCTCACGCCGAGTCACCCGACTCACGTGAGTCACCTGAGTCACTTGGGTCAGCCCAACTCCTTCGCGTACGGAGGCTCCGCGCCCGCGCGGGACACGGTGACGGCGGCCGCGCGTGCCGCGAAGCGCAGCACCTCGCCCCAACTGTCCGCGCCGAGGGCGCTCAGGGCCTCCACGGACAGCGCGTCCCGAGCCTGCAGCCCGTGCAGCAGCGCCGCGTTGACCGTGTCTCCCGCGCCGATGGTGTCCACCACGTCGACCGCCTCGCCCGGCACCGACCACTCCCCGCCGTCCCGCGTGAAGACGGTGAGACCCTCGCCGCCCCGCGTCATCACCACCGCGCCGGGCCCGGAAGCGAGCCACTCGCGCGGTGTGCCGCCGAGCCAACTCGCGTCGTCCTCGGACAGCTTGAGCAGCGAGACCGACGGCAGCCAGCTCTTGAACCGGGCCCGGTAGGCATCCGCGTCCGGGATCAGACCCGCCCGGACATTGGGGTCGAGCGCGGTGAAGACGCCCCGCGCCGCCTTCCGGCGCATCAGCACCTCGTACGCGCTCGCGCCCGGTTCGAGGACGAGCGAGCAGGTGCCGAACGACACCGCGCGTACGTCGTCGGGCAGCCGGTCCGGGGCCGTGAAGAGCCGGTCAGCCGTGCCCTCGACGTAGAAGGAGTAACCGGCGGAGCCGTCCGCGCCGATGGAGGCGACCGCGAGCGTGGTCGGCTCGGCGCCCCGCTGCACGTACGACACCTCGACGCCCGCGGTCCGCAGCGCGTCGATCAGCGCCTCGCCGAACGCGTCCGTGGAGATCCGCGAGCAGAAGGCGACGCGGGAGCCGAGACGGCCGAGTGCCACCGCGGTGTTGTACGGACCGCCGCCGAGCCGCGGGGCGAGCGCGGGCAGCCCGGCGTCGGTGGGGCCCTGCGGGACGAGGTCGATCAGGGCCTCTCCTGCGACGACTATCACGGGTGGTTCCTCTCGGCTCTGCGATCGCGCATGCGGTCGGTGCGCTGCGGTGTTGTGTTGCGGACGTGCTCCCCGCCTGTCGCCACAGGCTAGAGCTTTCCCGCGGCCGTGGCCCGGTACGGGCGGCACTCGGGCACGGTCGCGCCCAACGCGGGCAAGCGGCACCCCACCGGTAGGGTCTGATCCGTCACCGAAGCGCCTGACCTGTGGAGACTCCATGCCCGGCACGCCGCCCCCCGCCCGCCGCACCGTGCTGCGCGCCGCCGCCATCGTCCCGGCCGCGGGGCTGGGGGCCGTGGCCTGCTCGTCCGGCGGTGGCGACGGCGGCGGCTCCAACCGTTCGGCGCCGACCGCGCCGACGGACCTCGGCGCGTCCGACGAGGTGAAGGTGGGGGCCTCGAAGCTCTACAAGGACGAGAACGTGGTCGTGAGCCGTATCTCCGACGACGAGTACAAGGCGTTCAGCACGATCTGTACGCACGCCAAGTGCCCCATCAACAAGCTTGAGGGCCACAAGCTCATCTGCCCCTGCCACGGAAGCCAGTTCGACGCCACGAACGGCAAGGTGCTGCACGATCCGGCCGTCACGCCGCTCCCGGAGCTGCCGGTGAAGGTGGAGGACGGCAAGATCGTCGCGGGCTGAGGGCGGCCGCGCGGCCGTTCACTCCCAGCCCCGCGCGCCCGTTCACTCCCAGTCCCACGCGATCCCCACGATCCCCGCCCGCACCTGCGGCTCCACGACGTGCACCGACCGGTGGCTGCCGCTCAGCGTCAGCTCCTGGCGCCCGCCGCGCGGTGCGGCGGCCGAATGCTGGGTGAAGCGGTGGCATCGTACGGGCAGCGCCCCCTCGTCGAAGCGCACCTGGAGCGCGTACTGCCCGCCCGCGAAGGTGAAGCCCCGGAAGTACTCGGTGGCCGTCCCCGCGGTGCCGTCCTCGAAGCCGTAACGGAACAGATGCGTGTCGCCCGCGCGCAGGCGCGTGTCGAAGAGCAGTTCGGCGACGAGCACCCCTGTCTCGTGGTGCCACCGCACACGTCCCGGGCGGCAGTTCTCCAGGGCGTGCACGGCGACGCGCTCCGGGACACAGCCGGGGTCGCCGTGGTAGATCGCGAGGTAGCGGTCGACGGCGTCCCGGTGGGCGCGCACGACGTGCTGCGAGTCGCGGCCCAGCAGCTCGCGGCGCCCGCCGATCCGTACCCGCTCGTGGTGGCCGATGGTGTGCAGGCCGCCGTCGAGGGGTGACCCGAGTTCGGTGATCAGCTCCTGGAGGACGTCGGACGCGTCCAGGAGCGAGCGGTAGGAGCGGGCGGCGGGGCGTTCGCAGTCGGGGCGCTCGGAGGGCTTGGCGAGGAGCCGGATCAGCGACTCCTCGGGGAGGTCGAGGATCTCCTCCAGGGCGCGCACGGCACGGAGCGACTCGGTGCGCTGGGGGCGCCGGGCGCCCTGCTGCCAGTAACTCAGGCTGGTCACCCCGACGTTGACGCCTTGCCGGGCGAGATGATGCCGTACGCGTTGCAGGGGCAGGCGCCGTGCGGCGATCGCGGCCCGCAGCGCCACGTGGAAGGGGCCGGTGCGCAGGGCGGCCTCCAGGTCCGCAGGCGCGCCGTCCGCGAGCTGTGTGCCGTGCCGCATCGCAAGGCCCTCCTGTGAACATTCACATCGGCCGTCCGGGCGTACGCGCCGGTCGGAGCGGGCCGCCAGGTGGGCGTACGAGGGGTGTTCACATACGTACGCCGACGTTCACGGCCCAGGTAATCCCGCATTGAACCTTGTTGACCTGCACCCGACAACACTCGATGCTCAATCGCAGCGTCCGGACGCGCTCCTCCACCACCCCACCCCCCGCATGGGAGGAACGCGATGCGCCACAGAACCAGCAGGTACGGCGGACGCAGACGGTTGCCCGCGCTCGCCCTCGTGGCGGCCGCCCTGGTCGCCGCACCGTCGGCCACGGCCACGGCCGCGCCCGACGATCAGTCCGCTCTCGCCGCCAAGCGCCTGAACATCACGATGCAGGCCCAGCAGAAGACCAACTGGTGCTGGGCCGCGGCCGGAAACACGATCGCCACCTTCTACGGCAAGAAGTACAGCCAGAACCAGTTCTGCAACGCCGCCTTCGGGCGCAGCCAGAACACCGAGTGCCCCAACTCGCAGGCCACGCTCGGCGACGTGCAGAACGGTCTGGACTGGGCGGGCATCAACGCCGGTTCGTATGTCAGCGGCTGGCTGCGCTACCCGACCGTGCAGGCTGAGATCAACGCGGGCCGCCCGGTCGAGACCCGCATCCAGTGGTCGAACGGTGGCGGTCACATGCACGTCCTCTACGGGTACGACGACGCGAGCAGCTGGGTCTACTGGGGCGATCCGTGGCCCTCCAGCGACCGCTACAACTGGGCCTCGCACAACTGGTACGTCAACAACAACACCTTCTCCTGGACGCACTCGCTGTACCGGATAGGGGCGTGAGCGCGATGACCCGTGACTTTCCCCGCCACCTGCTGAGGGCGGCGCTCGCCGGCTCGGCCGCCACGCTGCTGCTCGGCTTCGCCGCGCCGTCGGCCACCGCGGACTCCGGTCCTTCGTCCGCCTCCCGTGAGGCGGCCCACGACGCCGCGAGCGCCCCCAAGACCCTCGACACGCTCTCCCGCTTCTTCGCGCGGGAGGGGGCCGTCAGCAAGGCCGCTGCGGACCCGCGCGTGCAGGGCGACGAGGCGGTGCCCGTGCGCTACCTCTCCCCGGAGTTCGTCGCCGGGGAGAAGGGCGCGCCGGTCGCCCGCGTCGAGTTCCTCGCCAGCAAGGCGGTCTCCTCCGACGGGCAGGAGGCCTCCCTGTGGACGGTGAGGCAGGGTAGCTCCTGGCAGGTGGTGAACATCGCCACAGGGGACGACGAGACGCACTACGCGCGCGTGGGCGCCGACAAGCTCCCCGGAGGCACCGTTTTCCACGAGCCGCAGATCAATGCCTGGTACGTGCAGGGGCGGGGGCGGGTGCTGCCGCTCGACGCGGACGCGGTGCGTGCCGTGGGGGCGGGCGGCGCCTCGGTCGCCGCCTACCAGAAGCGCGTGCACGAGGCGTACGCCGACAAGCTGCCCGGAAGCGCGTACGCGAAGTCCGGCAAGGCGGGGGGCTTCGCCCCGAAGGAGCGGGGTGGAGAGTCCTCGGCGGCTCCGGCTGCTCCTGCCGCCGCGGCTTCGGCTGACGGACCCGTCACGGTCGCCTCCTCCGTGGCCGGAGCGGGCGCCCTGCTCGCCCTCGGCCTCTCCGGGGTCGCCGTCCTGCGCCGTCGCACGCGGCAGCACGGCTGACCTGCCCCGACCTCCGGCCGGGGCTCCCCACCCACCCGCCCTCCGGGGCGGGTGGGCTCAAGGGAGGAAGAGAGGGGGAGGGGAGTGGACGGTTCTCAATCTCCGGAATCCCCAGCTCCGGAGCCCCAAGCCCCCAGCCCCGCCCCGAAGCGGAACGCAGCCCCCTCCAACCCCTGACTGTCAGCCCCCGCCAGTAGGGTGTGGAGCATGGCAGACCCCTCCAGCTACCGCCCCAAGCCGGGACAGATCCCCGACTCGCCGGGGGTCTATCGGTTCCGCGACGAACACCGCCGGGTGATCTACGTAGGCAAGGCGAAAAGCCTGCGTCAGCGCCTGGCCAGCTACTTTCAGGACCTGACGAACCTGCACCCGCGCACCGCCACGATGGTGACGACGGCCGCCTCCGTCGAGTGGACCGTGGTCTCCACCGAGGTCGAGGCGCTGCAGCTGGAGTACTCCTGGATCAAGGAGTTCGACCCCCGGTTCAACGTCAAGTACCGCGACGACAAGAGCTATCCGTACCTCGCGGTGACGATGAACGAGGAGTTTCCGCGCGTCCAGGTGATGCGCGGCCACAAGAAGAAGGGCGTCCGCTACTTCGGGCCCTATGGTCATGCGTGGGCGATCCGCGACACCGTGGACCTCCTCCTGCGTGTCTTCCCCGTCCGCACCTGCTCGGCCGGAGTCTTCAAGAACGCCGAGCGCACCGGCCGCCCCTGCCTCCTCGGCTACATCGGCAAGTGCGCGGCGCCCTGTGTGGAGCGGGTCTCCCCTCAGGAGCACCGCGAACTCGCCGAGGACTTCTGCGAGTTCATGACGGGCCGCACGGGCGCGTACATCCGCCGGATCGAGCGGCAGATGGCGCAAGCCGCCGAGGACATGGAGTACGAGAAGGCGGCCCGCCTCCGCGACGACGTCGGGGCCCTCAAGAAGGCCATGGAGAAGAGCGCCGTCGTCCTCGCCGACGCCACGGACGCCGACCTCATCGCCCTCGCCGAGGACGAGCTGGAGGCGGCCGTCCAGATCTTCCACGTCCGCGGCGGCCGTGTGCGCGGCCAGCGCGGCTGGGTCACCGACAAGGTCGAGGCGGTCACCAGCGGCGACCTGGTCGAGCACGCCCTCCAGCAGCTCTACGGAGAGGAGAGCGGCGACTCCGTACCGAAGGAAGTCCTCGTCCCCGCGCTGCCCGACCCGATAGAGCCCGTTCAGCAGTGGCTCACCGAGCGTCGCGGTTCGAACGTCTCGCTGCGCATCCCGCAGCGCGGCGACAAGAAGGCGCTCATGGAGACGGTGGCGCGCAACGCACAGCAGTCGCTCGTGCTGCACAAGACGAAGCGCGCCTCCGACCTGACCACCCGCTCCCGCGCCCTGGAGGAGATCGCCGAGGCGCTGGACCTCGACAGCGCGCCGTTGCGCATCGAGTGCTACGACATCTCGCATCTGCAGGGTGACGACGTCGTGGCCTCGATGGTCGTTTTCGAGGACGGCCTCGCCCGCAAGAGCGAGTACAGGCGCTTCCAGATCAAGGGCTTCGAGGGTCAGGACGACGTCCGCTCGATGCACGAGGTGCTCACGCGCCGCTTCAAGCGCTATCTCTTCGACAAGGAGAAGACGGGGGAGTGGGACCCCGAGGAGCCGGGCGGCACCGGTACGCCCTCCGTGTCGGGCGAGATCGGCGCGCCGAACGGCGAGGCGAACGGCCTGACCGAGGAGGACGGCCGCCCCAAGCGTTTCGCCTATCCGCCCCAGCTCGTCGTCGTGGACGGCGGGAAACCGCAGGTGGCGGCGGCCCAGCGGGCCCTGGACGAGCTCGGCATCGACGACATCGCGGTGTGCGGCCTCGCCAAGCGCCTCGAAGAGGTCTGGGTGCCGGGCGACGACGACCCGGTGATCCTGCCGCGCACCAGCGAGGGCCTGTACCTTCTCCAGCGGGTACGCGACGAGGCGCACCGTTTCGCGATCACCTACCAGCGTGCCAAGCGGGCCAAGCGCTTCAAGGCCGGGCCGCTGGACGCCGTGCCGGGCCTCGGCGACGCACGCAAGCAGACGCTGATCAAGCACTTCGGTTCGGTGAAGAGGCTGCGATCCGCGACAATCGACCAGATCTGCGAGGTTCCGGGCATAGGCCGCAAGACGGCCGAGGCCGTCATCGTGGCCCTGGCCGGAGCGACTCCCGCCGGGCCCGCCGTGAACACGGCGACCGGAGAGATCATTGAAGAAGAGGAGCCCGTGCGCACGGGCACCTCGGAGGATGGCGAGGGGCCCGTTTCCGCGGGCACCTCAGAAGAACGACGGGGGCAGGAGACATGACCGAGCATGACGAAGGCGGCGAGCAAGTGAGTACGGGCACGACCATCACGCCAGGTGAGGCCGCGGAGGTGGTCCCGGAGCTGGTGATCATCTCCGGCATGTCGGGAGCCGGACGCAGCACCGCGGCGAAGTGTCTCGAGGACCTCGGCTGGTTCGTCGTGGACAACCTGCCGCCCGCGCTGATCCCCACCATGGTGGAGCTCGGCGCCCGCTCGCAGGGGAACGTCGCCCGCATCGCGGTCGTCGTCGACGTGCGTGGCCGCCGCTTCTTCGACAATCTGCGCCAGTCCCTCGCGGACCTGGAGGCCAAGAACGTCACCCGGCGCATCGTCTTCCTGGAGTCCTCGGACGACGCCCTGGTGCGCCGCTTCGAGTCGGTGCGCCGCCCGCACCCGCTGCAGGGCGACGGCCGCATCGTCGACGGCATCGCGGCCGAGCGCGAACTCCTGCGCGAGCTGCGTGGCGACGCGGACCTGGTGATCGACACCTCCAGCCTGAACGTGCACGAGCTGCGCGCCAAGATGGACGCCCAGTTCGCGGGCGACGAGGAGCCTGAGCTGCGGGCCACGGTCATGTCGTTCGGCTACAAGTACGGCCTGCCGGTCGACGCCGACCTCGTCGTGGACTGCCGCTTCCTGCCCAATCCGCACTGGGTGCCGGAGCTGCGGCCCTTCACGGGGCTCAACGAGGAGGTGTCCGGTTACGTCTTCAATCAGCCCGGTGCCAAGGAGTTCCTCGACCGGTACGCCGAGCTGCTCCAGCTCATCGCCGCGGGATACCGCCGCGAGGGCAAGCGTTACGTGACGATCGCGGTCGGCTGTACGGGCGGCAAGCACCGCTCCGTCGCCATGTCGGAGAAGCTCGCGGCGCGCCTCGTGTCCGAGGGCGTCGAGACCGTCCTCGTCCATCGGGACATGGGGCGAGAGTGAAGTCCTCCCTGCGGCTGAACCGTCTGGGCCGCAAGCGGAGCGCTCAGCCCAAGGTCGTGGCGCTCGGCGGCGGGATGGGCCTGTCGGCCTCTCTCGCCGGGCTGCGCCGCATCACCGGTGACCTCACCGCCGTGGTCACCGTCGCCGACGACGGCGGCTCCAGCGGCCGGCTCCGCGATGAACTGGGCGTCCTGCCGCCGGGTGACCTGCGCAAGGCGCTGGCCGCCCTGTGCGGGGACGACGACTGGGGCCAGACCTGGTCCCGCGTCATCCAGCACCGCTTCCAGTCCAAGGGCGACCTGCACGAGCACGCGGTCGGCAATCTGCTGATCGTGGCCCTGTGGGAACAGCTCGGCGACCACGTACAGGCCCTCGACCTGGTCGGCAAGCTCCTCGGCGCGCACGGCCGCGTGCTGCCCATGTCGGCGGTGCCGCTGGAGCTCCAGGCCCTGGTCAAGGGGCACGACCCGGAGCGCCCCGACGAGGTGGACACGGTGCGCGGACAGGCCACGGTGGCGCTCACCCCGGGTGAGGTGCAGTCCGTGCACCTCGTTCCGCACGACCCGCCGGCCGTCCCCGAAGCGGTCGCCGCGGTGCTCGACGCGGACTGGGTGGTGCTCGGCCCCGGCTCCTGGTTCTCCTCGGTGATCCCGCATCTGCTGGTCCCCGAACTGCTCGACGCGCTCATCCAGACGAAGGCCCGCAGGGTCCTCTCGCTCAACCTCGCGCCGCAACCCGGCGAAACCGATGGGTTCTCTCCGCAGCGTCATTTGGAGGTTTTGGCCCGACACGCCCCTAAACTCGCCCTGGACGTGGTGCTGGCCGACGACGCCGCCGTGCCCGACCGTGAGTCACTCACCGATGCCGCCAAGCGGCTCGGCGCCACGGTCGAGCTGGCGCCGGTGGCCAGGCACGATGGCACTCCGAGGCACGATCCGGAGCTCCTGGCCACCGCGTACGACCGTATTTTTCGGATGCATGGAAGGATCGGCCCATGGCGATGACGGCAGCGGTGAAGGACGAGATCTCCCGGCTTCCCGTCACCCGGACCTGCTGCAGGAAGGCAGAGGTCTCGGCGATCCTGCGGTTCGCGGGCGGCCTTCACCTGGTGAGCGGCCGCATCGTGATCGAGGCGGAGCTGGACACGGCGATGGCCGCGCGGCGGCTCAAGCGGGACATTCTCGAGATCTTCGGGCACAGCTCGGAGCTGATCGTGATGGCCCCCGGCGGGCTGCGGCGCGGCTCGCGCTACGTCGTTCGGGTGGTTGCGGGCGGCGATCAGCTGGCCCGTCAGACGGGGCTCGTGGACGGCCGGGGGCGCCCCATCAGAGGGCTGCCGCCACAGGTGGTCTCGGGGGCCACTTGTGACGCCGAGGCCGCGTGGCGCGGGGCGTTCCTCGCGCACGGATCGCTGACCGAGCCGGGCCGTTCCTCCTCCCTGGAGGTCACCTGCCCGGGCCCGGAGGCCGCGCTCGCCCTGGTCGGCGCCGCGCGCAGGCTGCAGATCGGGGCCAAGGCCCGTGAGGTGCGCGGCGTGGACCGCGTGGTCGTCCGGGACGGCGACGCGATCGGCGCCCTGCTCACCCGGCTCGGCGCCCATGAGTCGGTGCTCGCCTGGGAGGAGCGGCGGATGCGCCGCGAGGTGCGCGCCACCGCCAACCGCCTGGCCAACTTCGACGACGCCAACCTGCGCCGCTCGGCCCGCGCGGCCGTCGCGGCGGGTGCCCGCGTGCAGCGCGCCCTGGAGATCCTCGGCGACGAGGTCCCCGAGCACCTCGCGGCGGCCGGACGGCTGCGCATGGAGCACAAGCAGGCGTCCCTGGAGGAGCTCGGCGCGCTCGCCGACCCGGCGCTGACGAAGGACGCGGTCGCCGGCCGCATCCGCCGGCTGCTCGCCATGGCGGACAAGCGCGCCCAGGACCTGGGGATTCCGGGTACGGAGTCCAACCTGAGCGAGGAGCTCGCCGACAACATGGCCGTCTGACGGCCCCCAGCTTCTTCCAGAGCCGCCGGTGCCCACAAGGCATCGGCGGCTTCTTCGCATCCTTTTCCGCGCTACGCCTGACGCCATATTGACATGATCATGAAGTGTGACGAGCCTGGCGTTCGCGCACAAATGTGCCGGACAATCGCAGGGGGGCTCGTGAGACCAAGAGAGAGATCCAAAAGATCCAGAGCCGGTTTCAGATCCGTCGTCGCCGCGGGCGCACTGCTCGTCGGCGGCCTTGTCGCAGTGCCGCCCGCCCAGGCCGACAGCGGGGCGAAGGCCCCGGCCGCCGATGACCCGGCGGCCGTGAAGGTCTACGAGGCCCGGGTCACCGAGAAGCAGATCCCGATCCTCATCGAGGCGGGCCAGGACGCCCACGAGCTCGCGGGGCAGACCCGGGAGCGCGGCACCGCCCGCGTCGAGGTCTATCTGACCGAGGCGCAGGCCAAGGGCGTCGAGAGCGAGGGCGTCGAACTCACCGAGCAGAAGGTGTCGGCCAGTACGCAGCAGAAGCTCAAGGCCGCGGGGGACGGCGTCTTCCGCCCGTACAGCGGCAAGGGCGGCCTCAAGGAGGAGATCGTCAAGACCGGTCAGGCCCACCCCGGCCTCACCAAGGTCGTCTCCATCGGCAAGTCGGTGGGGGGACAGGACATCCTCGCCCTGAAGCTCTCCAAGGGCGCGAGCAAGTCCAAGGACGGCTCCAAGCCGTCCACGCTCTACCTGTCCAACCAGCACGCGCGCGAGTGGATCACCCCCGAGATGACCCGCCGCCTGATGCACCACTACCTCGACAACTACGGCAAGGACAGGCAGATCACCAAGCTCGTGGACTCCACCGAGCTGTGGTTCGTGATCTCCGCCAACCCCGACGGCTACGACTTCACGCACGCGGCCGACGGCGAACGCCAGTGGCGCAAGAACCTCCGCGACATCGACGGCGACGGCAAGATCGCTGCGGGCGACGGCGTCGACCTCAACCGCAACTTCGCCTACAAGTGGGGCTACGACAACGAGGGTTCGTCCCCGGCGCCCTCCTCGGAGACCTATCGCGGCACGGGCCCCCTTTCCGAGCCCGAGACCAAGGCACTCGACCGGTTCCAGAAGCGCATCGGCTTCGAGTACGGCATCAACTACCACTCGGCGGCCGAACTGATCCTCTACGGAGTGGGCTGGCAGGTCGCCACCCCCACCCCCGACGACGTGCTCTACAAGGCGCTCGCGGGCACCCCGGAGAAGCCCGCGATCCCCGGCTACCACCCGCAGGTCGCCTCGGAGCTCTACACCACCAACGGCGAGTCGGACGGTCACGCGGCCAACATCAACGGCATGTCGATGTTCACCCCGGAGATGTCCACCTGTCAGACCGTCTCCAACATCGACCCGAACGACCCCTGGAAGCCCGAGGACTGCGCCTCGATCTTCACCTTCCCGGACGACGAGAAGCTGATCCAGGACGAGTTCGCCAAGAACGTCCCGTACGCGCTCGCCGTGGCCGAGACCGCACTCCACCCCGACCAGCCGGTCTCCGTCACCGGCATCGAGGCCCCCGACTTCACGCCGGACACCTTCACGGACTCGTACGCCCGCGGAGGGGACCAGGAAGTCGCCGTCACCGCCCGCAAGTCGGTGCGCGACAAGGAACTCAACTACCGGATCAACGGCGGCCGTACGCACGACGAGGACCTCAAGGCCTGGAAGGGCGGCGAGACGTACGGCGGTGAGGACAACCTCCACTTCGACCAGTACCGCGCCGAGGTCGAGGACGCGCGCGTGGGCGACAAGGTCGAGGTCTGGTTCACGGGCCGCACCAAGAAGGGCCGCACACAGAGCCCGCACTTCACGTACACCGTCACCGAGCGGGCCAAGGCGAACACCCTCGTCGTCGCCGAGGAGGGCGCCACGGCGCAGCAGACCCAGAAGTACGTCGACGCCCTGAAGGCCAACGGCCGTTCGGCCGTGGTCTGGGACGTCGCCGAGCAAGGCGCCCCGCATCCGCTCGGCGTCCTGTCGCACTTCTCCGCGGTCGTGCACTACACCGGCGACCCGGTGCCGTCGGCGGCCACCCAACTCGCCCTGCGCGCCTACCTCAACGAGGGCGGCAAGCTGATCGAGTCCGGTGAGCGCACGGGCGGCAACGTGGACCTCGGAGACGCGCTGACCAACGACTTCGCGCAGTACTACCTGGGCGCGTACGAACGCCTCAACGCGCCCGGCGCCACCAGCTTCGCCGGCAGCGGAGCGCTCGACGGCGTGAAGACGCCGCTCGCCGCAGCCGAGGGCAACCCCTTGGACAAGGCGGGCCGTTACACCGTCACGTCCGACAGCCTGCCCGCCGACGAGTTCCCGCAGTTCAAGAGTGCGGCGGCAGGCAGTTACCCGGGGCTCACCAACCCGTACGCGCCCTTCGAGGGCCAGGGCATGGCCTCGGCGTCCCACGCCGACCAGGACTGGAAGCGGCTGACCCGCACCATCGACCTGACCGGGGTCTCGGCCGCGGACAAGCCGGAGCTGCGGTTCGCGCTCAACTGGAACCTGGAGACCGGCTACGACCACGGCGTGCTCGAGGCGCACACCACCGGCGACGACGACTGGACCACGCTCCCGGACGCGAACGGGAACTCGTCCCAGACCGTGCCCGCCGAGTGCGAGGCCGGATTCTTCCTCAACGGGCACCCGTTCCTGCGCCACTATCTGACCCAGTCGGCGACCGGCTGCACGGCGTCCGGCACCAGCGGGAGCTGGAACAGCTTCACCGGCTCCTCCGGCGGCTGGAAGCCCGTCTCCTTCGACCTGAGCGCCTACGCGGGCAAGACGGTCGAGGTGTCCCTCAGCGCCATCACCGACCCCTCCAGCGGGGGCCGCGGACTGTTTGCCGACAACGCCCAGCTCGTGATAGGAGGCAACGCCACGCAGACCGAGGGATTCGAGGCCTCGCTGGGCACCTGGGCGGTCGCTCCGGCGCCCCCCGGAAGCCCCAACATCACGGGTGACTGGGCCCGTACGGGAGAGCTCTACAAGCCCTACGCGGCCGTCACAGCGCGTGACAGCGTGCTGCTCGGCTTCGGGTTCGAGCATGTACCCGGAAAGGCCGAACGGGCCGCTCTTATGGGCGCATCCCTTGCACATCTGCGCCGCTGACGCTGCGTAATCAGGACCTGGGTCCCGGTGGCTCGTGCTCCCTACTCGGGGGTACGAGCCACCGTGCCGTCCGGACCCCCTGTCGATGTCACCCAAAGGCCCTCAGAGAGGTAGGGTCGGAGGCGGTCGGGGACATCCCATACAACTCGCCGGCGTCTGAAACCGGCGTACCAACGAGGAGATCGGTTCGTGACGATCCGCGTAGGCATCAACGGCTTCGGCCGCATCGGGCGCAACTACTTCCGGGCGCTGCTTGAGCAGGGTGCGGACATCGAGATCGTGGCTGTCAACGACCTGGGTGACACCGCGACTACGGCGCACCTCCTGAAGTACGACACCATCATGGGCCGTCTCAAGGCCGAGGTGTCGCACACCGAGGACACCATCACGGTCGACGGCCACACCATCAAGGTGCTGTCCGAGCGCAACCCCGCCGACATTCCGTGGGGCAAGCTCGGCGTCGACATCGTGATCGAGTCGACCGGCATCTTCACCAAGAAGGCCGATGCCGAGAAGCACATCGCCGGTGGCGCCAAGAAGGTCCTCATCTCGGCTCCGGCCAAGGACGAGGACATCACCATCGTGATGGGCGTCAACCAGGACAAGTACGACGCGGCCAACCACCACGTCATCTCGAACGCGTCCTGCACCACCAACTGTGTGGCGCCGATGGCCAAGGTTCTCGACGAGAACTTCGGCATCGTCAAGGGCCTGATGACGACGGTCCACGCGTACACCAACGACCAGCGCATCCTGGACTTCCCGCACTCGGACCTGCGTCGCGCCCGCGCCGCCGCCGAGAACATCATCCCGACCACGACCGGTGCCGCCAAGGCCACCGCTCTGGTCCTTCCGCAGCTCAAGGGCAAGCTCGACGGCATCGCGATGCGCGTCCCGGTCCCGACCGGTTCCGCCACCGACCTCGTCGTCGACCTGCAGCGCGAGGTCACCAAGGACGAGGTCAACGCCGCGTTCAAGAAGGCCTCCGACGATGGCGCCCTCAAGGGCTTCCTCACCTACACCGAGGACCCGATCGTGTCTTCGGACATCGTCGGCGACCCGGCGTCCTGCACCTTCGACTCCTCCCTGACCATGGTCCAGGAGGGCAAGACGGTGAAGATCCTCGGCTGGTACGACAACGAGTGGGGCTACTCCAACCGCCTCGTCGACCTCACGGTCTTCGTCGGCGGTCAGCTCTGATCAGCAGAGCAGGCACCTCGATGTAAGCACAGGGTCCGGACCGCGCAATACTGCGTGGTCCGGGCCTTGTCGCACGTCAGCCCTCTTAAGGAGTCCTGGAGTCCAGCCATGAAGACGATCGACGAACTTCTTTCCGAAGGGGTCGAAGGCAAGCGGGTCTTCGTCCGCGCCGACCTCAATGTGCCGCTCGCCGACGGCACCATCACCGACGACGGCCGCATCCGCGCCGTCCTGCCGACCGTCACCAAGCTCGCCGAAGCCGGCGCCAAGGTGATCGTCGCCTCGCACCTCGGCCGCCCCAAGGGCGCCCCGGACCCGGCGTTCTCGCTGCTTCCCGCCGCCGAGCGACTCGGTGAACTCCTCGGCAAGCCCGTGGCGTTCGCCCAGGACACGGTCGGCCCGGCCGCGCACGACGCCGTCGACGGTCTCGAGTCCGGCCAGGTCGCCGTCATCGAGAACCTCCGCTTCAACGCCGGTGAGACGTCCAAGGACGACACCGAGCGCGGCGAGTTCGCCGACAAGCTCGCCGCCCTCGCGGACGTCTACGTGGGCGACGGCTTCGGTGCGGTGCATCGCAAGCACGCCTCCGTGTACGACCTCCCGGCGCGCCTGCCGCACTACGCGGGCTACCTCATCGCCACCGAGGTCGGCGTCCTGAAGAAGCTCACCGAGGACGTCAAGCGTCCGTACGTCGTCGCGCTCGGCGGCGCCAAGGTCTCCGACAAGCTGGCCGTCATCGACCAGCTGCTCGGCAAGGCCGACCGCCTCCTGATCGGCGGCGGCATGGCCTACACCTTCCTCAAGGCCCAGGGCCACGAGGTCGGCATCTCCCTCCTCCAGGAGGACCAGATCCCGGTCGTCAAGGAGTACATGAAGCGGGCCGAGGACAGCGGCGTCGAGCTGGTCCTCCCCGTCGACGTGCTGGTCTCCACCGAGTTCCCGGACCTGAAGACCAAGGCCCCGGCCAACCCCACCACGGTCGCCGCGGACGCCATCCCGGCCGACCAGGAGGGCCTCGACATCGGCCCCGAGACCCGTAAGCTCTACGCCTCGAAGCTCACCGACGCGGCCACCGTCTTCTGGAACGGCCCGATGGGCGTCTTCGAGCACCCCGACTACGCCGAGGGCACCAAGGCGGTCGCCCAGGCCCTCCTCGACTCCCCGGCCTTCACGGTCGTCGGCGGTGGCGACTCCGCCGCGGCCGTCCGCACGCTGGGCTTCGACGAGAACGCATTCGGCCACATTTCCACCGGCGGCGGCGCCTCCCTCGAATACCTCGAGGGCAAGACGCTCCCCGGCCTCGCCGCACTGGAGAACTGACACCTGATGACTACGCGTACCCCGCTGATGGCGGGCAACTGGAAGATGAACCTCAACCACCTCGAGGCCATCGCGCACGTCCAGAAGCTCGCCTTCGCCCTGGCCGACAAGGACTACGAGGCCGTCGAGGTCGCCGTCCTGCCCCCCTTCACCGACCTCCGCTCGGTGCAGACCCTGGTCGACGGCGACAAGCTCAAGATCAAGTACGGTGCCCAGGACATCTCGGCGCACGACACCGGTGCCTACACCGGCGAGATCTCGGGCCCGATGCTGGCCAAGCTGAAGTGCACGTACGTGGCCGTCGGCCACTCCGAGCGCCGTCAGTACCACGACGAGACCGACGAGATCTGCAACGCCAAGGTGAAGGCCGCCTACAAGCACGGCCTGACCCCGATCCTCTGCATCGGCGAGGGCCTCGACATCCGTGAGGCCGGCCAGCAGATCCAGTACACGCTCGCCCAGCTCGACGGCGGTCTGAAGGACCTCCCCGCCGAGCAGGCCGAGTCCATCGTCATCGCGTACGAGCCGGTGTGGGCCATCGGCACCGGCAAGGTCGCGACCCCCGAGGACGCCCAGGAAGTGTGCGGCGCGATCCGCGGCCGACTGGCCGAGCTGTACTCCCAGGAGCTCGCCGACAAGGTGCGCATCCAGTACGGCGGCTCCGTGAAGTCCGGCAACGTGGCCGCGATCATGGCGCAGCCCGACGTCGACGGCGCCCTCGTGGGCGGCGCGGCGCTCGACACCGACGAGTTCGTCAAGATCGTGCGCTTCCGCGACCAGTGAGTATGCGGTAGCGCCGATACGTCGTACCCTTGCGGGGGCCGGGCGGCTTCGCACAGCGAGGCATCCGGCCCCCGTCGTCGATACAGAGTCGATTCAGATCCGAGGAAGTTGGTCCAGCCGTGGTTATGGGGTTCTCGATCGCCCTGATCGTCTTCAGCCTGCTGATGATGCTTCTTGTCCTGATGCACAAGGGCAAGGGCGGCGGTCTTTCCGACATGTTCGGTGGCGGCATGCAGTCCTCCGTCGGCGGCTCGTCGGTCGCCGAGCGCAACCTGGACCGCATCACCGTCGTGGTCGGTCTTATCTGGTTCGCGTGCATTGTCGTGCTCGGCCTGTTGATGAAGGTGAACAACTGACCGCGAAAGCGGCTTGATTGCTACCTTGCGAAAGCTTCGCTTAAAGCCCCATGTACGGTGCGCGCTCTCCAGCGCGGATTATCATGGGGCTTGCGTGTCGGGGTGAGGGTGTAACTCCGAACACTGGACGCGCGTTGGGCCTTACGTAGACTGAGGCGCCCGCAGCAGCACCATCACGCAGGGAGTTACGACCGTGGCAAGTGGCAACGCGATCCGTGGAAGTCGGGTCGGGGCGGGGCCGATGGGCGAGGCCGAGCGCGGTGAGTCCGCGCCGCGTCTGCGCATCTCCTTCTGGTGCTCCAACGGACACGAGACGGTGCCCAGCTTCGCCAGCGACGCGCAGGTCCCCGATACTTGGGACTGCCCTCGCTGCGGCTTCCCCGCAGGTCAGGACCGAGACAACCCGCCGGACCCGCCCCGCACCGAGCCGTACAAGACGCACCTGGCGTATGTACGGGAGCGGCGCACCGACGCGGACGGTGAGGCGATTCTCGCGGAGGCGCTGGCAAAGCTGCGGGGCGAGATCTAGGGCGCGAGAAGGGCCGGACATCTGTGGATGTCCGGCCGCTGTGTTTTTCACGCGGCGTTTACCGGCACGTGTGCGGACAGACAGCTTCAGAGATCTCATATCGGGCCCTGATCAATTAGGTTGGATCGTGCAGCGGGGCAAGGTACGTACACAGGTACGAGAGAAGGCTGAAGTCCGAGATGAACGCAGAAAGCCGCGGCAGGCTCAACCAGACGCCCGAATGGGCGGCGATCGGCAAGCACCGTGAGCAGTTGGGGGAGGTGCAGCTGCGTGATCTTTTCGCCAAGGATCCGGCGCGCGGCACGCAGTACACGCTCCAGGTCGGTGACCTGCACGTCGACTACTCCAAGCACCTCGTCACGGACGAGACGCTGACGCTCCTGCGCGAGCTCGCCGCGGCCACCGATGTCTTCGGTCTGCGGGACGCCATGTTCCGCGGCGAGAAGATCAACACCACCGAGGACCGCGCCGTCCTGCACACGGCCCTGCGCGCTCCGCGGGACGCGGTGATCGAGGTCGACGGCGAGAACGTGGTGCCGGCCGTGCACGCCGTGCTCGACAAGATGGCCGCCTTCGCCGACAAGGTCCGTTCCGGCGAGTGGACCGGGCACACCGGCAAGCGCATCAAGAACATCGTGAACGTCGGCATCGGCGGCTCGGATCTCGGCCCCGCCATGGCGTACGAGGCGCTGCGCTCCTTCACCGACCGCGACCTCACCGTGCGTTTCGTGTCGAACGTCGACGGCGCCGACCTGCACGAGGCCGTGCGGGACCTGGACCCGGCCGAGACGCTGTTCGTCATCGCCTCGAAGACGTTCACCACGATCGAGACGATCACGAACGCGACCTCCGCGCGCGACTGGCTCCTGACCGGTCTGCGCGCCGACCAGAGCGCCGTCGCCAAGCACTTCGTGGCCCTGTCGACGAATGCCGAGAAGGTCTCCGACTTCGGCATCGACACGGCCAACATGTTCGAGTTCTGGGACTGGGTCGGCGGCCGCTACTCGTACGACTCGGCGATCGGTCTCTCGCTGATGATCGCGATCGGCCCGGACGCCTTCCGCGCGATGCTGGACGGCTTCCACCTCGTCGACGAGCACTTCCGAACGGCGCCCGCCGAGTCCAACGTGCCGCTGCTCCTTGGCCTGTTGGGCATCTGGTACGGCAACTTCCACGACGCGCAGTCGCACGCGGTCCTGCCGTACTCGCACTACCTCTCCAAGTTCACCGCCTACCTCCAGCAGCTCGACATGGAGTCCAACGGCAAGTCCGTCGACCGTGACGGCGAGCCGGTCGACTGGCAGACGGGACCGGTCGTCTGGGGCACCCCGGGCACCAACGGCCAGCACGCGTACTACCAACTCATCCACCAGGGCACGAAGTTGATCCCGGCCGACTTCATCGGCTTCGCCGAGCCCGTCGCCGATCTGCTGCCCGGTCTTGTCGCCCAGCACGATCTGCTGATGGCCAACTTCTTCGCGCAGACGCAGGCGCTGGCCTTCGGCAAGACGCCCGACGAGGTCCGGGCCGAGGGGGTGCCGGACGAGCTCGTCCCGCACAAGACGTTCAAGGGCAATCATCCGACGACGACGATCCTCGCCAAGGAACTGACGCCGTCGGTTCTCGGTCAACTCATCGCGCTGTACGAACACAAGGTGTTCGTCCAGGGCACCGTGTGGAACATCGACTCGTTCGACCAGTGGGGCGTCGAGCTCGGCAAGGTCCTCGCCAAGCGCATCGAGCCGGCCCTGACGGAGGGCGCGGACGTGCCGGACCTGGATGGTTCGACCACCGCGCTCGTCGCCAAGTACCGGACGCTGCGCGGGCGTTGAGCCGCTGAACAGTACGGCCCGGCCCACCAGGAGGTGGACCGGGCCGTACTGCTTGCGCAGCCGTTCAGGCAGAACCAGGCTCAGGCGGAGCCGGGCTCAGGGAGAAGCCGGCGGATACAGATCGCGCGGCAGCTGCGAGGCCGCAGCGGCGTCGAGCAGCCACAGCGTCCGCGCCCTGCCGTACGCGCCCGCGGCGGGCGCCTGTACCTCGCCCGCGCCCGACAGGGCGATCGCCGCGGCGTTCGCCTTGTCCTCGCCGGCGGCGAGCAACCACACCTCACGCGCCGACCGGATCGCCGGGAGCGTGAGCGTGATGCGCACGGGCGGCGGCTTGGGCGCGCCGTGCACGCCGACCACCGACCGCTCCGTCTCACGGACCGCGGGCAACTCCGGGAAGAGCGAGGCGACATGGGTGTCCGGGCCGACACCGAGCATCAGCACGTCGAACGTCGGCACCGGACCGTGGTCCTCGGGCCCCGCGGCCGCGGTGAGTTCGGCGGCGTACATCTCGGCCGCCGCGTCCACCTCGTACGCGCCGTCCGACGCGGGCATCGGATGCACCCGGGCCGGGTTGAGCGGCACCGAGTCGAGCAGCGCCTCCTTGGCCTGGGTGTAGTTGCGCTCCGGGTCGCCGTCCGGCAGGAAGCGCTCGTCGCCCCACCACAGGTCCAGGCGCGACCAGTCGATCGCGTCCTTCGCCGGGGACGAACTCAGCGCCGCCAGCAGGCCGTTGCCGTTGCGGCCACCGGTGAGGACCACCGACGCGGAGCCGCGGGCGGCCTGCGCGTCGACGATCTTCGTGATGAGACGGGCCGCGGCGGCCTGCGCCATCAGCTCCTTGTCGCGGTGGACCACCAGCTGCGGGGCCGCGCTCATTTCGTCGCCGCCTTCTTGGCCGTGGTCTTCTTCGCGGGAGCGCTCTTCTTCGCCGCCTCCGCGGGCTCCTCCACCGCGGGAACGGATGTCTCCTCGCGGTACTCGCCCAGGCGGTCCACGCCGTACCTCAGCGCGGACGCGTAGGTGTCGTCCGGGTCGAGACGGCGCAGCTCCTCGGCGATCAGCTCGGACGTCTCGCGGCGCTTGAGCGCCACCGCGCGGTCGGGCTGCCCCTGGATGGAGAGCGTGGCGAGCGAGCCGTCGGCCCGGCCGAGCACGATGGGGCCGCAGTCGGTGTCCATGCGTACGCCGGTGAGGCCGGGGCCCGCGGACAGCGAGCGCTTCACGGGGACGCCGAGCCGGTCCGCGAGCCACATGGCGAGCAGCTCGCAGCTCGGGTTGAACTCCTCGCCCTCCACCTCGACCGACGTCACCTTGCAGGCGATCTGGTCGAGGGCCGCCGCGAGCATCGAGCGCCACGGGGTGATCCGGGTCCAGGAGAGGTCCGTGTCGCCGGGGTGGTAGGCCTCGGCGCGCGCGGTCAGCTCGTGGATCGGCTGCTCGGCGGCGTACGTGTCCGTGACGCGGCGCTGGCCGAGCGCGCCGAGCGGGTCCTTGGCCGGGTTGAGCGGCGCGTTGACCGGCCACCACACGACCACGGGGGCGTCGGGAAGCAGCAGCGGCAGGACCACCGACTGGGCGTGGTTGATGACCTCGCCGTACAGCCGCAGGACCACCGTCTCGCCGGTGCCCGCCTCGACGCCGACCCGTACCTCGGCGTCGAGGCGCGACGTCGTGCGGTCACGGGGCGAGCGCGCGGCACGCTTGATGACGACCAGCGTGCGCGAGGGGTGCTCGCGGGACGCTTCGTTGGCGGCCTTCAGGGCGTCGTAGGCGTTCTCCTCGTCGGTGACGATGACGAGGGTGAGCACCATGCCGACGGCCGGGGTGCCGATCGCCCTGCGCCCCTGCACGAGCGCTTTGTTGATCTTGCTGGACGTGGTGTCCGTAAGGTCGATCTTCATGGGCGACGCCAGCTCCGTCCGTCTCGTGCGAGCATTTCGTCCGCCTCGGACGGGCCCCAGGTCCCGGACGAATACTGCGCGGGCTTGCCGTGCTTGTCCCAGTACTCCTCGATCGGGTCGAGGATGTTCCAGGACAGCTCGACCTCCTCCGTGCGCGGGAAGAGGTTGGCGTCGCCGAGCAGGACGTCCAGGATCAGGCGCTCGTACGCCTCCGGGCTGGACTCGGTGAAGGACTCGCCGTACGCGAAGTCCATCGACACGTCGCGGATCTCCATCGAGGTGCCGGGCACCTTCGAGCCGAACCGGACCGTGATGCCCTCGTCGGGCTGGACGCGGATGACGATCGCGTTCTGGCCCAGCTCCTCCGTCGCCGTGTGGTCGAAGGGGGAGTGGGGCGCGCGCTGGAAGACGACCGCGATCTCGGTGACGCGGCGGCCCAGACGCTTGCCCGTACGCAGGTAGAAGGGGACGCCCGCCCAGCGGCGGTTGTCCACCTCCAGCTTGATGGCCGCGTAGGTGTCGGTCTTCGACTTGGGGTCGATGCCCTCTTCCTGGAGGTAGCCGACGGCCTTCTCGCCGCCCTGCCACCCGGCGGCGTACTGCCCGCGGACCGTGCTCTCGCCGAGGTTCTTCGGCAGCCGAACGGCGCCGAGGACCTTCGCCTTCTCGGCGACCAGCGCGTCGGCGTCGAAGGAGGCGGGCTCCTCCATCGCGGTCAGCGCCATCAGCTGGAGCAGGTGGTTCTGGATGACGTCGCGGGCGGCGCCGATGCCGTCGTAGTAGCCGGCACGGCCGCCGATGCCGATGTCCTCGGCCATGGTGATCTGGATGTGGTCGACGTACGACCGGTTCCAGATCGGCTCGAACATCTGGTTGGCGAAGCGGAGCGCCAGGATGTTCTGGACGGTCTCCTTGCCGAGGTAGTGGTCGATCCGGAACACCTGGTCCGGGGCGAACACCTCGTGCACGATCGAGTTGAGGTCCTTGGCGGACGCCAGGTCGTGCCCGAAGGGCTTCTCGATGACGGCACGGCGCCAGGAGCCCTGCGGGGCTTCCGCGAGCTCGTGCTTCTTGAGCTGCTGGACGACCTGCGGGAAGAACTTCGGGGGCACGGAGAGGTAGAAGGCGAAGTTGCCGCCCGTGCCCTGCGCCTTGTCGAGGTCCTGGATGGTGGCCTTGAGCTGCTCGAAGGCGGCGTCGTCGTCGAAGTTGCCCTGGACGAAGCGCATCCCCTGGATGAGCTGCTGCCAGACCTCCTCACGGAACGGCGTACGCGAGTGCTGCTTGACCGCGTCGTGGACGACCTGGGCGAAGTCCTCGTCCTCCCAGTCGCGACGCGCGAAGCCGATGAGTGCGAAGCCCGGCGGCAGCAGGCCCCGGTTGGCGAGGTCGTAGACAGCGGGCATGAGCTTTTTACGGGACAAATCGCCCGTGACGCCAAAGATGACCAGGCCCGACGGCCCCGCGATACGCGGGAGCCGTCGGTCTGCGGCGTCACGCAGCGGATTGCTGCTTGACAAAGTGGTCAGCCCTTCGAAGGAGCGAGGCGCTTGAGCTCGGCCTCGGTCGACTTGAGCAGGTCGTTCCAGGAAGCCTCGAACTTGTCGACGCCCTCGTCCTCGAGGAGCTGCACGACCTCGTCGTACGAGATGCCGAGCTTCTCGACGGCGGCGATCTCGGCACGCGCCTGGTCGTAGGTGCCCGCGATCGTGTTGCCGGTGATCGAGCCGTGGTCGGCGGTGGCCTCCAGGGTGGCCTCCGGCATCGTGTTGACCGTGTTCGGCGCGACCAGGTCGTCGACGTACAGGGTGTCCTTGTACGCCGGGTCCTTGACGCCGGTCGAGGCCCACAGCGGACGCTGCTTGTTGGCCTGCGCCTTGTCGAGCGCGGCCCAGCGGTCGGAGGAGAAGACCTCCTCGTACGCCTCGTAGGCGAGCCGGGCGTTGGCGAGCGCGGCCTTGCCCTTGGCGGACTTCGCCTCGTCCGTACCGATGGCGTCGAGGCGCTTGTCGATCTCGGTGTCCACGCGGGACACGAAGAAGGAAGCCACCGAGTGGATCTTGGAGAGGTCCAGGCCGCGCTCCTTGGCCTTCTCCAGCCCCGCGAGGTACGCGTCCATGACCATGCGGTAGCGCTCGAGCGAGAAGATCAGCGTGACGTTGACGCTGATGCCGAGGCCGATGACCTCGGTGATCGCCGGGATGCCCGCCTGGGTGGCAGGGATCTTGATGAGCGCGTTCGGACGGTCCACCAGCCAGGCGAGCTGCTTGGCCTCGGCCGTCGTGGCCTTCGTGTTGTGCGCCAGGCGCGGGTCGACCTCGATGGACACGCGGCCGTCCTGGCCGCCCGTCGCGTCGAAGACCGGGCGCAGGATGTCGGCGGCGTCACGGACGTCCGCCGTCGTGATCATGCGGATGGCCTCTTCGACCGTGACCTCGCGGGCGGCGAGCTCCGAGAGCTGCTGGTCGTAGCCGTCGCCCTGCGAGATCGCCTTCTGGAAGATCGACGGGTTCGTCGTGACACCCACCACGTGGCTCTGGTCGATCAGTTCGGCGAGGTTGCCGGACGTGATCCGCTTGCGCGACAGGTCGTCCAGCCAGATCGCGACGCCTTCGTCGGAGAGGCGCTTGAGTGCGTCTGTCATGAGGATTACATCTCCTACTTGGTCGTATGTTCGCGTCAGCGCTGAGCGGCTTCGATGGATTCCCGGGCTGCGGCGGCGACGTGATCGGCACTGAACCCGAACTCACGGAACAGCACCTTGCCGTCCGCGGAAGCGCCAAAGTGTTCCAGCGAAACGATGCGGCCGGCGTCACCCACGAAGCGGTGCCAGGTCAGGCCGATGCCCGCCTCGACCGCCACGCGCGCCTTGACGGACGGCGGCAGGACGCTGTCGCGGTACCCCTGGTCCTGCGCCTCGAACCACTCGACGCACGGCATCGAGACGACGCGCGTCGGAACGCCCGCGGCCTGGAGCTGCTCGCGCGCCTCGACGGCGAGCTGCACCTCGGAGCCGGTGCCGATGAGGACGACCTCGGGGGTGCCGCCGTCGGCCTCGAACAGGACGTAGCCACCCTTGACCGCGCCCTCGGTGACCTCGCGGTCGTACGTCGGCACGCCCTGACGGGTCAGCGCGAGGCCGTGCGGGGCGCCCTTGCCGAACTCCTTGGTGTAGCGCTTGAGGATCTCGCGCCACACGACCGCCGTCTCGTTCGCGTCCGCCGGGCGGACCACGTTCAGGCCGGGGATGGCGCGCAGCGAGGCCAGGTGCTCGACCGGCTGGTGCGTCGGGCCGTCCTCGCCGAGACCGATGGAGTCGTGCGTCCAGACGTACGTCACCGGAAGGTGCATCAGCGCGGACAGACGCACGGCGTTGCGCATGTAGTCGGAGAACACCAGGAAGGTGCCGCCGAAGATGCGCGTGTTGCCGTGCAGCGCGATGCCGTTCATCTCCGCGGCCATGGCGTGCTCGCGGATACCGAAGTGGATCGTGCGGCCGTACGGGTTCGCCTCCGGCAGCGGGTTGCCCGCCGGGAGGAACGACGACGTCTTGTCGATCGTGGTGTTGTTCGAGCCGGCGAGGTCGGCGGAGCCGCCCCACAGCTCGGGGATCACCGCGCCGAGCGCCTGCAGGACCTTGCCGGACGCAGCACGCGTCGCGACGCCCTTGCCCGTCTCGAAGACCGGGAGCTTCTCCTCCCAGCCGGCCGGCAGCTCACCCGCGGCGACGCGGTCGAACTCGGCGGCGCGCGCGGAGTTGGCGGTCCGCCAGGCGGCGAAGCCCTTCTCCCACTCGGCCTTGGCGTCACGGCCGCGGTCGAGGGCGGCGCGGGTGTGCGCGAGGACCTCGTCCGAGACTTCGAAGGTCCGCTCCGGGTCGAAGCCGAGGACGCGCTTGGTGGCCGCGACCTCTTCGTCGCCGAGCGCCGAGCCGTGCGCGGCCTCGGTGTTCTGCGCGTTCGGCGCGGGCCAGGCGATGATCGAACGCATCGCGATGAAGGAGGGGCGCTCCGTCTCCGCCTTCGCGGCCAGGATCGCCTTGTACAGGGCGGCCGGGTCGAGGTCGCCGTTCTCCTTGGGCTCCACGCGCTGGACGTGCCAGCCGTAGGCCTCGTACCGCTTCATGGTGTCCTCGGACACCGCGGTCTCCGTGTCGCCCTCGATGGAGATGTGGTTGTCGTCCCACAGCAGTACGAGGTTGCCGAGCTTCTGGTGCCCGGCCAGCGACGACGCCTCGCTGGAGATGCCCTCCTGGAGACAGCCGTCGCCCGCGATCGCGAAGATGTGGTGGTCGAACGGCGACTCGCCGGCAGCGGCCTCCGGGTCGAACAGGCCACGCTCGTAGCGGGCGGCCATCGCCATGCCCACGGCGTTCGCGACGCCCTGGCCGAGGGGACCGGTCGTCGTCTCCACGCCCGTGGTGTGCCCGTACTCCGGGTGGCCGGGGGTCTTGGAACCCCACGTGCGGAACGCCTTCAGGTCATCGAGCTCCAGGCCGAAGCCGGCCAGGTAGAGCTGGATGTAGAGGGTCAGGGACGAGTGGCCCGCGGAAAGGACGAACCGGTCGCGCCCGGTCCAGTCGGCGTCCGCGGGATCGTGCCGCATCACCTTCTGGAAGAGGGTGTACGCGGCGGGCGCGAGGCTCATGGCCGTACCAGGATGGCCGTTGCCGACCTTCTGTACGGAGTCCATGGCCAGGACGCGGGCAGTATCAACAGCCCGCTGGTCCAGTTCGGTCCACTCGAGGTCTGTGGTGGTCGGCTTGGTGCTCACCCTGAGTCAGGGCTCCTCTCCACAATGTCGAATGCCGGCGATGTAGATCCCACCGGCCAATGTCGAGCCTACCGCTGTAAAGACGTGCATTTTTTCGAGTCATTCCAGAGTGCCGGGGTGTGCCGGTATCCGCCTCCTGAAAGGGATCCACGGTGTTCACCATGTGATCCACAGGCCGCTCATCTGGACTCTCGGAACGAGTACCGCACCGCTCATCTGAATGGGTGTCGAGCCCGTGTTTCGGGCGTACCAACATGCCGCTCAACACGACCCCACCCCCGCGAAGGGCGAGGTATGGGCAACGTCTACAGTGGCGTGGTACGCGCGAGCCTTTACCGGATCTTCATGTCTGAACGTCCGACGCGGCTTGCTGGGAAGTCTCTGTCAGGGGTGTGCGTGACGGCCGTTGAATCCCGTCCAGCGGGAGCAATCGGGGCGAGCTCTAGCCCAAGCCACCGGCCGCTCGGGGCCCGTGTCATGGCGTTCGTGGCGCTGACCAAGCCGCGAATCATCGAGCTCCTCCTGATCACCACCGTTCCGGTGATGTTCCTCGCCGAGCAGGGGGTGCCCGACCTCTGGCTGGTCTTCGTGACCTGTCTGGGGGGTTACCTCTCGGCGGGCGGCGCAAACGCGCTCAACATGTACATCGACCGTGACATCGACGCCCTCATGGACCGCACGTCCCAGAGGCCCCTGGTCACGGGCATGGTCAGCCCCCGCGAGTGCCTCGTCTTCGGCGTCGCGCTGGCGGTCGCCTCCACGCTGCTGTTCGGCCTCGTCGTCAACTGGCTGTCCGCGTGGCTCGCCCTCGGCGCGCTGCTCTTCTACGTGGTCGTCTACACGATGATCCTGAAGCGCCGGACCTCGCAGAACATCGTCTGGGGCGGCATCGCGGGCTGTATGCCGGTCCTCATCGGCTGGTCCTCGGTCACCAACTCCCTGTCGTGGGCGCCGGTCATCCTCTTCCTCGTCATGTTCTTCTGGACGCCGCCGCACTACTGGCCGCTGTCCATGAAGGTCAAGGAGGACTACGCCCGCGTGGGCGTGCCGATGCTGCCGGTCGTCGCCTCGAACAAGGTGGTCGCGCGTCAGATCGTCCTCTACAGCTGGGTGATGGTCGCCGTCTCGCTGCTGCTGCAGCCGCTCGGCTACACCGGCTGGTTCTACACCGCGGTCGCCTTCGTGACCGGCGGCTGGTGGCTGTGGGAGGCGCACGGCCTGCAGAACCGCGCCAAGGCCGAGGTGACCGGCGGCAAGCTCAAGGAGATGCGGCTCTTCCACTGGTCGATCACCTACGTCTCGCTGCTCTTCGTCGCGGTGGCGGTGGACCCCTTCCTCCGCTGAGTCCTCAGGACTTCGCCGACGGGCGGGGCGCGTGGTGTCCAACGCCACGCGCCCCGCCCGTCGCCAGTTGATCTACCCGTCGGTAGCATCCTGGCTATGGCAGAGACGCAGCAGGTTGAGGACAGCAAGCAGGCCGCCCGCGCGGAGAAGAAGGCGGCGAAGCTGGCCAAGCAGATCGGTGCCTTCGCCAAGGCGCACGGCGGCGCCGAGGGCCAGGTCGCGTACATCGGGCACGAAGGCACTCGCATCGTCCTGGTCGGCGAGGACGGCGGCTGGGGCGACCTGGTGGCGCCCACCTACGCCATCGCGCAGAGCGCCGTCGAGAAGGCCGGGATCACCGTCCACGAGGAGTTCGACGGTGACTTCGCGGCCAAGGTGAAGACCGGCCCGTACGAGTGGTCGCGCATGGCCGGCATCCAGCTCGGCGGCCCGAGCAACGGCTGAGGCCGTCGCGGACGGAACGGCCGCAAGCAACACCTGACGCCCGGGTCACCCGTTAGGACGGACAAGAGCACGGTCCGTCCGCAGGGAGCCCGGATGATCGAAACGCCGTCCCTGGTGGACCAGTACTGCCACGGTGTGCTGCGCACGGAGCTGGGCCTCGGCACCTTCGAGGCCCACCTCGGCCGCGGCGAGGGCCCGCCCGCGCCCGGCACCACCTTCTTCGACACCCAGACGGGCTTCGCCGTACGCCGCTGGTGCCCGCCGCTGCTCGGCCTCGAACCGCACTGCCCGCCCGCCCGCTATCTCGCCCGCCGCCGCGATCTGGGTGTCCTGGAGTCGGGGCGGCGGCTGCTGCGGGGCAGCGGCATCACGACGTACCTCGTCGACACGGGGCTGCCCGGCGATCTGACGGGGCCCGGCGAGATGGCGTCCACCGGTGACGCCGACGCTCACGAGATCGTCCGCCTGGAATTACTGGCCGAACAGGTGGCCGACACCTCCGGCACCGTCGACTCGTTCCTCGCCAACCTCGCCGAGTCGGTGCACGCCGCCGCCGCGAACGCCGTCGCGTTCACCTCGGTCGCGGGCGTGCGGCGCTCTCTCGCCCTGGCCCCCGAACCGCCGGGCCCCGGCGAGGTGCGGGGAGCGGCGGGCCGCTGGCTGGCCCGGCGGCAGGTGGGCGGGGCGCTCCAGGACCCCGTGCTGCTCAGGCACCTGCTGTGGATCGCCGTCGCGTCGGGGCGTCCGCTGCAACTGCACGCGGGGGCCGGTGACCCGCAGGGGTACTTCGGCGGTTTCGCGCGGGCGACCGCGGGGCTCGGCACCGATCTGGTGCTGCTGCACGGTTATCCGTACCACCGCAACGCTGCGGACCTCGCGGGGATCTTCCCGCACGTGTACGCCGATCTGGGCCCCGCCCTGGTGCGCACGGGGGCCCGCGCCGCCGCCGTGCTCGCGGAGATCCTGGAGCTCGCGCCCTTCGGCAAGCTGCTGTTCTCCAGCGGCGCCCACGGCCTTCCCGAGCTGCACGTGGTGGGCGCGCGGCTCTTCGGGGAGGCGCTGGGGCGCGTGCTCGGCGGATGGGTCGCGGAGGGTGCGTGGGCGCTGCCGGACGCGCAGCGCGTCGCGGGGCTCATCGCGGCGGGCAACGCCCGCCGCGTGTACGGGCTCGCGGACGCCTGAGGACTCTCAGGCGTCAGACGGCCGACAGCTGGGAGTCGCCGGTCTGGGAGGGCACGTCGGCGGTGGCGTACGGCCGTTCGCGCAGTGAGAGCAGGACGCGCATCACGCCGATCCAGACCACGCACGAGCCGAACATGTGCAGGCCGACGAGGACCTCGGGCAGGTCCGTGAAGTACTGGACATACCCGATCGCACCCTGGGCGAGCAGGATCAGGAACAGGTCGCGGGTGCGGTGCAGCGGGCCCTTGGGGGCGTCGACCGCCTTGAGGACGAACCACAGGGCGAACGTCAGTGTCACCACGATCCAGGCGAGCACGGCGTGCAGCTTGCTGACGGTCTCCCAGTCGAAGCCCATCCGCGGCACCTCGCTGGAGTCGCCCGCGTGCGGACCGGAGCCCGTCACGATCGTGCCGACCGCGATGAGCAGCACGGACGCCGCGACCAGGAACCACACCAGTTGCGCCACGGCCTTGCCGACCAGCGGACGCGCCTCGCCGTCGCCCTCGCGGGTGCGCTGCCACATCGTGACGGCGACCGCGATCAGGGCGGTGGAGAGCAGGAAGTGCGCCGCGACCGTCCACGGGTTCAGGCCGACGAGCACCACGATGCCGCCCAGCACGGCGTTGCCCATGACCAGCCAGAACTGGACCCAGCCGAGCCGCGTCAGGCTGCGCCGCATCGGCTTCTGCGAGCGCGCCGTGATGATCGCCCAGCCGACGGCCGCGCAGAGCACGTACGTCAGCAGGCGATTGCCGAACTCGATGTATCCGTGGAAACCCATCTCGTGGGTGGCCGTCAGGGACTCGTCGGTGCACTTGGGCCAGGTCGGGCAGCCGAGGCCGGAACCGGTGAGACGGACGGCGCCGCCGGTGACCACGATGCACACCGTCATCGCGAGCGAGATGAGGGCGGCGCGCCGGACGGTCCGCTGCTGCGGGGTCCAGCGCTCGGCGATGAAGGCGAGCGGATTGCGCACGGCTTGAGCGGCGTCGGCTCGGGTCACGTTTGGCACGGGCCCATCGTAGGGGGCCGCTTGTGCACGGCTTCACGAGGGGGACGTATCCGGTGCTTCTGTGACGCGCCTTACGCCCGGTCCGCTCGCCCGCCTACTCCCAGCGGAAGAACTTGCCCGCCGCCCCGAGCCCGACGACCGCCCAGACCGCCAGAATCCCGAGGTTCCCCCACGGCATCCCCGCGCCGTCCTGGAGCACGTCCCGCAGGCCGTCCGAGAGGGCGGAGATCGGCAGCAGGCCGAGCACCGCCTGGGCGGCGTCCGGGAACTTGTCCAGCGGCACGATGACACCGCCGCCCACCAGCAGCAGCAGGAAGACGAGGTTCGCGGCGGCGAGCGTCGCCTCGGCCTTCAGGGTGCCGGCCATCAGCAGTCCGAGGCCGGAGAAGGCCGCGGTGCCGAGGATCAGGAGGAGGAGCACGGCGAAGGGGCTGCCGTGCGGTGACCAGCCGAGCGCGAAGGCGATCACCGTGAGGAGGACGATCTGCAGGACCTCGGTGACCAGGACCGACAGGGTCTTCGCCGCCATCAGCGCCCAGCGGGGCAGCGGCGAGGCGCCGAGCCGCTTGAGCACGCCGTAGCGCCGCTCGAAGCCCGTGGCGATGGCCTGCCCGGTGAACGCCGTCGACATCACGGCGAGGGCGAGGATGCCGGGCGCGAGGAAGTCCACGGCTTCGCCCTTGCCCGTGTCGACGATGTCGACCGCGCTGAACAACACCAGCAGGAGGGCCGGGATCACCACCGTGAGCAGCAGCTGCTCGCCGTTGCGCAGGAGCATCTTCGTCTCGAGCGCCGCCTGCGCGGCGATCATGCGGGGGAGCGGGGCGGCGCCCGGCTTCGGTGTGTACGTACCGGCGGCGCTCATCCGCGCAGCTCCTTGCCTGTGAGCTCCAAGAAGACGTCTTCCAGGGTGTGGCGTTCGACGGCGATCTTCTCCGGCATCACACCGTGCTGGGCGCACCAGGAGGTGACCGTGGCGAGCAGCTGCGGGTCGACCGTGCCGCTCACGCGGTAGGCGCCGGGGGTGAGTTCGGCCGCCGCCGAGTCGGGCGGCAGCGCTTTGAGGAGCGAGCCGACGTCGAGTCCGGGACGCCCGGAGAAGCGCAGGGTGTTCTCGGCGCCGCCGCGGCACAGCTCCTCCGGGGTGCCCTCGGCGATGACCTTGCCCGCGTCGATGATCGCGACCTCGTCGGCGAGCTGCTCGGCCTCGTCCATGTGGTGCGTGGTGAGGATGACGCTGACGCCGTCGGTGCGCAGATCACGTACGAGATCCCAGGTGGCCCGGCGTGCCTGTGGGTCCAGGCCCGCGGTCGGCTCGTCCAGGAAGATCAGTTCGGGCCGTCCGACCACCGCCATCGCGAGCGCGAGGCGCTGCTGCTGGCCGCCGGAGAGCCGCCGGTAGGTGGTGCGGCCGCAGCTCTCCAGGCCCAGGCGTTCGATGAGCGAGCCCACGTCCAGGGGGTGCGCGTGCAGCTTCGCCATGTGACGCAGCATCTCGTCGGCGCGGGCACCGGAGTAGACGCCGCCGGACTGGAGCATGACGCCGATGCGGGGGCGCAGCGCGCCGGCCTCGCGTACCGGGTCGAGGCCAAGGACGCGGACCGTGCCCGCGTCCGGCCTGCGATAGCCCTCGCACGTCTCGATCGTGGTGGTCTTCCCGGCGCCGTTCGGCCCGAGGACAGCGGTGACGGTGCCCGCGCGGACCCGCAGGTCGAGGCCGTCCACCGCGGTCTTCTTGCCGTACCGCTTGACCAGGCCGGTGACCTGGACGACGGACTCAATTCCCATGCCGGGAAGTCTAGAGAGCGATCCGGGGCCCGCGGCCAGGGGGCTGCTACTGACCTTGTTGGCGTGATGTCGTCAAGATGAGGCCGGTTTCGGCGAGGCATCCGTCGATGAGGTTGCTGCGGTACTGGATCTGGCGGAGAC